>CAXDNE010000095.1:0-23188 GCA_963990595.1 uncultured Methylobacterium sp.
CCGAGACGCGCAGGCAGGTGTCGGTGCCGGGAATGTAGAAGAAGCCGGCGCCGTAAGCGTTACAGACACGGACAAACTCGACGGGAACCGCCTTCTTGACCGGCAAATCGGCGGCGTGCGCGGCGCCCACCGCCGCGAACGCGGCCGCAGACCCGAGCAGCGCGCTCTTCAAGAGCTTCATAGACATCTCCAAAGCTTCGAGACCCGTGGTGCGGCTCTGCCCGGTTCTCCGGGTCTGGCCGCGTCTTGTGTGTTCGGCCCGCGTCTTTGCGGCGGGCTCATCCGGGCTCTCGCGTCGCGATGCCTCAGAGCGCTGCGATCATGCGCAGGCCGGCGCGGTCGGACAATAGACTTCGGAGCGACTTGGCTATTGTTCGTGTCGAATGTGATTTTTCGGCCACGTTCTATTGTGTCTATACCGTCATATTTCTCATGTTATCTGGAAACATTTCGAAATGTATCTACAGAATAAGGTGAAAGTGCCTAGCGTCTACGCGTCACCACGATGCAGATGCTCAAGCGCTGTGCAGGGGCCGGCCTCCGCCGGTTCGCCGGAGGCAGGCCGGCGGAGCCGCCGCCTCCCGTGCCCGTCCCCGGGAGCGCCCGCCATGCGCGGCGGGCGCTTCACGCGGCGAGGTCGGAGAGCGCGGTGGTCTCGCAGCCGTCCGCCCGGAGCCGCCAATCGATGATCCGCGCCCGTTCGCACAGCAGCGCCTTGGCCTGCCACTCGGCGGAGACATCCGAGTAGGCGCGGACCCTCACCGTCCCCTGCACGACCCGGTGCTCGTGGCCGGTCTCGTCGGCGACAGTCGTGTAGAAGGTGACGCTGTAGGTGCGCATCGTTCGGCCTCCGCTCGGGACGAATCGATTGTCCGGGTGGCCGGCACCGGGGTCCTTGATCCGGCGCAAGGACATCGGGTCTCGCGCATGGCTCGGGCACCGCGTCCGGGGTATGCCCGGGCGGCTGGCGGGATCTCGGCAGCGTGCTGTTCCCGATGCGGGCCTCGCGCCCTGCGGTCTGGATCGGTTCGGGCCCTTCGGGGGTTGTGCCTGCCGGGCGCTGATCTGACCGGCGGTCACAGCGAGTCTCTGGATCTGGACGCGACATGCTGGCTTGGTTTCGGGCGCTGATGCCGAAGGAAGATCGGTTCTTCGTCCTGTTCGAGCGTCATGCCGCCACGCTCGTCGAGGGCGCAGCGGCCCTGCGGACCCTCCTCGACGGCACGCAGGATGTCCCGCGGGCCTGCGCGGCGATCGCGGCGCACGAGGACGAGGCCGATGCGATCACCCGGGAGGCGCTCCTGGCGGTCCGCAGGACCTTCATCACGCCCTTCGACCGCAGCGATATCCAGGCGCTCGTCGCCTCCCTCGACGACGCCATCGATCAGATGCTCAAGACCGCCAAGGCGGTCCAGCTCTTCGAGGTGACGGCGTTCGAGCCGGCGATGCGCGAGATGGGCGCGGTCATCCAGGAGGCCGCGCGGGTCACCGCCGAGGCGCTGCCGAAGCTGCGGGCGCTCGGCGAGAACGCCGCCGCCCTGAACAGCCTGACCGAGCGCGTCATCGAGCTGGAAGGCCGCGCGGACGATCTGCACAATGCCGGGCTGAAGGCGCTGTTCAAGGCGTCCCGGCAGGATCCCATGGCCTTCCTCGTGGGCTCAGAACTCTACGATCATCTGGAGAAGGTCATGGATCGGTTCGAGGACGTGGCAAATCAGATCAGCAGCATCGTCGTCGAGCACGTCTGAGTCGACGAGCCGCACGCGTGACGCTCCTCGTCATCCTCATCGCCCTCGCGCTGGTCTTCGACTTCCTGAACGGGCTGCACGATGCCGCGAATTCCATCGCCACCATCGTGTCGACCCGGGTGCTGGCGCCCCGCTACGCGGTCTTCTGGGCGGCGTTCTTCAACTTCGTGGCGTTCCTCGTGTTCGGCCTGCACGTCGCCGGCACGGTCGGCTCCGGCATCATCGACGTCGCGGCGGTGGACGACCGGGTGATCCTGGGCGCCCTCGGCGGGGCGATCACCTGGAACCTGCTCACGTGGTACGCCGGCATCCCGTCCTCGAGCTCGCACGCCCTGATCGGCGGCCTGCTCGGCGCCGGGATCGCCAAGGCGGGGACGGGCGTGATCGTCTGGCACGGCGTCATCGCGACCAGCGCGGCGATCGTGCTCTCGCCCGCGTTCGGCTTCATCCTCGGTCTGTTGCTGGTGCTGGCCGTGTCGTGGGTCTTCATCCGCTCCACCCCGGTCGCCGTCGACCGGCTGTTCCGGAGCCTGCAATTCGTCTCGGCCTCGCTCTACTCCCTCGGCCACGGCGGCAACGACGCCCAGAAGACCATGGGCATCATCGCCGCCCTGCTCTACGCCCACGGCGAGAGCGGCAGCTTCCACGTGCCGCTCTGGGTGGTGCTCTCCTGCCAGACCGCCATGGCGCTGGGCACCCTGCTGGGCGGCTGGCGGATCGTCCACACGATGGGCTCGAAGATCACCCGTCTGTCGCCGATGCAGGGCTTCTGCGCCGAGACCGGCGGCGCCGTGACCCTGTTCGCCGCGACGGCGTTCGGCATCCCGGTCTCCACCACCCACACGATCACCGGGGCGATCGTAGGGGTCGGAGCGGCCCGCCGGGTCTCGGCGGTCCGCTGGAACGTGGCGCAGGGGATCGTGGTCGCCTGGGTGATCACGATGCCGGCCGCGGGCCTCGTCGCCGCCCTCACCTACGCGTTGTCGGGTCTCGTCCTGCGCTAGGCCGGTTCTCCGGCGGTGCGGCCGCCGCGACGCGGTCCGGGATGGCCGGAGCATCGGGGTAGCGGACGGGGCGGCAAGACGGGACGTGACGCCGTCACGAGGCGTCATACGGGTCGGGCCACGCGCGACGGCGTCGGCACGCGATGGGATCTTCCAAACCCCACCCGCATCCTGAGGTGCCGGAGCGCAGCGGAGGCCTCGAAGGAGGGCTCCCGGGATCGCGCGTCCTCCGGAGGGCTCCTTCGAGGCGGCATCGCCGCACCTCAGGATGAGGGGGACGGGTTGGAGGGGCCTCGTCGCCGCGGGCGGGATCGAACCGGCCCCGCGCCCGGGCGACGCCGCGCGCCGCTAGAGATGCTTGAGCCCGTAGCTGTCGAGCAGCGGCAGCAGCTCGTTCCGGGCCCGGATACGGTGCTGGCGCGCGGCCTCGAGCGCCTCGGTGGCGTCGCCCGCGCGGATGGCCTGCGCGATCCGGCGATGGTCCGCGATCGAGGCGTCCAGGGTCCGGCGGAGGTTGAGCGTCAGCATCCGCGCCCGGTGCGACTGATCGTTGATGGCCTGGACGATCCGGCTCATCCGTCCGTTCCGGGCCTGCTCGATCAGCGCGGCATGGAAGGCGGCGTCGGCCTGCCCCCAGGCCGGCAGGTCGCCGCGGGCATGCGCGTCCGCCATCGCATCCGTCTGCGCGTCGAGCGCCTGCGCGGCCGCCAAGCGCGCGCTGTCGGGCAGCGCGGCCACCAGCTCGGCCGCACGGCCGTCCATCGCGATGATGACGTCGTAGATCTCGCGCATGTCGTCCGGGGCGAGCGCCAGGATCAGGATGCCCTTCCGGGGCAGGACGCGCACGAGGCCGTCCTCCTGCAGCCGGATCGCCGCCTCATGGACCGGCGTCCGGCTCATACCCAGCCGCAGAGCGATCTCCTGCTCGGACGCCTGGTAGCCCGGGGCGAAGCTGGCATCCCGGATCGCGGCCCGCATCGCCGCGTAGGCGTCATCGACCAGGGAGGTGCGCTTCTCGCCGTCATCGGCGCCCCCCTGCCCGACCGGACCCTTGCTGGGCTGCGCCCGCGCCATCCCCTGCCTCCTCCGTTCCGGGTCCCGCGCTCGGACGCGAGCGCAGGCCCGGTGACCTGTGTCGGTCCCGAGCCACCCTTCATGCCGACAGTCCGGGCGCCGCAGGCGCATTCGGACGCCGGAACGGATGTCGGAGTCCATGCCCGGCGCGTCGGCGGCTCCCGAACCCGGCTCCGGCATGACGAACGGCCAGCCGGAAGCCGGACCGGTCATGACGCCGACACCCTCCGAACGCCACCGCCCTCGGCCCAGCAGCCCTAGCACCGTCCGCGCCGGCCGCGGAACCGGCGTTGACACCTCCGCACTCAGGATCTACCGGTATTCAAGCTTGCATGGAAGATGGCGCGCAAGAGACCAAGGGCGCCCGCCAACGGGAGGACAGGATGGACGGCTCGCTCGAGCACGCCACCATGCGCAGCGTCGCGTGGCGCTTGGTTCCCTTCATCTGCCTGCTTTACTTCATCGCCTTCATCGATCGCGTGAATATCGGCTTCGCCGCGCTGACGATGAACAAGGACCTCGGGTTCACATCGACTGTCTTCGGGTTCGGCGCCGGCATCTTCTTCTTCGGCTATTTCCTGTTCGAGGTGCCGTCGAACATCATCCTCGAGAAGGTGGGGGCGCGTCTCTGGATCGCCCGCGTGATGATCACCTGGGGGATCCTGTCGGGGGCCTTCGCCTTCATCCGGGGCGAGACCAGCTTCTACGTGTTGCGCTTCCTGCTGGGCGCCGCGGAGGCCGGCTTCTTCCCCGGCATCATCCTGTACCTGAGCTACTGGTTCCCGGTCCGCTACCGCGCGGCGGTGGTCTCGCTGTTCATGGCGGCCGCGCCGATCTCGGTGCTGCTCGGCTCGCCGCTGTCGAGCCTGCTGCTCGAGATGGACGGTCTCCTGGGTCTCCACGGCTGGCAGTGGATGTTCATCGTCGAGGCCGTTCCCGCGGTGGTGCTGGGCGTGATGGTGCTGTTCTACCTGACCGACCGGCCCGAGGCGGCGACGTGGCTCGCCGCCGACCAGCGGGCGTGGCTCGTGGCGGAGATGGCGGCGGAGCGCGCCCGCAAGCAGCCGAGCGCCCAGCACGACCTCCTGAGCGGGCTCGCCGACCCGCGCGTGCTGGCTTTGGCACTGATCTATTTCGGCACCTCGGCGGGCCTCTACACGCTCGGCATCTGGGCGCCGCAGATCATCAAGGGCCTCGGCCTGTCCACCATGACGGTGGGCCTGCTCAACGCCGTGCCGCCGACCGTCGCGGTGGTGGCGATGGTGCTGTGGGCGCGCCATTCCGACCGGACGGGCGAGCGCACGTGGCACGTGGTGGTGGCGTGCCTCGCCGCATCCCTGGGTCTGGTCTTGGCCGGAGGGGCGGCCTCGGTGGTGGCGATCGTTGCCGCGCTCAGCCTGGTCAATGTCGGCATCAGCGCCGCCAAGCCGCCGCTCTGGGCCATGCCGACGATGTTCCTCTCCGGTCCGGCCGCGGCGGTCGGCATCGCGGCGATCAACGCGATCGGCAATCTCGGCGGCTTCGTCGGCCCCTGGGTGATCGGCTGGGTCAAAGACCGGACCGGCAGCTTCGCGGGCGGCCTGTACTTCGTGGCCGGGCTGCTCATCCTCTCGGCCGTCCTCACGCTGGCGGTCGCCCGCGCCGGGCGGCGCGCCGCGCCCGCACGCGCCCCGGCGCGCTAACACTCCCTCATCCACAGGGCACAAGGAGATCTGTTGTGACGAAGACCTACACCATCGCGGCCATTCCCGCCGACGGGATCGGCGTCGAGGTAATCGCCGCCGGCATCGAGGTGCTCCACGCGCTCGCCGAGAAGACCGGGACGTTCCGGTTCCACTTCGATCACTTCGACTGGGGGTCGGATTACTACAAGACGCACGGCGTGATGATGCCCGCGGACGGCCGCGAGCAGATCAAGGACCACGATGCGATCTTCTTCGGCGCGGTGGGCGCGCCGGACGTGCCCGACCACATCACCCTGTGGGGGCTGCGGCTCAACATCTGCCAGCCCTTCGACCAGTACGCCAATGTCCGCCCGACCCGCATCCTGCCGGGCATCACCAGCCCGCTGCGCCACGTCTCGGGTCCGGAACTCGACTGGGTGATCGTGCGCGAGAACTCGGAGGGCGAGTATGCCGGCGTCGGCGGCCGGGTCCACCAGGGTCATCCCAACGAGGTCGCCACCGACGTCTCGATGATGACCCGCTCGGGCGTCGACCGCATCATCCGCTTCGCGTTCAAGCTCGCCCAGTCCCGCCCGCGCAAGCTCCTGACGGTGGTCACGAAGTCGAACGCCCAGCGCCACGCCATGGTGATGTGGGATCAGATCGCCGCCGAGGTCGCCGCGGACTTCCCCGACGTCACCTGGGACAAGATGCTGGTCGATGCCATGACCATGCGGATGGTGATGAAGCCCGAGACCCTCGACACGATCGTGGCGACCAACCTGCACGCCGACATCCTGTCGGACCTCGCGGCGGCGCTGGCGGGCTCCCTCGGCATCGCCCCCACCGCCAACATCAATCCCGAGCGCACCTACCCGTCGATGTTCGAGCCGATCCACGGCTCCGCCTTCGACATCACCGGCAAGGGGATCGCGAACCCGATCGCGACCTTCTGGACGGCGTGCCAGATGCTGGAGCATCTCGGCGAGGGGCCGGCAGCCGACCGGCTGATGCGGGCGGTGGAGCGCGTCACCGCGGATCCGAGCCTGCACACCCCCGATCTCGGCGGCACGGCGACGACCCGGAAGGTCACCGATGCCGTCATCGCGGCGATCCGGGGCGACAACGCCTGACGGCGGACCCGGCGGGGATCCGACCGGTGCCTCGGCGCGACGGCATCAGATGTAGCGCGCTCCGGGAAACCGGGCCCCGCCCCTGCCGTTTGAAACCGGGTGCGCCCGCCGCTCCGCCGCGATCCGGCGCGGCGGATCCGCTCAGTTCTGGGGTGTCCGACAAGATAAGCCCGCCGCGCGACGGCCGGGTTCTGACGATCGGGAGGATGACATGACGCAATCACAGCCCAGCCGACGCCGCGTGCTCGCCGCCGCGGCGGCCTTCGGCGCCTCGTTCGGTCTGGACCAACGGCCGGCCCGCGCGCAGCACGCCGTCCGCTACTCGGCCGGCAGCGAGGCGCCGAAGTTCCGGGTCCCGGCCAACGCGACCGATTGCCATTTCCACATCTATGACAATCGCTTCCCTCCGGCGGCGGGCGGCCTGCCGGCGCCCGACGCGACGCCGGACGATTACCGGGCGTTGCAGGCCCGTCTGGGCACCAGCCGCGGCGTCGTCATCCAGCCCTCCCTGTACGGCGTCGACAATCGTCCGACGCTCGAAGGGATGGCGGCCCTGGGCCCGAACTTCCGCGGCGTCGCCGTGGTGAATCCCTCCGTCAGCGACGCGGAACTTCACCGCATGCACGCGCTCGGCATCCGGGGCATCCGCTTCAATCTCGCTCAGGCGGGCGCCACGACGCTCGACATGCTGGAGCCGCTCTCCCGGCGGGTGGACGCCCTCGGCTGGCACTGCCAGATCAACATGCCGGGCGAGAAGATCGCGGCGGCGGCCGACACCTTCCTCAAGATCCGTGGCAAGCTGGTGTTCGATCACTTGGCGCATTGCCCGCAGCCCGCAGGGGTCGAGAGCGACACCTTCAAGCTGATTCGCCGGCTCCTCGATCAGGGCAACACCTGGGTGAAGCTGACGGGCCTCTACGCCGACACCACGGTCGGGCCGCCCACCTACGCGGATTCCGTGGCCGTCGCCCGCGCCTTCGCGGCTGCCGCGCCGACGCGGTGCCTCTGGGGCACCGACTGGCCGCACCCGACCGAGAGCCAGGCCAAGAAGCCCGACGACGCCTTGCTGCTCGACCTGTTCCCGACCTTCGTGCCGGATGAGAGCGCGCGCACGCGCATCCTCGTCGACAACCCGGCTGAACTCTACGACTTCCCGAAGGCGTGAGCGGCGCGCCCCGCCCCTGCCGGACGAACGGCGGTGATGCAGGCCGTCCGGATGCCCCGTGCCTGCTTGGCGGTGTCCGGCACGGGCCGTTGCCGGGGCGCACCAAGCGCACCGTCCGGCCGCCGGATACCGATCAAGATCGCGATCTCGAGACCCGGGGGGGGCGCAGACGGGTTAATGATTACGCTTGATCGCCCGCCAAAGGAATTGGTTAGCGAACTTTTAAGCTTCTTGTGGCAATCGTAACCCCGGAGCGCTTTTAAGATCGGCCAGAAGGATCGATCGGCGCCAATGAGAGCATCAAGAAAAGGCTTCGTGTTGTTCTCAACTGTCAAACACTTGGGGATGACTGGCTGAAGAGCTGAGGTGCTCGCTCATCGAAGAGGTTGCGAACAATGTCCTCCATCACCCTGTCGGCGGCCACGCGCCAGAACCTGCTCTCGTTGCAGGACACCGCGTCGTTGATGGCGACCACCCAGAACCGCCTCGCGACCGGCAAGACGGTCAACTCGGCCCTCGACAACCCGACGAACTTCTTCACGTCGCAGGCCCTCGACAGCCGCTCGAACGGCCTGAACTCCCTGCTCGACGGCGTCTCCAACGGCGTCCAGGCGATCCAGGCCGCCAACCAGGGCATCACCTCGATCCAGAAGCTCGTGGATCAGGCCAAGTCGATCGCCAACCAGGCGCTCTCGACCCAGCTCTCCACCACCGGCACGGCGACCAACGCGTACAGCACGGCCTCGAGCGGCTCCGCCGTCTCGTTCTCAGTCAACGGAACGACGGTCACCGCCTCCGCGTCCAGCAGCATCACCGCGACGGTCTCGGCGCTGAACGCCGCTGTCGCCGCGCAGAGCACCTCGTCGAACGGCTCGTTCGGCGCCGGCGCGATCTTCTCGACCGACAGCACCGGCACCAAGATCGTCCTGAACGCCCAGGCCGACGTCGAGTTTCAGACCACGGCCAGCATGACAGCGCTCGGCTTCGCGACGGCTTCAGCCACCGCGCTCTCGTCATACAACGGCGTTAACACCTTCGCGAGCAGCGACATCGCGATCTCGGGCGTGTCACAGCGCAAGTCGCTGGCCCAGCAGTACAACAACCTGCTGAACCAGATCACGCAGCTCGCCGGTGATGCCAGCTACAACGGCGTCAACCTGATCGCCGGCACGGGCAACGACCTGAAGATCAAGTTCAACGACACCGGCAGCTCGAACCTCGACGTCGCCTCGGTCGACGCCACCGCGAGCGGTCTCGGCCTCAGCGCGATCACGAGCTCCAACACCCCGAACAGCACCAGCGGCGCGGGATTGGGCAACTTCCTGCTCAACTCGGACGTGAACGCCACGCTGGCGACGCTGACGTCGGCCGGCAGCACGCTCAACTCGGCCGCGAGCGCGCTCGGTTCCAACCTCTCGGTCGTGCAGAACCGGCAGGACTTCTCCAAGCAGCTCATCAACGTGCTGCAGACCGGTTCGGCCAACCTCACGAACGCGGACCTGAACCAGGAAGCGGCCAACTCCCAGGCGCTCTCGACCCGTCAGTCGATGGGCATCTCGGCCCTGTCCCTGGCCAACTCCGCGCAGCAGGGCGTCCTGCAGCTGCTGCGGTAAAGATCGCGCCGTCTGGCGTGACTTTCGTTCCGAGACGCGGGTCCGTCGCGCTGAGCGACGGACGGTGACGAGGAGCCGGGTTCGGACCATCGGCGCCCCTGGCGGGGGGCAACACGGCTGGGCCGTCGGTCGCCGGGATCTGCTGCAAGCACGGGCTCAGCGAAGCGACGGTCCATACGAAGTGGCCGGGAACGGCTCGGACCTGTGCCGCCTTCGCGCGGCGCGGCGGCAGGACCGGCCGCACGCGCGTCGCGCAAACCGCGGCGCCGGGCCAGGGACCCCGAACGGCAGGGTGAGGCCCACCGGGTGCGTCTCATCCTCTGCCCGACGGTGCCGGACCCCGGTGCGCGGATCCGTGGAGGGAGACCGTTTCCTGCGCCCCGCCTGCTGGATGCACCTCACTGCAGGAGGTCCATGATCGGAGGCCCGAACCTGATCGCGACCGCGGTCACGAGCAGGGCGTACATCATCCAGCGAAACTCAAGATCGGGATCGCGAGGCGGCTCAGCCTCCACTCGCCTGTCCACGTTCACACCTCAGAGATAGTTGAGGCCGACCGCCGTCAGGAACACACACCAGACGCCCGCGACGAGCAGCCAATGCCACGCGTGATGCCTACCGAAGCGCATGCCGCTCTCCGTGAGAGCGCCGCATGTCGGGCACCACAGCGCATCACCCCGGATCGACCGCCCGCATGAGCCGCACTTTGACAGAAGCATGCGCGCCTCCAGGTCGGCAGGATGGTGTGGCGCCAGATCGCTATCGCCTCGGCTTCGCGTGAGGTCCGGCGGCATATCGGATCGCCTGGCGATGTGTCAGGCCCGTAATCATCGTCAGGGTACCATAATAGACAGAATACGTTCCATCCGGCGTTTGCAGCACTCGAATCATTGGCATTCCCGTTCAAATCGGTTACTATTTGATGATACCAGATCGAAAACTGTTATCAAGATGGGCTACTGGGGTTATGTATTTTGAACAAATTCCGAGATCACAGAAATCTGTGTCTTTTTGTCAGATCAGACTTGAAATCAAGCAGGATTAATTTCCGGATCACGGCGTCGGCGCAGGGTTTACTTTAATAGGCGCCGGTAAGAGCGAAATACAGCGCAAAACATTGGTGTGTTGTTCGATAGATTGAGACAGTGACCGCGTGCGCGGCCGGATGCGGGAATCTCGACAAGTACTGAATGCAGCCTGTGAGAGGGTGATTATGCGGAAGCCCGCGGGCGACGGATCGAGGACGAGAGTCGATCCTGATGACCGCGACTTGAGCAACGCAACAGCCAAAGGAGCACCGGATGCGCTTGATCGTGCTTGCAGGAGTGATTCTTGTCGCTTCGGCGGCCGTCCGCGCCGAAGGCTCCGCAGCAAGCCTGGCTGTCTCGTGCGATGAGGCGACGTCAGACCTCGAACGGCACGATCTCGGCTGCCCAGAGTACGAGCTGGACGCTCTTCCCGTCTCGAAGGCTCCTGAGGAGGGCGGTCTCCGTACCGGCGAGCCCCGCAAGAGATTGACGGGCCGTCTTCCGGAGGTGAGCGGACACGACCGCTAGGTCGTGGGCCCATCGGTTGATCCAGCCTGAAGTTTTCGGGTCCGCACCGGCGAGCGCGTCAGAGCGAGACGCCGGCGAAGCGCCGTCCTGCCGGCACGGTCTCCGGGCCGCTGTGCCCTTCCCGGGCGGACGGATCCCGGGCTTCAGGCCACGGCGCGCCCGCGGAACAGGCCGGCGGCCGCGCGAAAGGGAAGCAGCGTCAGCCGGATCAGTCCCTGGACGATGAGGACGGCGAGGACGGCAAGCACAGCATTGCGCATTGGCGGGGTGCTCCCTAGGCGGCACCTCACCAACGCTTATGGCCACGCTTGGTTGCGGTCGCGCGATTGGTCCTGTCTCATACGGAGGACCGTCGAAGCCGTGACACAAAGATCAAACGGTGTAACACTACGTCTAACAACAGCGAAAAGCGAAGCTGGATTCGGAAGGGGGCGGCGGAGGAAACCGTGCCGCATTACTTCTTCGACGTTCAGTCTCCGAGAGGGGTGGTCTGTTTGGACTACCAGGGTCTCGACTGCTCCGATGACGCCGCCGCACTGGCGCTCGCCCGCCATGGCGCGGGGTTCACCTCATCGGGCGATTGCGAGCGCAATCCGCAGCTCAAGAACTACCGCTTCGCCGTGGCAGACTCGGATCGCAGGCTGCTGTTCACCGTGCCGTTCACCGACCTGCTTCCCGATGAGGAGCTTCCTCCGACGGCTCGAAAGCGGCGCCCTCCCGGGTCATCGCGGCGTCCCAGATCCCGGGCGCACGCCTGAGAGACTCGGGCGTGCCGCTCTCATGGCCGGCGGGGCAGAAGGTCCAGCTCACCACCGAGGGCGGCAGGCCCAGGCGCCGGATGTCCAGGCCGCAGCGCGGTTTCTGCGTCTCGCCCTGGACCAGAGAGGTCAGCGCGGCGGTGGCTGTCTCGTAGCAGCCGAGAAGATCCTGCTCGAAGATGACGGCGAAGCAGCCTCGCTCGCCGCCTCGGGTCCATTCGATGCGAAACACGCCGTGAGGCGTTTCGTAGAGCCAGCAGCCATTCAGCATCGGCGCTCTCTCCCTCGTTTCGATCCCCGTCTTTTGAGAGGAAACGATGATCTGAGGCGCGCGGATCCAGGCTGGATATCGGCCTGTCCGATCCACCATGGCGCCACTTCACGCGCGTCCCGCGAGCCTCGGTTGCTGCGTCGCCGCGCGCAGGCGGTCACCGGGCGCCCCGGCTCGCCGCCCGCGTCGATTCTGCCGATGTCGGCCCACTCTCCGATGGCCGGCCGCCCCGCCCCGTGCTCGGTCTGGCGTATCCGGACAGTCCCGGGCGGATGATCACGGTCACGAAGGAGGACAGCCGCCTCGAAGGTGCCACGGCCGTGTGGCAGTCGACCTGCCATCCGAGGAGGAGCCCTTGATCACGAGTCGATCTACGCTGTCCGTCAGCGCCGGTCTGGCGGTGCTGGCAGTCGTTCTAGCTGCATGGTGGATCTCGTTCGGCCCGCGCGCTGAGGGAGGCCGGGACAAGCAGGCGTCCACCGCCGTCCCGTTGTCGCGTCAGCAGCGATCCGCCCTGGATGCGAAAGGGCAGCCTATCCGCACCATCGCCGCCGGGCCGCGCTCCGGCTCGGAGACACACGCCAGCTTTCAACCGCCGGAAAGAGGAGCGGTGGCTCCGGGACCGTCCGTCGCCACCCCGGCCAGTGTCTCTTCACCGCCTCGGCCGGTGAACCCTGGTGCGCCCGCCGAGGCCAAGTCTCCTGCGGAGCAGGCCGACACTGCGTCCGCCCCGGGTGTCAGAACGGACATGGCGGCGAACGGTGCTGGTGACTCAGCGGCGCCCCCGGGTGGCAGCGTCGACCTCAACACGGCGTCCGTGGAGCAACTGAACGCGCTCGGGGCGGGCATGATCGGGCGCAGGATCATCGAATTCCGGCCTTACGCCGCGCCGGAGGACCTCGTCACGCGACGCGTCCTGAAGCGGGCGGATTACGAGACGATCAAGGCTGCGGTCACGGCCCGGTAAGGATCCGCAGGTGGATGGCGTCCGCGGCGCGGGACCTGACCGGACCGGCTGCCGGTTCTCAGCCGCGCAGGGCGTTCGGATCGGCGAAGGCTGGCACCGGCGAAGGGCCCCGATCCCCGCGGCGAAGACATCGGTATCCGCGACCGGTGGTGTGCCGGTCGGCTTTGCGCCCGCGCCCCGCCGGGCGATCACGCCCTGCGCCTTCGGGGGCGCGTGGACGTTCGGCTCGAAGAGGCCACGCGCCGTGGCCGATGACGCCGGCCGGTCTCGTCACGCGTTCGTGACCATCTCGGTATCCCCCTGAGGCGGGTGCGCCATCAGACGATCGCTGAGGCGTTCCGCGGCAAACCGGAGCGCTCTCGATCCATTCGCTCCGGAGCGTTCGTCCGCCTTCTCCGTTCTTTAGCAACGGGACGGTGCGGAGGAACATCCAGGGATGAGCACGGAGTGGGCGAGCCCGCGATTCAGCGATCTCGACGCCTGGGAGAGCGCCGACATCCTGCAGGCGCTCTGGGAGGGACAACTCGCGGCCGTCGCCGCGATCGGCCCCGCGCTGCCGGCCATCGCCGCGGCTGCGGAGGTCGCCGAAGCCGGCCTGCGCCGGGACGGGCGGCTCCTCTACGTGGGCGCCGGCACCTCGGCCCGGATCGGCGTCCAGGACGGGGCGGAACTGCCGCCGACCTTCGACTGGCCCGAGGAGCGCCTGGGCTTCGCCGTCGCGGGCGGCGAGGGTGCGCTGGTTCAGGCGGTCGAGGGGGCCGAGGACTCGACCCAGGACGCGGCGCTCTGGGCCGAGCGCGCCGAGATCCGGCCCGACGATGTCGTCATCGGCCTGTCCGCGAGCGGGATCACGCCCTTCACGCTCGCGGCGCTGCGCAGCGCCCGCGATCGCGGTGCCGTCACCATCGGAATCGCCAACAATCCCGACACGCCGATCCTGCGCGACTGTGCTCATCCGATCCTCGTGGCGACCGGCGCGGAAGCGGTCGCCGGCTCCACGCGGATGAAGGCGGGAACCGCGCAGAAGATCGTGCTGAATCTGCTCTCGACGCTGATCATGATCCGGCTCGGGCGCGTCTATCGCGGCCGCATGGTCGCGATGCGGGCCACGAACACCAAGCTGCGCCGCCGTGGCGTCGCCATGGTGGCGCAGATCGCCGGCTGTGACGCCGAAGCGGCGGCCAGCGCCCTGGCTGCGGCGGAGGGCGACATTCCGCGCGCGGTGCTCGTCGCCCTGGGGATCGACCGCGATGAGGCGGCCAGCCTCCTCATGCGCAACGGCGGCAACCTGCGCGCGGCCCTGGCCGAAGCGGGGCCGGCATGAACGACCCCGCGCCGATGCCGAGCGGGTCCGAGACCTTCATGGCCCGCGAGATCGCCGAGGTGCCTGCGGTGGCCGCCCCCCTCTGCACCGGCTGGGCCGAAGCGGCGCGCGTCGCCTCCGTCCTCAAGGCGCGCAGCTTCGCCTTCGCGGTCGTGTGCGGCCGCGGCAGTTCGGGCCACGCGGGCGTCTATCTCCGATACCTGATCGAGACCCGGTGCGGGCTCGCCGTCTCGGCCTCGGCCCCGTCCGTGGTCACGGGCTACGGCCGCACGCCGCGCATGGACGGCGCGCTCTTCATCACCATCTCGCAATCCGGCCGCTCGCCGGATCTCATCGCGGCGACGCGCACGGCGCGCCAAAGCGGAGCCCTCACGCTCGCGCTCGTGAACGACGCGGCCTCACCCGCGGCTTCGGCCGCCGACCTCGTCCTGCCGATCGAGGCCGGGCCGGAACGGGCGGTCGCGGCGACCAAGACGGTGGTGAACTCCCTCGTCGCGAGCGCCGCTTTGGTCGCGCACTGGTCCGGCGACGAAGCGCTGATCCGTGGCCTCGCCGACCTGCCGGGCCGCCTCGCCGCCGCCCACCGCCTCGACTGGAGCGCCTGGGCCGCCGACCTCGCGGGCGCGCCGGCTGCCTTCGTCACCGGCCGGGGTCACGGGCTGGGGCCGGTGCGCGAGATCGCGCTGAAGCTCGCCGAGACCTTGCGGCTGCCGGCCCTCGGCTACAGCGCCGCGGAACTCCGGCACGGACCGCGCGCCGCGATCCAGCCCAGGACCCCGGTGCTGGCGCTGCGCCAGGACGATCAGGTCGCCGAGGGGATCGACGCGCTCGTGCGGGACCTCCGGCGCGCGGATCTGCGCGTGCATGCCTGCGGAGGTCCGGACGGGACCCTGCCCTGGCTCGCGCCCGCCCACGCCGCCTGTGATCCGATCGCCATGCTGATGCCCGCCTATCGCGCGATCGAGCGCGAATCCCGCCGCCGAGGCTTCGATCCGGACGCGCCGGTCGGTCTCACGAAGGTCACGGAGACCCTGTGAGCGCACCCGATCTCGTCATCGCCGCCGGGCGCCTGTTCGACGGGGCGCGTTTCCACGACCGTCAGGCCGTCGTGGTGCGCGACGGCCGGATCGCGGACGTGACGGCGCGCCCGCCGCCCGGCGCGCCCGCGATCCCCCTGCCGGCCGACGCGATCCTGGCTCCGGGCTTCGTGGACGTGCAGGTCAATGGCGGCGGCGGCGTCCTCTTCAACGACGACCCGAGCCCGTCGGCGATCGCCCGGATCGGGGCGGCTCACCGCCTCGGCGGGACCACGGCTTTCCTGCCCACGCTGATCAGCGACACGAGACCGGTCGTCCGGACCGCGATCGCGGCGGTCGCGGCGGCGATCGCCGCGGGCGTCCCGGGGGTCCTCGGTATTCACCTGGAAGGGCCGTTTCTCAGCCCGAGACGGCCGGGCATCCACGATCCGGGGCGGCTCGCCCGGTTCGAGCCGGGCGACGTCGCGCTCCTCACCGGCCTCGGTGCGGCGGGCCGCACGCTCGTGACCCTCGCGCCCGAGGAGGTGCCGCCGGGCACCGTCGCGGCCCTCGTCGCGCGCGGTGCGCGCGTCAGCGCCGGTCACACGGCCGATGCGGGCGCCGCGATCCGTGCCGCGCTCGGCGAAGGCCTGACCGGGTTCACGCACCTGTTCAATGCCATGTCGCAGCTGAGCGCACGGGAGACGGGCGCGGTCGGCCTCGCGCTGACCGAGGCGCGCGCCTTCGCCGGCATCATCGCGGATGGTCACCATGTCGGCGACGAGGCCCTCGCGGTGGCTCTGCGCATGAAAGGTCCGGCGCGATTGATGCTGGTCACCGATGCGATGTCGGTGGTGGGTGACCCCGAGAACCGCGACGGCTTCACCCTCTTCGGACGCCCCATCCATCGTGCGGGCGATCGGCTGGCGGGTGCGGACGGGACGCTCGCTGGGTCCGCGCTCACCATGGTCGCGGCCGTCCGCCACATGACGACGCGGGTCGGTGCGAAACTGGAGGAGGCCCTGGCCATGGCCGCCCTGACCCCAGCCCGGTTCCTCGGCCTTGACGGCCAGATCGGGCGGGTGCTGCCCGGCTACGCCGCCGATCTCGTCGCGCTCGATCGCGACCTCAACGTCCTCGGCACATGCCTGCGCGGCGATTGGCAACCTGCGCCCGGTATGCGGCTCCAGGCGCGCTAACGCCCGTCCCGTCCGGCGCTGAGAAGGCGGCGCCGGTTCCGGCCATGCGGCAAGCCTCCTCTGATTTCCGGAAGCGAACCTCCGCCGGTGAATCGTCTCGGCTGCCGAGTCCGTGGCGTCGCCTCAGGACCGGCTCAGCGCGACGGTGCCATTCTGATCGGCGGCGCCCACCCCGCCGCGGCCTTACTGCCCGGTGAAGCCGAGCCGCCGGTCACGGCACTTGCACCGAAGGCGGCGATCGGAGGCGGCGCCGCTCATCCCGTGAGACCGCCTATCCGGCTCGGCGCCAGCCGCTTCACCCGATGCGCTGCTCGCGCGATGCGGCCCGCACGAAATCCAGGCAGCGCTGGCGCACCCACGGATCCTCGATCCGAACGAAGGCGTGCAGCAGCGCGGACGCCTCCGCCAGCCCGGCCATCTCGCCGGTCTGCGCCTCCGGTCCGGCCTCGACCCGGCCGAGGAAGGCCGGCGTTACGCCGAGCGCGTCCGCGATTCGCTTCAGCGTCCGTTGCGCGGCCGGGGGAAGCTCCACAGCCGCACGCGCCTCGCCGCAGCTTGTCAGCCCACCGGCATTCGCTGTCGCTCGCGGGTCATCGTGGGCGGAGGTGGTCATGCACGGTCTCCGACGCGGCGTTCTGCGGCAGCACGTGATCAGGCACGAGCCTCGGGCAGGAGGCGCTGTCCGGCAAGATGAATACAATACGCAGACTGCGGCCCTTGGTTGAGTGCGATCTGGAGATGTAACAAGAAGTTGAGGGCTCCGGCTGGACGTCGCGCAGATCAGCGGCCCGATTTCCGGGGCCGAGCGTCAGCTCGTCCAGCCCGCGCAGAACCTCAGGAGCGCGGTCGGCAAGGAGCTTGCCGAGAACCGGGCCAAGGCCGCGACCCTGACGGAGAAGACGATCACGCCCGTCGATCCGCTCCGACGGATCGAGATCCGGTCGCCGCGAACCGGCTCAGCCGCGCGCCTCACGCGACGGTGCGGGCGGGCTCGGCCCCGATCCGCGCGCGCAGCCGGTTGATGACTCCACCCGCGAGCAGGATCTCGATCTGGCGTGGCGACAGGTCGTGCCGCAGCCGGATCGTCTCCTTGCCGCCGCGGACCGTCGCGGTGATCTCTCGGCCGGCCGAGAGCGCGTCGGCGATGCCCACGATCTCCACCGTGTCGCCGAGTTCCAGCCGGTCGTAATCGGACGGGTCCTGGAAGGTGAGCGGCAGGACGCCGAAATTCACGAGGTTCTGCCAGTGGATCCGGGCGAAGCTCTTGGCCAGCACCGTCTCGAGGCCGAGGTAGCGCGGGGCGAGCGCGGCGTTCTCGCGGCTCGACCCCTGGCCGTAGTTTAAGCCGCCCACGATGGCGTGGCCGGCGCGGTCCTTGCCGCCCTGCCTCGCCCGCTTCGGGTAGGTGTCGTCGATCGGCTCGAAGGTGAACGCGCTCGTCTTCGGGATGTTCGACCAGTACGGCATCACCCGCGCACCCGCCGGCATGATGTCGTCGGTGGAAATGTCGTCGCCCGTCTTGAGCATGACCGGCACGCGGATGTCGGCGCCGAGCTTGCCGAGGTCGGGCAGCGTGGTGATGTTCTCGGATTTCTCCAGCCGGACCGCGCGCGCCTCCGCCTCCGGCAGGGGCGCCACCAGCATCGTGGTGTTGCCCGGCACCATCCGGGGCGGCGCGATCCGCGGATAGGGCATGTCGAGCGTGCGCGGGTCGGTGATGACACCGGAGAGGGCCGAGGCCGCAGCGGTTTCCGGGCTGCACAGGAACACGCTGTCCTCCCGGGTGCCGGAGCGGCCGGGGAAGTTGCGCGGCACCGTCCGCAGGGAGTTGCGCCCCGAGGCTGGGGCCTGGCCCATCCCGATGCAGCCGTTGCACCCGGCTTGGTGAACCCGGGCGCCCGCGTGGATCAGGTCGGAGAGCTGCCCGTCCCGGATCAGGGTCTCCAGCACGACCCGGGTCGAGGGGTTGATGTCGAAGGACACCCGGTCATGCGCCGTGCGGCCCTTCACGATGGCGGCCGCCACGGCGAAGTCGCGGAACCCCGGATTGGCCGAGGACCCGATATAGGCCTGGTAGATCTCGGTGCCGGCGACCTCCGAGACGGGGACGACGTTGCCGGGGCTCGACGGCTTGGCGATCATCGGTACGAGGGACGACAGGTCCACCTCCGCGTGGTCGTCATAGGCCGCGCCCGCGTCCGGCCCGAGGGGTTCCCAGTCATCGCCGCGCCCGACCCCGTCCAGGAAGGCCTTCGTCGCCGCGTCGGAGGGGAAGACGCTCGTCGTAGCGCCCATCTCCGCGCCCATATTGGCGATGACGTGCCGATCCATGGCGGTCAGGCAGTCCAGGCCCGGGCCGTAATACTCGATGATCCGGCCGAACCCGCCCTCGACGCCGTGGCGGCCCAGCAGCGTCAGGATCACGTCTTTGGCGCTGACCCAGTCGGGCAGTGCCCCGGTGAGCTTCACGCCCCAGACCCGGGGCATGCGCAGCTGCAGCGGCTCCCCCGCCATGGCGAGCGCCACCTCGACGCCGCCCGCCCCGAAGGCGAGCATGCCGAGGGATCCGGCCGCGGGCGTGTGGCTGTCGGAGCCGACCAAGGTCTGCCCCGGCTTGCCGAAGCTCTGCATGTGGACGGGATGGCTGATGCCGTTGCCGGGCCGCGAGTACCATACGCCGAAGCGGCGTCAGCGCGTCGCGACCCGCCGCCGGGTGCGGCTCACGGCTGACCACGCGACGAACGCGACGGCCGCTCCCGGGCGGCGTTGCATTTAGTAATTAACCGGTCTATTTCAAAATTCATGACGCCCGAATCGGTCACGTCCGCCACGGCACGCAAGAGGGGCCGGCCGCCGAGGCTGGAGCCGGCCTACGGCACGTCGCGGGAGGCTTTGATCCGCGCGGGCGTGGCGCTGCTGTCGGAGAAGGGATACTCGGCGACCGGCCTGGAAGAGGTCCTGCGCAGCGCCGGCGTGCCGAAAGGTTCGTTCTACCATTACTTCTCGAGCAAGGACGTGTTCGGCGCCGCGCTGATTGAGGCGTACGCGACCTACTTCGTGCGCAAGCTCGACCGCTGGTTGCTCGACGAGAGAACGGCCCCGCTCCAGCGCATCCGGAACTTCGTCGCCGACGCGCGCGACGGCATGGCGCGCTACGAATTCCGCCGCGGCTGCGTCGTCGGCAATCTCGGGCAGGAGATGAGCGCCCTGCCGGAACTCTTCCGGGACCGCCTGCACGGCGTCCTCCTCGACTGGCAGGCGCGGACGGAGCGTTGTCTCCGCGAGGCCCAGGCCGTCGGCGAGATCGCCGCGGATGCCGATTGCGCGGCGCTGGCGGCCTTCTTCTGGATCGGCTGGGAGGGGGCGGTCCTGCGCGCCAAGCTCGAGCGCAGTCCCGAGCCTCTCGATCTGTTCGCGACCCTGTTCCTGACCTGTCTGGCGCGCTGAGCGCCGCCCATGGAGTGCCCCGGATGTTCAAGGCGATCCTGATCGAGAAGGATGAGGCGGGCTACCGCGCCGGCCTGCGCGAGATCGACGAGGCGCAGCTGCCCGAGGGTGACGTCACCGTGGACGTCGCCTACTCGACGCTGAACTACAAGGACGGGCTCGCGATCACCGGCAAGGGGCCGGTCGTGCGCAAGTTCCCGATGGTGCCGGGCATCGACGTCGCCGGCACCGTCCGCGAGTCCCGGCATCCCGACTACAAGGCCGGCGACCGTGTCGTCCTGAACGGCTGGGGCGTCGGCGAGACCCATTGGGGCGGTCTGGCGCAGGTCGCGCGCCTCAAGGGCGACTGGCTCGTGCCGCTGCCCCAGGCGCTCACGCCGCGCCAAGCGATGGCCATCGGCACCGCCGGCTACACGGCGATGCTGTGCGTGATCGCCCTCGAGCGCCACGGCGTCAGCCCCGACAAGGGCGAGGTGGTCGTCACCGGCGCGGCCGGCGGCGTCGGCAGCACGGCGGTCGCCCTCCTGTCGCGCCTCGGCTACACGGTCGTTGCGGTGAGCGGACGTCCGGAGGAGGCCGAGTACCTGCGCGGCCTCGGCGCGGCCGAGGTGCTCGACCGGGCCGCGTTCTCGGAGCCGGGCAAGCCGCTCGCCCGGGAGCGCTGGGCCGGGGCCGTCGACGTGGCCGGCAGCCACACCCTCGCGAATGTCTGCGCCGCCACGAAGTATCGCGGCGTCGTCACAGCCTGCGGGCTGGCGCAGGGCATGGACCTGCCGGCGAGCGTGGCCCCGTTCATCCTGCGCGGCGTCAGCCTGATCGGCATCGACAGCGTCATGTGCCCGCGGCCCGAGCGGCTCGAGGCCTGGGATCGGCTGGTCCGCGATCTCGACCCGGCCAAGCTCGACGCGATCACGGATGAGATCGGCCTGACGGATGTCGTGGCCACCGCCGAGCGCCTGATGGCGGGCCGGGTGCGCGGCCGTGTGGTCGTCGACGTCAACCGGTAGACGATCCCGAGCCTCACACGGCAGTTCAACGCCAGAACAAGCATCGAGAGCATCGGGAAGATCTGAGCACGATGAGTTGACGACACGCGCGGCGCCGCCGCCGGACTGACAAAAACAATCGCAGTCCGATCATGACACTGGAGGAGCGACCATGAAGGGTGTATTCGCACTGGCGATGCTGTTCGGCGGCCTGGCGGCCGCGCATGCCGACCCCCTGCCGACCTTCCGCATCGGCGTGCTGAACGACCAGTCCGGCCTCTACGCCGACATCGCCGGCCCCGGCTCGGTCGAGGCCGCGCGCATGGCTGTCGAGGACTTCAAGCCCGACGCGCAGGGCTTCCACGTCGAGGTTCTGTCGGCCGACCACCAGAACAAGCCCGACATCGGCGCCGCCATCGTGCGGCGCTGGTTCGATGTCGACCACGTCGACGCCATCGTCGACGTGCCGACCTCGTCGGTGGCGCTCGCCGTGTCGAACATCGCGAGCGAGAAGGACAAGGCGTTCCTCATCGCCAGCGCCGGCTCCTCGGACCTGACGGGAAAGAACTGCACCCGCACGAACGTCCACTGGACCTACGACACCTGGGCGCTCGGCAACAGCACGGCGCGCGCGGTGATCAAGCAGGGCGGGAAATCCTGGTACTTCCTCACGACGGATTACGCCTTCGGTCACGCCCTCGAACGTGACGCCACCGAAGCCGTGACGAAGGCCGGCGGCAAGTCCCTCGGGCACGTCCTCGCCCCGTTCCAGAGCACCGACTTCTCCTCCTACCTGCTCCAGGCCCAGGGCAGCGGGGCGCAGGTCGTCGCGCTCGCCAATTCCGGCGGCGACACCATCAACGCCATCAAGCAGGCCTCGGAATTCGGCCTCACCGACGGCGGCCAGAAGCTCGTCGCGCTCCTCGCCTTCATCTCGGACATCCACTCGGTCGGCCTGAAGGTCGCCCACGGCCTCACCCTGACCGAGGCGTTCTACTGGGACCTCAACGACGGCACGCGCGCCTGGGCGAAGCGGTTCGCGGCCCGCAATGGCGGCCGCTACCCGACGATGAACCAAGCGGGGACCTATGCCGCGATGCTCCACTGGATGAAGGCCATCGCCGCCCTCGACAAGGACAAGGCGCACCACGGCACCGACGTCGTCGCGCAGATGAAGGCGATGCCGACGGACGACCCGCTGTTCGGGCACGGCTCGATCCGCGCCGACGGCCGCACGATCCACGATCTCTACCTGTTCCAGGTCAAGGACCCGTCAGAGTCGAAGGGGCCGTACGACTACTACAAGCTCCTCGACACCATCCCCGGAGACCAGGCGTTCCGGCCCATGGCCGACGGAAACTGCCCCCTCGTCGCCCATACGGCCGCGAAGTAAGGCGGCATGGCCATGGCGCCCCCGGAGGCGGTCGACGGCGCCGCAGGCGCCGCCAAGCGGACGGCGGTCGTGCTGCTGCTCCTCAGCGAGGTGGCGGCCATGGCGACATGGTTTGCCACCACCGCCTCGATCGGCGCGATCCGCACGCATTGGTCGCTGAGCCCCTTTCAGGAAGCCCTGCTCACCAACAGCGTGCAGGCCGGCTTCGTCGCCGGCACCCTGGTGAGCGCGCTGCTCGGGCTGGCCGACCGGTTCGACCTGCGCCGGCTGTTCTGCGGGGCCGCCGCCACGGCGGGCCTCGCCAACCTGCTGATGCTGGCCTTCGAACCGACCTCGCCCGCGGTTCCGCTGCTGCGCTTCGTGACCGGGGCCTGCATGGCCGGCGTCTACCCGGTCGGCATGAAGATCGCCGCCACCTGGGCGGTTGGCGACCTGGGGCTGTTGATCGGTCTGCTGGTGGGTGCGCTCACCCTCGGTTCGGCGCTGCCGCACCTCGTGGCGGCGTTCGGCCAGCTCGACTGGCACCTGCCGGTGCTCGGCGCGGCGCTGGGCGCGCTCCTGTCGGCCGCCCTGATCCCCTTCGTGCGCCTCGGGCCGCTCCGGTCTGAGGCGCCGCCCCTGCGTCTGCAGAACGCGCTGGAGGCGTGGCGCAACCGCGGGGTGCGCTTGGCCAATCTCGGCTATCTCGGCCACATGTGGGAGCTCTACGCGATGTGGGCCTGGATCGGCGCCTTCATGGCGGCGAGCTTCCGGGAACGCTACGGCAACGCCCCGCCCTTCCCGCCGGAACTCGCCGCCTTCGCGGTGGTGGCGGCCGGGGCGTTCGGCGCCATGCTGGGCGGCTGGGCGGCGGACCGGTTCGGGCGCACC
>CAXDNE010000096.1:0-23166 GCA_963990595.1 uncultured Methylobacterium sp.
CACTATCCTCTTCGTCGGCAGCGTCAGATGTGTATAAGAGACAGGCGTTGAACTGAAAGCGCATGTGCCTGGCCTTTTCGGGTGCGCTCCCGATTGTCGCCCGCGCGGTGAAAGTCACAACGTGACGAGATCGGTCGGACCTGACGAGGCCGTCACACAATCGCGTGCCGACGTCGTGCGTACGTCGGCACGGGCGCCGTTTACCGGGGGCCAGGGATAACCAGAGGATCGCATTGACCCAGCGAATCGGCCAGGCGCAGATTGTGGTCGTGAGATCCGCCCGCCCTGGAGAGATGCCATAACGATCACAACCGAACTCCTTTTCGAGACGGGACGCGGCGCTGGCCGGGCCGCCTTCGCCCTCGACCTGGCGATTCAGGGCTGCCTCGACCGCGCGGCGCAGCGCCGGGCCGATTGCCTCGACGCGGTCCACGACCTGTCCGAGGCCCTGGGCCATTCGCGTCGGGCGACCGCCGAGGCCCGGGCCGAGGCTCGCCGGCTCCGCGAGGAGCGGGAGATCCTGCGCGGCGAGACCGCCGCGGCCGACGTGCGGATCGCCAACCTAGAGGCCGCGCTGCGCCTCGCGGCCGCCCGGATCCATCAGCTCCAGGCATGAAAAAAGCCACCGGGGGGACCGGCGGCTTCGAGGTCGGATCGGGTTGCGATCAGCGGGGGCGCATGCCGCTCGGGGCCGGCTCTTCGAACACGATCCCCAACTCGGTGAGGATGTCGGCGACGGGGCCGGGCTTGGCCTTCTGGCCGCCGCCGGACCGGCCCTCGCCAGCCACGCCCTTCGCCGCCGCCGTTCCGGCCATCCAGTTAGGCGTCGGCGTGTCATCGAGGATCGCCCGCCCGAGCTGGGCATCGAAATGCCCGCGCTGGCCGGGCTGCATGAGGACGTGCTCCTGCAGGTACTGCGCCGGCGAGGACGCGCAGGTCACGAGGGCGGCCCGCGACATCCGCCCCATCCACGCCTCGACGTGCGGGGGCAGCGGCGCGAGGCGGCGGGCGTCGACGATCCCGGCCCCGATCCTGACCCGCTGCGCGGCGTGTGCCTTGATCAGGTCGCCGAGCTCGTACGTCGGCTCTGGCGCCGGCTCGGGGGAAGCGGCCTCGATCGCATCGGCGGCGACGTCGGCTGCGGACCGCTGGCCTCCCCCCGCCACGAGGCCCAAGGCCCGGAACGGAAAGAGCAGGATCGCGATCAGGGTGTCGAACAGGGCGCGGAGGACCGCGAGCAGCGCCTCCCATCCCTTCCTCACGTAATCGGGCATCGGTGGGTTTCCTTCTTCTAGCGGCGGGAGCGTGCGGGTCAGGCGAGCAAGGGACCAGGGGCGGCGTCGCCGAAGCAGTCGCGCCGCAGGCTCGCGTGGAACTGGGCGCGGTGGCTCCACAGGACGCCCATGGCGTGGGCGGCCTCGCCCCGCGACAGGACCTCTCGCTCGGATAGGACGTGGTCGACCCAGGATGTCGCCTGGCTCCAGCCGATGCCGTTGCGCACGGACGCCCGATCCTCGTCGCGCTCGGACAGGTAGCGGCACGAGTCGTGCGCTGCGGACCGGACACCTTCGTCCTCTGCGCGAGCGAATAGATCCGGGACCGCCGGGCGGTTGAGGCGCTCCTCCGCCCGGCGCCGGCAAGCCGAGGCATTCGCTAAGAGGCAGATCGCACGCTCAAGGGCCTCGCGACCGCAGACGTCGCGTCCGGCGAGGTCCTCTGCCTCCTCGACGTGGCGGCCAAACTGCCAACGGCGTCCGATACCAACCTCGAAAGATCCGCGCGAATCGGTGCGCATTTTTCCGCGAGCTGGGCAGCCGCCTCGGCCTCGCGTTCCTCTCGGCTGCGGGCCTGCCGGGCGCAGAGCTCGGCGAAGGCCTCGACCACAGCCTCCACGTCCGCGCGGATGTCCTCAAACGAGGAGGGTGCTCCAGAACCCATCCCGCGCCGGGTCGCCGCGATCGTCGCGGGCCCCCTCGACGCGGAAGTCCCGCTCCGGGCTTACGTGGCGAAAGGGGGACCCGCGAGGCGTGGTCAGCCGAGGCTCTCCTCGTCGGCGAGTCTGTCCGGGAGCTCCACGAGACCCGCATCCGGCATGCCACCAAACGCGCCCTCCGCGACTGGGAATGGGAGGAGCGGCTTGCCGAGAGGAAGCGGCGCAACCTCGGCGATGGGCACGCCCGATCGTCGCCAGCGTCGTCTCCTCGACACAATTCACACCGTCCTCGCTGGGCATCCCTTCGAGGTCGAGATCCCGCCGCCCGGCTGCGCGGATCTAGACACGATCCAGTACCGGCTTGATGTCAGCCGCTCGACGGCGGTGCGCATCGGGGGCGCGCCGGGGCCAGGCGCGAGCTCCACCGGCGTGGCTGATACATCGTTCGGACCAAGCTGGAGATCACCCCGGCCCTGCAGGACTCCATGCGCGAGTGGGCCGCCAACCCGCCCCGCCGCTACCACACCGCCGACATGATACTCGCCTCGGGCAGCCATGTCGGCCTGCCGTCCTATCCCGACGAAATCCCCTAATAGGCTAAAAGGCAGCAATGGCCTATCAACTGATCTGCCGGGACGACACACGCTGGACTGTCGAGACTGGCGCACAAGGGGATCTCATAGTGCGGCTGCCGCGGGACCCTTCGATCGCGGCAGCGGGCCTCGAACAGTTCGTCCGGCCGGGCCTGCCGGGCCAGACATGGGCAATCCTTTTCGCTCCTGCCCTCCAGCCCTTGCGTTGTTGGCGCGCCGCGCACGGCGGCCTGGAAAAGGAATGGTCCGATCCGGCCGGGATCGCCATCCTGGAGGTCGCTGGCGACCGGGCGCTCGAAGCCCTCCGGGCGAAGCCGGACCAGTCGCCTGCGGGAGACACTGATTCGCTGCCATACCGGCCGCCGGCGGGGCGGCGGCGGCGGGGCCGACACCGCGTCATCCGCTCGAAACGTCGGTTTCGGCCGATTGCGTCACGGGCCGGCTTGCCCGCCGATCCGGGTAGCCATAGCGCGGGTCAGAGCGCCAACCCCGAAAGCGCCTCGGCGTCCTCGGGCGGAGGCGGCGGGCCTGGATCGGGTGAGGCGCCGTGGTCCCGCCCGTACGGATCGCGATCAACGCGCAGGAGGGGGATCGATCGAATCGCGATGCGGTCCCGATCGCTTCCTCCACACGGCCAGACGCAGTGCTGCATAATGACCAGATTCGGTTGGCCGCCCGAGTACATGACCTTACCCTCGACGTCAGCCTGGATGGGTCGGTGCAGGGGGTAAGGGATGATTACGATGATCGCGAAAGGCGTCCCGTCCCGCTCGTCGGCCACTTCCCGAGTTACGAGCCTTTGACCCTGCTGTCCCTCAAGGTGCTCCCGCAGCTGCCGAGATAGGGGGGAGACTTGCCACACCGGGTGCGTCGTGAGCCGAAGCAGGTCGCCGGCCCACCGCCGGGTCCAATACGTCGGACGCGGCCAGCCATCTGGCGGAGCCGGCCGATACCCGTAATCCGCGGCAAGCGGTAGGATGTGGGGGCGACGGATCCAGGCCATAGCGCCTCCTTACGAGCGCCGGCTTACCCGACCCTCTACGCGGCATTTCGGATTTGATGCCGCCATCTTAAGCAAGCGTCAGCAATCGTCCAGAAACGCAAATCCCTGGATGCCGGTTGTCCGCGACGCATGAGCGAACTTCGCGCCGACGTCTTGGCAGCTGTGCCATCCATCAGGGCCTTCGCCTTCCCTTTGGCGAGGCACCCGGAGGATGCTTACGATCTCGTGCAGGCCACCCTGGTCAGAGCCTTCCGCCGCCTTAGCAGCTTCGAGGAGGGTACCGACCTGCAGTCCTGGCTGTTCACGATCCTACAAAACGCGTTCCACAGCACCTACCGGAAACACGGTTGCGTGGTAGAGAATCCCGACGGGGCCTACGCGGCTCGCCTGAGTTGCCACGGCGAGCAGGAAAGCCATTTCCAGTGCAAGGAATTTCTTCGGGCCTTCGCCACGCTGGATCCGTAGCAACGCGAGGCCCTGACGCTCGTCGTAGCCTCCGGCCTCTCGTTCGAGGAGGCGGCCGCCGTTATGAACGTCGCGGTTGGCACGGCGAAAAGCCGGGTCATTCGGGCTAGGGCCCGCCTCGCTCAGGCTATGGCCATCGAGGAATTCGATGTCGGGCCGGGGCAGCGCGATCTTGCCCCCCTCCAAGCCTAGATGTCGCATTCGGCCTTAGGCGTGATCAGATTGGCCAGGAACTGGTCTCTGATCTGCATTGGGTAGATGTGCAGGATCCGGCCGTCGGCCTGTCTCTCGACGATCTTTGCCAAGTCGGAGGGGCGGTCCTTTTGTGCGATCCCGTCCGTCACGAGGAGGAAAGCCGCATCGCGGCGCTTGGCCTCGATGATTGCGTCGACGTCGCCGATCACGTCGGTCGCCTTGGAACTCGTGGAGCCGTAAGCCTTGATCTCGATGAGGGTCAAAGGCTTGGTTTTGTTGGGGATTGCAATGTCGCACTTGGCGGACTAACCGGCTACGTCGAAGAAGGGGCAGCGCAAAAAATAGCCCTGCCTGCCGAAGACTCCCGCGACGACGGCCTCAACGAAATCACAGGTCGTCGATGGCGACGCTCATGACGCTCATATCCTCACCGCTGAACAAAGAGCGAGGGGCCGAGCTTCACACTTTCGGGTTAACGTCTTCAGCGGCGACGCCCGTCTAGGCCGCTTGGGCGAGCGCCCTGATCGCGGTCTCGCCAGCCTTCACGGCCCGCGTCTCCTCCAGGGCCTCGGCGATCTCTGGCGTCGTGATCGGCCTCCAGGCCCAGCAGTCCACACCGACGTCGAGCGACCTCCCATCTCCCGGCAGGCTACCGTGCGAGTGGCCGTAGAGGTGCAGCACCCCGCGGTGCGCCCCGTTCCATGTCCGCATCGCATAGTGATCGACGACGAACGTGAAGCCCCGGTCCGCGACCTGAGCCCTGTCCTGTTGGCTGGCCCATGGCAGGCGGGTCGTACGGCGGCTGTCGTGATTCCCGAGGATGAGGTGCTTCGTCCCGTTCAGCCGGTGGAAGATGTCGCGCGTCCGGTCGGCCGTGGCGCCGTAGGCGAAGTCGCCGAGGTGCCAGACCTGATCGCCTGGACACACCCGGCCATTCCAGACGCCGATCAGCGTCTCATCGTGCTCCTCGATCGAGGCGAACGGCCGGGGCCGGTGCATCCGATCGGACAGGATGCCGGCGTGGCCGAAGTGCGTGTCGGCGGTGAAGAAGATCGTCATGGCAGGATGTCCGCAGTCGAGCGCGTGCCGTCCGGTCCCCCGGCGGCGGGTGGGCTGGCCTCAGGCCAAGCGAGCGCGTTTCGACAAGCAAATCATGGATCGCACTGTCCTCAATCGAGGACGCGGAAGCAAGCGATAGTCGATGGTCGAGTTAACCGTTCCCTGGCCTACGCAGTTGAACGGCGTTCGACGGCTATTGACGGGACTCTACGAATATCGAAGCCTGGGCTCCATGAACGCAGACCACGCCTCGGCCCCTCGCGGCCACTGGGAACTCATCGTGTCCCGTTGGGATCCGAGCGAGGGGGCCTTGTCTCTGCTTGAGCACGCCGGGCCGGACACGCTGATCCCGCTCGACGTCGCGATCTGGGCGTCGGAGATCGCCGACCCCATGAACTTCCCGACCTTCTCCACCGCGCAGCTCCGTGCCGCGACGGTCGCCGCGCCCCCGCATCGGCTCAAATCGATGCGGCCTGGGCACGCGATCCTCACGACACGACGACTCCTGCAGGAATGGAGAGACAGTTGGCTCGACCCAAGCAACCCGCCCGCCTCGTCTTCGATCGGAAGCGACAGGTCTGGGCCATCGCCGACTTCATCGACGGCGAGCGCTATAAGCGCCGAACACGACACGGCCTTGATGCTCGCGCAGCGGCTCAAGAAGAGCTCGCCCTCCACATCGCGGAGCAGGCGCGGCTAACCCGCGAGCGCCTGATGGCTGCGCCGGACCACGAGGATCCGGCGAACTCGAACCCCCGCCTCGTCAGCGTCGCGGCCTGCCTCACGTTCTACTGCGCTCGGATGGAGGGCGGGAAGAACGCACAGCTCGTCGGCCAGCACACCGTGCACCTGCTCCGGCTGCTCAAGGGCCTGACGCTCGCGAAGATCCGCGGCTCGACCTGCCGGGGCTACGTCGAGGCCCGGACGGCCGAGACGTACACGAAGCCCGGCTGGAAGGTGTCGAAGCCGATCAAGACCACGACGGCCCGGCGCGAGCTCGGGACGCTCTCGGCGGCCGTCAACGCCTGGCATCGCGAGTACAACCTCTCCTCTGTGCCGGTGCTTGAACTGCCGCCCGAGGCCAAGGGACACCCCGACTGGCTGACCGAATCCGAATATGCCCGCCTGCTCAAGGCGGCCCTCGGATACCGGTGGGTATCGACGGATCTGGCCACGCGCGATCCGATCTGGGAGCGGATCGACGGCCTGCGCGTCGAGCCAGGCGAGCAGCTGCCACGTTTCCTGGAGATCGCGTTCTACAGCGGCACCCGCAGCGCGGCCGTCCTCGACCTACGGTGGCGCCGGCACCGCATCGCCGGTTGCATCGACTTCACGACCACGACACTGTTCCGCGAGGGACCCGAGGCGCCGCCGTCCCGTAAGCGGCAGGGGCCATGCCGGATCCACGATCGCCTCCTGCCCCTGCTGAGGGCGTGGCGCGAGGAGGATGCCAAGGCCGGGATCCAGCGCGTGGTCCATAGAAACGGGGCGGCGGTCCGGCGGATCTCTAAGGGTTTCAGGCTGGCTGCGATCAGGGCGTGCCTCGACCGGCGCGACATCGACGGCACCTACCGCGTCGCCGATCTCGGCCGGGCGCTTGCGACCGAGCTCGCCGAGGAGGACGAGGACTACCTCACCGACGACGACGCGGGCGAGGCCGACGAGCTGGGATGGCCGACGCCGCACATCCTCCGGCACACCCGGGCGACCTTGATGCTCCGCGCCGGGATCCCGCCGGTGGAGGTCGCCGAGTACCTGAGCATGAGCGTCGCGATGGTGCTCAAGAGGTACGGACACACCTCATCCGAGTACCAGCGCGCCGCGGCGGCGGCCTGATCCTGGTGTTGCGGGACCGGCCCCGATTTGGCCCCGTAACTCGCCGGGTGGGCTCGCATGGGGACGGACGGCGTCGTACCGTGGTGAACGGCTTTGAACGGGGATGCACGGGTCAGTCCCCACGCCTAGGGCCCAGACGCCAGGTTGAGAGCCTTGCCAAGGTTGGGGTCGAGGGTTCGAATCCCTTCGCCCGCTCCAGTTTTCCCAACCATACGAACGACTTGCAAGGCCGCCATCGCGCGGCCTTTGTCGTTTCTGGCGCTCGCCCGCGGTGGCCTTGATCCTCGACCCGCCGCAGAGCCACGGGCGTGGCGGCCGGCTGCACGAGGGCCGAGCCTCAATCCCGGGCGTCCACGACCCTTGGCGTGTCGAAGATCGCTGCGGCGGGTCGCGTCAGGGCTCCGCGGCTTCCCAGCATCGGCTCAGGTCCGGCAGGAGGCCTTCGGCGGTCCTGCTGGGCGCGGCCCCTCCGGCCACGCTTCCCAGGCGCTGCGCAGCTTGCCGAGCCGCAGCGGGAGCGTCCGTCGCGATCGGCGCCTGTCGTCTCTTCAGCGCGCATGGTGCACGGCTCCGAGCGGCGGCTTAGCTGTCAGCCGCAAAGGGCTCGCAGGTCCGCCGCCATGGGCCGCGGCGCCAGCGCCTCAGTGCGCTAGGCCCGCCGCAGCAGGCTCGGCGGCCGGAAATCGGACGTGCGGCTCTGCGAGGCGGCCGTTCGCGACCCGGACGCCCGCTCGTCCGACAGGCGGATCTGATCGACCAGCATCGGCTTGGCGTAGTAGAAGCCCTGGGCGCAGCGGATCTGCGTCGCGCCGAGCAGGTAGGCGACCTCCTCGTAGGTCTCGACGCCCTCGGCCACCACCGACATCCCGAGGGCCAGCCCCAGCGACTCGATCGCCTTGAGGACGATCTGGCTGCGCGGTCGCTTGTCGATGTCGGTGATGAACGAGCGGTCGATCTTCAGCTCGTCCGCGGTGATCTCCGCCAGCGCGGCCAGCGACGAGTAGCCGACGCCGAAATCGTCGATCGAGACCCGGGCGCCGACCGCCCGGATCCGCGGCAGGACTTCGCGCTGGAACCGGCCCTTGGTGAAGAACGCCTCCTCGGTGAGTTCGAGGACGAAGCGCCGTGCCAGGCCGGTCTCGGCGAGCGCGTCGCAGAAGGCCGACATGAACGGCACGTCGCAGGCCTGCTTGGCGGCGATGTTGAGGCTCACGGACACGTCCGGCCCGAACACCTCGTCGATGTCGGGCATGGCCCGCACGGTCTCGGCGAGGACCTGAAGGGTGATCTCGTTGATTAGGCCGAGCTCGATGGCGAGCCCGATGAAGTCGCCGGGGGCCTGGATCATGCCCAGCTCGTCCCGCCAGCGGAGGAGCACCTCCACGCCGAGCACCGCGTGCGTGCGCATGTCGACCTTCGGCTGGAAGGCGCAGCAGAAGCAGCGGTCGCGGATCGCCAGCCGCAGCCGCTGCTCCACCGCCATGCGGGCGGTCGCGGCGTGGCTCATCGTCTCCTCGAAGACGCTAACTCCGCCCTTCACGCCGCCCTTCACCCGGTACATCGCGTTGTCGGCCTGGCGTCGCAGAACCTCGTAGGCGGTCCCGTGCTCGGGGAACAGGCTCAGGCCGATCGACGCGGAGGCGAAGATCTCGTGGTCGTCGATGAAGAACGGCTGCTTCAGGCGCTCCGAGATGTCGAGCACCGCCGACAGGGTGCTGCCCGTGTCCGAGATCGGGTTGAGCAGCAGCACGAACTCGTCGCCGCCGATGCGGGCGAGCATGTCGCTCGGGCGCAGCGCGCCGCGGATCCGGTCGGCTACCTTGCGCAGCAGGGCGTCGCCCGCGTCGTGGCTGTAATAGTCGTTGATATGCTTGAAGTTATCGAGGTCGATGAAGGCCAGCGCGAAGCGGTCGGCCGGGGTCGCCTCCGCGACGAGCTCCTCGATGCTCTGCTCGAACATCGTCCGGTTGGGCAGGCCGGTCAGCGCATCGATAAAGGCTCGGGCGATCAGATCGCGCTGGATCGTGTGATGATGGGTGACGTCCGCGAGGGTGGTGAGCGTGTAGGTTTCCTGCTCCGCCACCACCGGGCGGGCCCGCGTCTCGACCATCCGCTCGCCGATCTCCTCGACGACCGCCTCGTCGAATTGGCGCAGGCCGGCTTCCGGCAGGTCGTGAACGGCCATCGGTCCGAGGGCGCGCGCGGCGGCGTTGGCGAGGATGCAGACGCCCTGCTCGTCGTGGACGACGATCCCGACCGGAAGCGCCTGGATGGCGGCTTCGAGCAGGCTGCGCCGATGGCTGGGCGAGGATTCGCTCACGCTCACCCCTGCTGCCAGAGCGTCTTGGCGGCGCGCTGGCCGGTTTCCGCCGATGGGTCGCCGGATTCGAGGGGGCGCCGGAGCAGGCGGCGATGCACTTGGTCGAGCGCGGCGCCGTGGCCGCCCTCCAGGCCCGGGTCGCGGCCGAGACGCGTGAGGGCGGTCTGATCGGGATCGAGCGCGCTCACCTTGCTCATGGTCGCCCCGCGCCAGCGTTCCACGACGGCGCCGACGAAGGCCGCGCCGGCGATCGTCTCGCCATCCTCGGGCGCGCGCCCGCTCATGTCGTTGCGCGGCTGCCGCTCCGGGGGAAGGGGATGGAACGTCATCCGCGCCGGCATCGGCACGCCTTCCCCGAAGGCGATGACCTCGCCGGTCCCGAGGGAGGGCACGAAGCTGAGCAGGTTCACCGCGTCCGAAACCGCGGCCGCCAGGAAGGCCTGATCGCGCTCGTTGGTCATGCGCATGGCGAACAGGGTGCTGCACTGGGACATGATCGTCGGGTCGAGCTCGGCGGGGCGCTGCGTGACCAGGCCGAGATAGACGCCGTGCTTGCGCCCCTCGCGGGCGATCCGCGACAGGGCGCGGCGCGTCGGCGTGAAGCCGATCGACCGGTCGGCCGAGGCGTAGCGATGGGCCTCCTCGCAGACGAACAGGAGCGGGATCGCGCCTTCGCTCCAGATGCCGAACTCGAAGGCGAGCCGGCACAGGACGCAGACGACGGCATCGACGACCTCCATGGGCAGGCCGGCGAGCTGCATGATGGTCATCGGCCGCCCGTCGGGCTCCAGCCGGAACAGGTGCGCCAGGATCTCGCCCATCATGTCGCCGCCAACGTTGGCGTTCTCGAACATGAAGCCGTAGCGCGGATCATTCCGGATCGCCTCGATCCGGGTGATCAGGCGATGGTAGTGCATCCGCGAGACGCGGTTCTCCAGACGTCCCATCCGCTCATCGATGAGCGAGATCAGATCCTGCAGCATGTAGGGCACGGGCGTATCGACCGTGTAGCCGGCGCTCTTGCCGATGCTGCGCTTGACGAGCTGCCGGTCGCTCGTCTCCTTGTACTGCGCGTATTTGCTCTTCGCGAGCGGGATCACCTCCGCCAGGATCTCGATCTCCTCGTCAACCGGCGAGCGGCCGCCGTAGATCACGTCGGCGATCTCTTCCAGGTTGAACAGCCAGAAGGGGAGCTTGAGATTGCGCGTGTTGATGACGCTCGCGCGGTCGCCGAAACAGGCCGCGTACTCGTTGTGCACGTCGAGCAGGAAGATGCGCACCGCCTGCTGCGCGCGCATGACCTTGTCGAGGATGACCGCGACGCCGCTGGACTTGCCGACGCCGGTCGTGCCGAGGACCGCGAAGTGCTTGGTCAGCAGATCCTCGACCTTGATGCAGGCCGGGGTGTCGGGGTCCTGGTACAGCGCGCCGACGGCGGCCGTGTTCGAGGCCGACACCTGATAGACCACCCGCAGGTCGGCGGGCGGGAGCAGATCGACCGCGTCCCCGATGGCGGGATAGCAGGTCACGCCGCGGCGGAACCGCTTCGCACCGTTCTCCGGGAGGATCTCGCCGATCAGGTCGAGGCTGGCATAGGCGCCGGGCTGCCGCCCGCGATCGCCGCCGGATGACAGCGTCGTGATGATCCCGATGAGGATGGCGCCGCCGGCCTGGATCCGGACGAAGTTGCCGACCGTGACCCGCACGTCGGGCCGGCCATTCTGGCCGACGAGATCGAGATGGACCTTCGAGCCCTCGATGGAGGTCACCGAGCCCATCCGCGACGCCGCACTCTCGGTCCGGTGCGTATCCTCACCGCTCAGCATCGCTTGGTCCCTGGCCGCGCCTCGAAAGCCCGTCGAAACTGGATGAGCCTGATTAAAGATCCGACAAAGATCTGAGTTGGCCGAGGCGATGCTTAACCAGTGCCTTCCGCAATCCAGTCGTGACGGCGGATAACGTCAGGGTTGCATGATATTTGGCCCAGCAACCGCGGCGGCGGCGCGCCGCTCGGCGCGAGAGCGGCGGGTTGGCGGCCGGGGCCGGATCGCCGCGACCGTCCGGCGGCTCGACCCCATGCCGCGAGCCCGCCACTGTCCGGTGTGGAGGAGGGTACGGGACTAGGCCAAAGGGCCTCCCTGGAGCCGCCATCGCCCCACACCAATCCCTTTCCCGTCAGGGCCGGGGTCCAGCACGCTTCTGTACCGAGGCGGCCTTCCGGTGCCGGACGGGCCGCGTCGCGATGTGCTAGCTGGGGCGGCCGTCGTCGAAATGCTCGCGCTTCCAGCATTCGCCGGAGATGCGCGCGCCGTTCGGCGTCACGAAGGCGTAGGGAGAGTGTTCAACCACCGCGCCGCCACGGGCGCGGATGATCCAGCGGAAGCATCTGGGATCGTTCACGCACGGGACGATCTCGACGGAATGGCTGCGCGCAGATTCGATTGACATGCGATATTAACGTTCAGGCCACGGATTCCGCTCCAAGGGCCGTTCTGGGACGGTTACTTAAGTGTGCCGACGCAGGCGGATTTCCCGGCCCCGACCGCGTCCACCGGAACCATCTGCGTCCCGCCCCGGTTCGGGCGGACGGGAGCGATCCGGCGACCTCTCAACAGCGAGCGACAAGGACGCCCTATGCCGATCAAGGCTCTCAACGACCGGAAGAAGCTGTCGAACGACTTCAACGAAGCCAACGACGCCTTCATCGACGAGGTCCTGAACGCGCTCCAATCCGGTCGGATTGCGCCGGATCTGGCCCGCGCCTATCTCGCGCATCCCGTCGCGATGATGCACAGCGACGGCGCGCAGGCGGTGGCCAACTACTTCGAGCGCATATTGGCGCAGCGTCCGAACATCGATTGGACCCCGGGTGGCTGACCAGGGCCTGGGCACAGGCTGAAGAGGAGCGCGGATGACCGCCGAAGAAATCGAGGAGCTGAACCGGGCGCGGGCCGCTCTGGCACGGCAGCGGAACGCCATCGCCCGGCGCCTGGGCGGCCTCGAGGTGGCGCCGATCTCTATGGCCGAGGACCTGACCCGGACGCTCCTCGCCATCGAGGCCGTGGACCGCGCCCTGGTCGATGCCGGGCAACCCCACGTCGATATCGGGATCGCGCCGGACCTGTGACGGACCGGCATCGGCTCGGGGTGCGGCGCCAACCTTGCGCCTTGCTCCCGCGCGGGCTTAGAGGCTTGGGTGCTCCGAGGAGACCCGACCATGACCGACCGCCTGCCCGGCTTCAACACGCTGGCGATCCACGCGGGCGCCGCCCCCGACGCGGCGACAGGCGCGCGGGCCACGCCGATCTATCAGACCACGAGCTTCGTGTTCGACGACGTCGATCACGCCGCCTCGCTCTTCGGTCTGCAGGCTTTCGGCAATATCTATACGCGGATCACCAACCCGACGAATGCGGTGCTGGAGGAACGCATCGCGGCGCTGGAAGGCGGTACCGCGGCCCTGGCGGTGGCCTCGGGCCACGCCGCCGAATTCCTGACGATGCACGCCCTGATGCAGCCGGGCGACGAGTTCGTCGCGTCGAACAAGCTCTACGGCGGCTCGATCAACCAGTTCAATCACTCGTATAAGAATTTCGGCTGGTCGGTGGCCTGGGCCGAGAACGACGATCCGGCCTCGTTCGAAGCGGCGATCACCCCGCGCACCAAGGCGATCTTCTGCGAGTCGATCGCCAATCCCGGCGGCGTCATCACCCATATCGCGGCGCTGTCGCAGATCGCCAAGAAGCACAACATCCCCCTCGTCGTCGACAACACCATGGCGACACCGTACCTGATCCGGCCCTTCGAGCATGGTGCCGATATCGTGGTCCACTCGGCCACAAAGTTCCTGGGCGGCCACGGCAACTCCATCGGCGGGCTGATCGTGGACGGCGGCTCGTTCCAGTGGGCGGGGGATGCCCGATACCCGATGATGAGCCAGCCGCGGCCGGAATATTCCGGCATGATCCTGGCCGAGACCTTCGGTAATTTCGGCTTCGCGATCGCCTGCCGGGTGCTGGGCCTGCGGGATCTCGGGCCAGCGCTCTCGCCGTTCAACGCCTTCCTGATCCTCACCGGCATCGAGACCCTGCCGCTGCGCATGCAGCGCCATTCCGACAACGCCCTCGCGGTGGCCCAGCACCTGTCGACGCACCCGGCGGTGTCGTGGGTCAGCTATCCGGGCCTGGAGACCGACCGCTACCATCAGCTCGCGAAGCGCTACACGCCGAACGGTGCGGGCGCGGTGTTCACCTTCGGCCTGAAGGGCGGCTACGAGGCCGGCGTGAAGCTCGTCTCGAACCTGCAGCTCTTCTCGCACCTCGCCAATATCGGCGACACGCGCTCGCTGATCATCCACCCGGCCTCGACCACGCACCGCCAGCTGACCGACGCGCAGAAGACCGCCGCCGGCGCGGGTCCGGACGTGGTCCGCCTCTCGATCGGCCTCGAAGATCCGGCGGACCTGATCGAGGATCTGGACGCGGCGCTCGGCGCCTGACCCGGACGTCTTCGCGCGCGCGGCGTAGCGCCCCGGGGCGGCGCGACTTCCGTCGCGCGGGCGCGTCCCGGATGGCTGCGCGGCGCGCGAAGACGGCGGCGGTCCGCGCGCGTTGACCTGGAGCCGCCGGCCGTCAGCCCCGGAGCGGCGCGGCCGGCAGGACGCTCAGAACGCTGCCGCCTCCAGCGCCATGGTGCTCTCCGCCCCGGCCTTGATCCGCGTCAGCCGCAAGGCGGTCTCGGGCAGCATCCGCTCCATGAAGAATCGGCCGCTGGTGAGCTTCGACTCCCAGCGCGGGGCGGGCGCCTCGGCCTGCTTGGCCAGCGCCGCCTTGGCGATCCGCGCCCACATGTAGCCCAGCGCCACCAGCCCGAAGAGGTGCATGAAGTCGGTGGCGCCGGCCCCGGCATTGTCGGGCTTCGCGAACGCGTTCTGCATCAGCCACATCACGGCGCCCTGCAGGTCGTTCAAGCCGGCCTGGAGCGGCTTGACGAACGCGGCCATGGCCGGATCCTCGCCGTGGTCCTTCAGGAATGTCTGAACCTCGCCCAGGAAGGTCATCATCGCCCGCCCGCCGTCCTTCGGGAGCTTGCGGCCGATCAGGTCCATGGCCTGGATGCCGTTGGCACCCTCGTAGATCATGGCGATGCGGGCATCGCGCACGAACTGCGACATGCCCCATTCCTCGATGTAGCCGTGGCCGCCGAGCAGTTGCTGGGCCTCGACCGCGTTGGCGAAGCCGCGGTCGGTGAACACGCCCTTCACCACCGGGGTCATCAGGCCGAGATGGTCGTCGGCCGCCTGCCGCTCCTTGGCATCCTCGGAGCGGTGCAGGATGTCGGCCTGGAGCGCGGTCCACAGCATCAGCGCCCGCGCTGCCTCGTTGAAGGCGCGGATCTGCATCAGCGTGCGGCGCACGTCCGGATGGACGATGATCGGGTCGGCGGCCTTGTCGGGCGCCTTGGCGCCGGTGAGCGCCCGGCCCTGGAGGCGGTCCTTCGCGTAGGCGGCGGCGTTCTGGTAGGCGACCTCGGACTGGCCGAGACCCTGGACGCCCACGGCGAGCCGGGCCTCGTTCATCATCACGAACATCGCGTTCAGGCCGCGATTCTCCTGGCCCACCAGCCAGCCCGTCGCCCCGTCGTAATTCATGACGCAGGTGGCGTTCCCGTGGATGCCCATCTTGTGCTCGAGGGAGCCGCAGGACACGCCGTTGCGGGCGCCGAGGGTGCCGTCGGCGTTCACCAGGACCTTCGGCACCACGAAGAGCGAGATGCCCTTGGTGCCGGCGGGGGCGCCCTCGATACGGGCCAGCACGAGGTGGATGATGTTCTCGGCCAGGTCGTGCTCGCCGGCCGAGATGAAAATCTTGGTGCCGGTGAGGCTGTAGGAGCCGTCGCCGTTCGGCACGGCCTTGGTCTTGAGCAGCCCGAGATCCGTGCCGCAATGCGGCTCGGTAAGGTTCATGGTGCCGGTCCAGGCGCCCTCGACCATGCGGGGCAGGTAGAGCGCCTTCTGCGCCTCGGTGCCGTGGACCAGCAGCGCGGCCATCGCCCCCTGGGTCAGGCCCGGATACATGCCGAAGGCGAGGTTCGCGCCCGAGGCGAATTCCTGGATCGCCGTGTTGATCGTGTGGGGCAGGCCCTGACCGCCATAGGCCTCGGGCACCGACAGGCCCATCCAGCCGCCGCCCGCGTAGGTGTCGTAGGCGGCCTTGAAGCCGGTGGGCGTCCGCACCGTGCCGTCGGCCTCGCGGCGGCAGCCCTCGACGTCGCCGGTCCGGTTGAGCGGAGTCAGGACCTCCTCGGCGAGCTTCGCGCCCTCGCGCAGAACCGCCTCGATCACGTCCGGGGAGGCATCGGCGAAGCCGGCCAGATTGTCCCGGGCATGAAAGCCCAGAACGTCGGTGAGCAGGAACAGCGTGTCGTCGACCGGTGCACGGTACTGCGGCATGTCTGGCTTCCCCCGGCTATGCGCGGACCTCTCGCATCGATCCGGCGCGTTGGCGGCATGTAAACGCCCCGCCGCCTCCGGAGCAACGGCTCAGCCTTGCAACACGGTGACGCTCGGTCGGCCGCAGAGCGGCTCCTGAGGGGGCGGTGATTACCCGTTCAGCGTACCCTTAACCTCGTGTTTACCAAGAAAGTTAATGGTCACACTCGAACGATCCGACGCGCGCGTTTCTGGATACCGAGTTGGGCTCCCGCCATCGTGCACAGGATCGGGCACCGAACGCTGCCGACGACAGGCCACCGATGAACCGCTCCGCGATGCCGCAGCTCGACAGTTTCGATCCCGAGGTGCTCGATGCCGCCCGGGACGTCGCGGCCCGCGCGGGTGTTCCCCTGGAGACCTGGATCGCTTCGGTGGTGCCGCAGCCGCAGGCCGGCGCGTCCGGGAACCGCCGCCACCGTCGCCGTCACCGTGCCGAGCAGATTGCCCACGCGGCCGCCCGCCCCGACCTGCCCTCCGACCGTGTGACGCGGTCCACCGACACGGCCCCCGTGGCCGAGCGCCATGCGATTCACCGGGAGCCGCCGGCCCAGGAAGGCTACGGCGACGGTCTCGCGGCCCTGATGGACCGTCTCGACGGTCTCAACCGGACGCTCGACGAGGAGCGGCGCAGCGCGCAGGAGGCTGAGGCGCGGCGCCTCGCCGAGATCGAGGCGCGCATCGAGCGCGCCCTCAACGCTGCTCCGGTTCAGCAGGTGACCGATCGCCTCGGTGACATCGAGCGCCGGATGTCCCAGCTCGGCGAGCAGGTCGCCGCCACCCGCCAGCCCGGGCGCCGGGCGCGTCCCGCCGCCGCCGACATCCGCAGCGCCGTCCAGGACATCCGCCAGCGCCAGCGGGAGCTGTCGCAGGAGCCGGCAAGCGCCGCCGCGGCCCAGACCGGTTTCGACGGCGGCGTCGTCGCGAGCATGCGTCAGGACCTCGCCCGCCGCCTCGAGGCGCGCATCGAGGAGGTTGCCGCGCCCTCGGCCGCCCTGTCCGAGCTTCAGGACGAGACCGCGCGTCTGCGCGAGGCGATCAACCAACTGGCCACGAGCCGCGATATCGGCGCCCTGGAGCAGGCCGTGACCTCGCTCGCGAGCGGGATCGAACGCGCGCAGGCGGGCACCGACCTCACCGCCATCGCGATGCCGATCGAGCAGGTCCGGGCGCAGGTCGAGCGCTTGGCCGAGGAGGTGGCCGAGAACGTCCACAGCCGCGTGGCGGAGGATGTCCGCCGTCTGGCCGAGCGCCTCGATACGGTGGCGGCCACCGGTGCCGCGGATCCGGACGGGCATACCCTGGCCGAGCTGTTCGCCGAGCTGGAGGAGATCCGCCGGCTGATCGCCGCGCTGGCCGGCCCGGAGCGCATCCAGGGTCTCGCGCAGAGCCTGCAGGCGGTGAGCACGCAGATCGCGCAGCTGCAGCGGATCGGCGCCGATCCGGACCTGCGCCCGCTGCTGGAGGAGATCCGCAGCGACGTGAAGATCGCGGCGCCGGCCGCTCTGGCCGAACAGATCCAGGCTCTGGCCGGCAAGGTCGACATCCTCTGCGCGCGGGACGACCGGCCCGACTTCGCGGCGGAGGGACAGGTCGCCCGGTCCGGCGAGATGGCCTCGATCCACGCGATGCTGCACAGCCTCGCCGAGAAGGTCGATCAGGTCGGCACCCGCTCGGAGCACGAGGGGCTCGACGCCCTCGAGAAGCAGGTCGTCACGCTGGCGGGCCGCCTCGATGCGCCGCACGGCGCCGATCCGGCCCTCGCCGGCCTCGAACGGACCATGACCGACCTGCTGCGGCAGGTGACCGCCCTGCGCGAGGCTGCGCCGAGCGAGGCGGTGGTGGAGCGCGCCGCGCGCAACGCCGTGGCCCAGACCCTCAAGGGATCCGGCATCGCCGCCGAGACCGGCGAGATTGGGCTCCTGCGGGCCAGCCTCGCCGACATGCAGGCGCGGCAGGCGGCGTCCGACCAGCGCCTCGGTGCCACCCTGGAGGGCGTCCAGTCCGCCCTCGAGCGCCTCCTCGACCGGCTCGGCCCCGTGGATGCCGCGGGCCCGCGGATGCCGTCCCTCGACGAGCGGCTGATGTCCTCCACGAGCCCGGAGGCGACGCGCGTGCCTGCGGAGGGGCGCGGCGCGCCCCGGCGCGAGGCCGCCGAGACTTCGCGGATCGCCGACGACCTGCTCGAACCCGGCAGCGGACGCCCGGTCGCGACCCGCGCGCCGCCCGCGACGCGGCCGCCCGCCGGCCCGGCCGGGAGCGCGCGGCGGATCCGGTCCGCGCCCGTCCGGCGGACGAGGCGGGCGCTGAGACCGATATCAAGACGAGCTTCATCGCGGCGGCCCGTCGGGCCGCACAGGCCGCACAGGCGGAGCTGGCCGCGGAGGCGCCGGCCGAGCGCCGGGAGACGCGCGCCCCGAAGGCCGTCCTGCCCCAGCTCGCGGCGGAGGAGGGGCGCTTCAGCCGTCTTCGGGCGGAGATCGACCGCCGCCGCCGGCCGCTGCTGCTCGGTCTCGCCGCCATCGTCCTGGCACTGGGGGCGATCCAGGCGATCAGCATGCGCAGCGCGGATGAGCCGCGGCCCGCAGTTGTGACGAGCCAGGGTGCGCCCGCCCGCGAGGAGCCGGCCAGAGATCCCGCGAAGGACGCCGCCCAGGAGGAGACCAAGGCGGCCGCCCAGGGGGGTGCCAAGGAGGGTACCAAGGACGGCACCAAGGATGCTCCGGGCGCGAAACCGTCGGACGCCGATCCGGCGACTACGCAGGCCCTGCCGAACCCTCTCCCGGCCGAGGCGCATCCCGCGAGCAGCAAGGCGCCGGTGCCGCAAGTCTCCGGGATGAACACCCTGCAGGCCGATCTCGGCAACCTGCCGCCGGCCCTCGCCAAGGTGAAGCTCGCGGCCCTCGACGGCGACGGCACGGCGATCTGGGACCTCGCCACCCGGGAGGCCGATGGCCGCGGCATGCCCCGCGACCTCGCCGTGGCGGCCAAGCTCTACGAGAAGTTGGCCTCGGCCGGCTACGCCCCCGCGCAGTACAAGCTGGCCGGCCAATACGAGAAGGGATCCGGCTTGGTCCGAGACCTTGACAAGGCCAAGCTCTGGTACGGGCGCGCCGCCGAGCAGGGGCACGCCCGCTCCATGCACAACCTCGCGGTCCTCTACGCCGAGAACCCGGCCGCCAACGGCAAGCCGGATTTCGCCTCCGCGGCCTCGTGGTTCCGCCAGGGCGCAGAGTTCGGCGTCCGCGACAGCCAGTACAATCTCGGCGTGCTGTACGCCCGCGGCATGGGCCTGACGCAGGATCTCGTTCAATCCTATGCGTGGTTCGCCGCCGCGGCCGCGCAGGGGGACGACGATGCCGCCAAGAAGCGTGACGACGTGGCCAACAAGCTGAGTCCCGCCGACCTTGTCCGGGCGAAAAGTCTCGCGGCGACGTTCAAGCCGCGAAAGATTGACGCGGCGGTGAACGAGCCGCCCGCCCCCAAGGCTGGTGTGTCGGCGCCCATGTCACTCCTCGGCGCCCCCACGCCGAGCGCCGTGACCTTCACCGCGCCCGCGCGCCGGACCTGACGGCCGGTCGCCGCCGCGTCGGCGGCGGCGATCCGAGCTTGACCGCCGTGCCGCGATGCGGGAACGCTCCGGCCGGGCGGTGTCGGGCCAGTGTTGGATCGCGCGGATCGCCGACCCTCGCCGCTACTCGGAGGATGGATGGCGCGCCGGAACCCTGTCCCGATCGGCGCAATCGTGCTCGGCGTGGCCGGGCTGATTCCGTTCCTCGGATTCGCCGCGCTCGCGGTCTCGGGCACCGATGGCGGCTTGGGCAGCATCGGCCTGTCGCCGCGCACGATCCTGTCCGCGTACGGCGCGGTGATCGCCTCATTCCTCGGCGGCATCCGCTGGGGTGCGGCTGCGGCGCGCAACGCCGGCAACGCGGATTATCTGCTCGCGATCATTCCGTCCCTGGTCGCCTGGGCCGCGATGGCCGCGCCCGCGCCCTGGGACCTGCGCATCCTCGGCGGCCTCGTGCTGGCCTGGGGGCTCATCGACCAGGACCTGCCCCGCCGCGGCCTGGCGCCGCTCTGGCTCGGCCGGTTGCGGCTCGTGCTGTCAGGCGTCGCGGGGGCCGCCCTGCTGGTGGCCGCCTGAAGCGCGTCTGAGTTCCCGACCTTGCCGCCGCGTCGCCCCACGCGGCCGAACGCCCTGCCGATCCCCTTATCCTGAGGTGCTGGAGCGCGGCGGAGGCCGCGCAGCAGCTCAGGACGCGGGCGTTGGCTGGGCGGACCCTGGGGATCGAGCGCAAGGGGATCGGCCCGCCTAGCCGCAGCCTCCGCGTGAAAACGGCGGGCATCGCCATGCCCGCCGCTTCCGTGTGCCTGACGCGGGTGCCTCAGGCGCCCATCGCGGTCTTCAGGTTCTGGTCGACCTTGTCGAGGAACCCCGTGGTGGAGAGCCACTTCTGATCGGGCCCGACCAGCAGCGCGAGGTCCTTGGTCATGAAGCCCGACTCGACGGTGTCGACGCAGACCTTCTCCAGGGTGGCGGAGAACTTCGCCAGATCGTCGTTGCCGTCGAGCTTGGCACGGTGCGACAGGCCTCGGGTCCAGGCGAAGATCGACGCGATCGAGTTGGTCGAGGTCTCCCGGCCCTTCTGGTGCTCGCGGAAGTGACGCGTGACGGTGCCGTGGGCGGCCTCGGCCTCCACGGTCCGGCCGTCCGGCGTCATCAGCACGGAGGTCATCAGGCCGAGCGAGCCGAATCCCTGGGCCGCCGTGTCCGACTGCACGTCGCCGTCGTAGTTCTTGCAGGCCCAGACGTAGCCGCCCGACCATTTCAGGCACGAGGCGACCATGTCGTCGATCAGGCGGTGCTCGTAGGTGATGCCGAGCGCCTTGAACTTGGCCTCGAACTCCTCCTCGTAGACCTTCTGGAACAGGTCCTTGAACCGGCCGTCATAGGCCTTGAGGATGGTATTCTTCGTCGAGAGATAGACCGGGTACTTGCGCGCGAGGCCATAGTTCATCGAGGCGCGGGCGAAGTCGATGATCGACTGGTCGAGGTTGTACATCGACATGGCGACGCCGGCGTCGGGGAACTTGAACACCTCCTTCTCGATGACCGTGCCGTCATCGCCCTCGAACTTGATGGTCAGGCGACCCTTGCCGGGCACCTTGAAGTCCGTCGCGCGGTACTGGTCGCCGTAGGCGTGGCGGCCGATCACGAAGGGCTGGGTCCAGCCTGGCACGAGGCGCGGCACGTTCTTGCAGATGATCGGCTCGCGGAAGATCACGCCGCCCAGGATGTTGCGGATCGTGCCGTTCGGCGACCGCCACATCTCCTTGAGGCCGAATTCCTGAACCCGCTGCTCGTCCGGCGTGATGGTGGCGCACTTCACGCCGACGCCGTGGCGCTTGATCGCCTCGGCGGCATCGACCGTCACCTTGTCGTTGGTGGCGTCGCGGTGCTCGACGCCGAGGTCGTAATATTCGAGGTCGACGTCGAGATAGGGGTGGATGAGCTTGTTCTTGATCTCGGCCCAGATGATCCGGGTCATCTCGTCGCCGTCGAGCTCGACGACGGGGTTCGCTACCTTGATCTTCGCCATGGACCGATGCCTTCCCGCGTTGTTCCCATGCACGGCATGCAAGGGCCGTGCGGTCGCCGCCCCAAGCGCCTCGCCGAGTGCTTTGGGTCGAAATCGCCCCGCGACATAGCGCGGCCCTTCCGGCGACGGAAGGCGCGCGCTGTCATCCGGCCGGCTTCGTCACCCGGCCCTCGACGGGCGAGGGCCGGCCATGCCAGACGGCCCGCATGACGAGCCGCGACACACAGGGCGAAGCCCCCAGGACGGTCACCGAACTCCCGCCGGGACGCGCCCCGACGGTGATTCTCGTCGAGCCGCAGCTCGCCGAGAATATCGGCATGACCGCCCGCGCCATGGCGAATTTCGGCCTGTCGGAGCTGCGCCTCGTCAACCCGAAGAACGGCTGGCCCAAGAAGGGCGTCCGCGAGGCGGCCTCCGGCGCGACGCACGTCCTCGACCGGGCGACTCTCTATGGCAGCGTCGCCGAGGCCATCGCCGATTGTCACTATGTGCTGGCCACCACGGCGCGCGAGCGCGGGCAGATGAAGCGCGTCTTCGCACCCGAGGAGGCCATGGGCGAGCTCGTCGCGCGGGAGGGGCAGCGGAGTGCGGTGGTGTTCGGCCGCGAGCGGGTCGGGCTCACCAACGATGAGGTGTCGCTCGCTGATGCCATCGTGACCTTTCCGGTCTCGCCGGATTTCCCGTCGCTCAACCTCGCCCAGGCGGTGCTGCTCATCGGCTACACGTGGCGTCAGGCGAGCGGCCGGGCGCGGCTGCCCTTCTCGGGTGAATTGCTGTCGCCGCCGGCCACCCGCGAGGCCCTCGTCGCCCTGTTCGGCAGCCTGGAATCCGCGCTCGACGCGGCCGGCTTCTACCCGCCCGAGAAGCGCGACATCATCGCCCGCAACATGCGCGACATGCTCCACCGGATGGGGCTGACCGAGCAGGACGTACGCACCTTCCGCGGCGCGCTGCGGGCGCTGACCCGCAGGGGTGCCTGATCAGTCGCCGGCCGGCTCCATCTCCGGCGGCGTGCCGCCGCCGAAGCAGCGCCCGACCGCATCCCAGAACGCCGCCTGCTCCTCCGGGGTGCAAGCGGCCATGCGCGCCTCGACCTTGGCGCGGCCGGCCACCGCGTCGGGGGTCGCAGCGACGTCCGCCTCGCTTGGGTTCTGCGCCTCGGCCATCGGCGATCCTCCGTTCCAGAACGAAAGCACAGCTCGGCCGTGCGGTTCCGTTCCACCGCGCGATCGGGCATGGAGGGTGGAACGGGGACGGGCGGGGGATCGGGTGCGGCTCAGCGTGGACAATCTGGCCTGCCGCCGCTCCGGGCGCCGGATCTTCGCCAATCTGTCCTTCGCCCTCGGCCCCGGCGACGCCCTGGCGGTGACCGGGCGGAACGGGGCCGGCAAGTCGAGCCTGCTGGCCATCCTGTCCGGCCGGCTGCGGCCGGATGCGGGGCGGATCGACGTCGCCGATGTCGGCGAGGCGAGCCTGCCCGAATGCCTGCACGCGGTCGGCCATCGGGACGGGCTGAAGAGCTCGCTCACCGCGGGGGAGAACCTGCTGTTCGCTCAGCGCCTCCTGGGAGCGCCGCGCCTCTCGCCCGGTGATGCCCTGGAGCGGCTCGGCCTCGGCCACGCCTGTCTCTTATACACATCTCCGAGCCCACGAGACAAGAGGCAAGCTC
>CAXDNE010000097.1:0-22966 GCA_963990595.1 uncultured Methylobacterium sp.
GCTTGCCCGGATAGGCCACCAGCGGGCGCTCGCCGTTCCCGAACGGCAGCGTCGCCGTCCCTGCGGCTTCGGCCCGGCGCAGGCCGAAACCCATCGTGCTCAGGGCGAGACCCCCACTCGCCAAGATGCCACGCCGCGTCCATGCAGGAGCCATCGCTTCCTCCTCAACCCGGCGGCCGGGGTCGCCGGCCGCCCAACACGTTTGGTGCCGCGCCCGCTCAGGCGATCTGCGGATATCCGGCGGGGCGGCCCGGCCCTTCCTCGATCAGGCGTCGGCGGTGGATCCGGCCGATCCAGATCGCGGAGGCCGCGCTGACGAGGCCGGAGAGCGCGCAATATCCGCACACGAGCCAGGGATTGTTCGGGCCCGAGTATTGCAGCAGCGCCGTCGCGATGATCGGCGTCAGTCCGCTCGCGAAGATGCCCGAGAACTGATAGACGAAGGAAATCCCCGTGTAGCGCACTCGCGCCGAGAACAGTTCCGAGAACAGAGCCGCCTCCGGGCCGTAGACCGCCGCGTAGAGGATGCCGAACGGCACGATGATCGCGAACCAGATCGCCCGGAGACTGTCGGGATAGGTGACGAAGATCCAGAAGGCCGGGAAGGCCGCCAGTCCCGAGATCACCGAACCCCAGGCATAGACCTGCGTGCGGCCGAGACGGTCGGAGAGCCAGCCGAAGAAGGGGATCGTCGCACACATCACCACCGCGGCGGCGGTGACGCCGAGAAGGGCCTCCGTGCGCGGCACCTTCAAGGTCTGCGTCAGGTAGCCGATGGCGAAGACGGCGAAGATGTTGAACACCACGCCGTCGACCATGCGCGCGCCCATGCCGGCCATGACCTCAGCCGGATAGCCGCGGATCATCGACACGAAGGGGATGTCCGCCTCGCGGTTCGCCTGTTTGACCTTGGCGAATTCGGGGGTCTCCATCACGTTCAGCCGGATATAGGCGCCCACCGCGACGAGGATGGCGCTGAGCAGGAAGGCGACGCGCCAGCCATAGGCCAGGAACTGCTCCTCGCTCAGACTGTAGGACAGGAGGGCGACCACCCCCGAGGCGAGGCACAGGCCGAGCGACAATCCGATCTGCGGGATGCTGGCATAGAGCCCGCGCTTCTCCTCCGGGGCGTATTCGAACGCCATCAGCACGGCGCCGCCCCATTCGCCGCCGAGGCCGATCCCCTGCACCACCCGCAGCAGCAGGAGCAGGATCGGCGCCGCCAAGCCGATCTGGGCGTAGGTCGGCACCACGCCGATCAGGAAGGTCGCCACACCCATCAGCATCAGGGTGATGACGAGCATGCTCTTGCGGCCGATGCGGTCGCCGAAATGCCCGAAGATCACCCCGCCCAGCGGCCGCGCGACGAAGCCGACCGCGAAGGTCGCGTAGGCCAGCAGCGTCGAGACGAGCGGGTCGCTCACCGGGAAATAGAGCTTGTTGAAGACGATGCCGGCCACGACCCCGTAGAGGAAGAAGTCGTACCACTCGATCGTCGCGCCGATGAGGGAGGCGGTCACGACCTGACCGATCCCGCCCCTGCCCGATTGTGCTGGTCCCCGCTCCGGATACGGCATCTGCACCTCCTCCCGATCGTCTTCTGTTCGCGTGTTTAAGGCGGCATCCTCACATCAAGGGCGCTTCCACCGGACGCCTCTTCGCGACCTGTTCCGCGCCTTCACCGCGGGATGAGGGGGCGGTGGGCGAAGTCTCGCGATCCAGTGCCCCCTCAGGCGTGATGGGCCGGCACCGGCGCGGGCGCCGCCCCTCGGGCAGGTCTGCGCTGCTGTGCGGCGGCCTTGGCGTCGGCGAGGATCAGGTCGGACGCCTTCTCGGCGATCATGACCGCGGGGGCGCTGGTATTGCCGGAGACCAGCGTCGGCATGATCGAGCAATCGACCACGCGCAGACCCTCCATGCCGTGGACCCGCAGGGCGGGATCGACCACCGCAAGCGGGTCGGTGCCCATTTTGCAGGTGCCGGAGGGATGGAAGATCGTGGCGCCGGAGGCGCGGGCGAAGTCGAGGAGACCGGCATCGTCCGTCACCCCCGGGCCGGGCTTCTCCTCCGAGCGGATGAGCGGGCGCAGGGCCTGTGTCCCGGCGAGGCGCCGGGCGAACTTGATGCCCTCGACGGTGCAGCGCCGGTCGGTCTCCGTGGCGAGATAGTTGGCGCGCATGACCGGTGCCGCGAACGGATCGGCGCCGCGCAGGGTGACGGTGCCGCGGGATTCCGGCCGCAGCTGGCAGACGGAGAAGGTGCAGCCGGACCAGGGGTGCGGCTGTCCGCCGGCCATGTCGGCCGAGAGGGTGGCGAAGTGGAACTGGATGTCCGGGGTGCCCGGCCCCGGCATGACGCGGGTGAACAGGCCGCCCTGGTTGATGCCGACCGCCAGCGGTCCGCTGCGCGTCAGGAGCCACCGCAGGCCGATCCGCGCCTTGCCGAAAAGGGTGCGCAGGTCGTCGTTCGTGGTGATCGGCTTGGTGAGGCGGTAGATGAGCCGGATCTGCAGGTGATCCTGAAGGTTCTCGCCGACGCCGGCCAGTTCGTGCTGCACGGGGATGCCGTGCGGCCGGAGCGCTGCGGCCGGGCCGATCCCGGAGAGCAGCAGGAGCTGCGGGCTCTGCAGGGCGCCCGCCGCGAGGATCACCTCCCGCGCCGCCCGGACCTCCACCGCGCGGCCGCGCTGCCGCACCCGCACGCCCACGGCACGCTTGCCGTCGAGGATCAGACCGGTGGCGTGGGCGTCGGTCTCGACGCGCAGATTCGCGCGTCCCTCGGCCGGGCGCAGATAGGCGACCGCCGTGCTGCACCGCAGGCCGTTGCGGGTGAAGAGCTGGTAATAGCCGACGCCCTCCTGATCGCCGCCGTTGAAGTCGTCGGTGCGGCGGACGCCGATTTCCCCCGCCCCGGCGATGATCCGCTCGATCAGCTCGTGCTTGTGGCGGATGTCGGAGCACCAGAGCGGGCCGTCGCCGCCATGGGTGGCGCTGGCCCCGCGGGAATTGTGCTCGCTGCGGATGAAGTAGGGCAGCACGTCGCGCCAGCCCCACCCGTCATTCCCGAGGTCGGCCCAGTGATCGTAATCCTCGGCCTGCCCACGGACGAAGATCAGCCCGTTGATGGAGCTCGATCCGCCGAGCGTCCGGCCGCGGGGCCAGTAGATCGGCCGATCGTTCATGGCCGGCTCCGGCTCGGTGTAGAAGCCCCAGTTCAGGGTCTTGTGGACCATCGTCTTCCCGTAGCCGATCGGGAGATGGATCCAGGGAGATGTGTCGCGGGGGCCGGCCTCCAGCAGCACGACTCGGTGGCGTCCGTCCGCGGAGAGGCGGTTCGCGAGCACGCAGCCCGCGGTGCCGCCGCCGACCACGACGTAATCGCATTCGACGCGCTCGGGCGCGTCATCAGGATGCTGGCGTTTCCTCAAAATTGTCTCCGTCCCGAGTGTTTGTCTCGAAAAACGGTACGTTATGTTCTATTTGATGAGAAGAATGCGCGAGTGTCAATATGGACACCGGGGATTGCGTGCGACAGGCTCGCTTGGTTGACGCCCTGGCGGTGGGGCCGGGCGGCGAGGAGCGAGGCGATGCAGGTCTTCCATCACGGCGACAGTGCCCGCCACGATCCCGACCGGTACTTCCGGCGCGGGGAGATCGTGGGGCATCCCGAGCAGGCGGAGCGCTATCACCTCCTGCTGGAGGCGGTGCGGGCCGGGGGGCACGCGGTGCGCGAGACCGGCGATTCCGGTCTGGAGCCGATCCTCGCCGTGCACGACGCGGGCTACGTCGCCTTCCTGCGGGAGGTCTGGGATCGCCGGGGCGAATTGCCTGGTCGCGCGGACGAGATCCTCACCGGCCATTTCGCCCGGCCGCACATGCATCGCCGGCCGGAAGGGCTGCTCGGGCTGATCGGCCTCTACACCGCCGACACCTCGACGCCCGTCCGGGCGGGAACCTGGGCGGCGGTCTACGGCTCAGCCCAGGCGGCGATCGCTGCGGCCGACGCCGCCCTGGCGGGCACCTGCGCCTACGCCCTGTGCCGGCCACCGGGTCACCATGCCTATGCCGATTCGGCCGGGGGCTTCTGCTACGTCAACAACAGCGCCATCGCCGCCGAGCGCCTCCGCGCCGCGACCGGCGGCCGGATCGCGATCCTCGACATCGACGTCCATCACGGCAACGGCACGCAGGGCATCTTCTACGCCCGGCCCGACGTGCTCACCGTCTCGGTCCATGCCGACCCGGCGGATTACTTTCCGTATTTCGCGGGCTATGCCGACGAGACCGGCACCGGGGCGGGGGAGGGGTTCAACCGCAACCTGCCCCTGCCGCAGGGATCGGGCGACGCGCCCTGGCTCGCGGCGATCGGCGAGGGGCTGGCCGCCATCGCCCGCTACCGGCCGTCGGCCCTCGTCGTGGCCCTGGGCCTCGACGCCTCCGAGGACGATCCGATCGGCGCCCTCAAGGTGACGACGCCGGGCTTCCGCCAAGCCGCCGCGACGATCGCCGCCGCGGGGCTGCCGACCGCCATCGTGCAGGAGGGCGGCTACCTGTGTCCCGCCCTGCCACGCAACCTCGCCGCGTTTCTCGAGGGGTTCGACACGGCGCGGGGATGAGGCCCGGCATCCCCTCTCCCCGCGCGGGGCGAGGGGATCGCGGTGGGCCGCGCGGGTCTTACCCCACCGCGTGGAGCGCGAGACCCGCTGCCGCCGGCGCGGGATGCCCCATGGCATACCGGATCAGGTCCGGGATCTCGCCCGGCGTGTCCGCGACGGCGACGCCCGCCGCCTCCAGGGCCGAGCGCTTGCCGGCGTAGCTGCCCCGGTCGCCGGAGACGATGGCGCCGGCATGCCCCATCTTCTTGCCGGGCGGCGAGGCCCGTCCGGCGATGAACGACACCACCGGCTTGCTCATCCCGGCGGCGTATTCGGCCGCCGCCTCCTCCATGGCCCCGCCGATCTCGCCGACGAGGACCACGGCGCGGGTGCGTTCGTCCCGGTCCAGCGCCATCAGCGCGTCGCGCGTGGTCGTCCCGATCATCGGGTCGCCGCCGATGCCGAGGAAGGCCGACTGGCCTAAGCCCGCCCGCGTGAGATTGAGGCAGATGAGCGTCCCGAGGCTCCCGCTGCGGGAGATCACGCCGATCTCGCCCGGCCGGAAGATGTTCGGGTTGTGCCCCGGCATGATCCCGACGAAGCCTTCACCCGGCGTGACGAGCCCGGCCGTGTTCGGGCCGACGATCCGCGTGCCGTGGGCCCGCGCCGCATGGTGGATGGCGAGCACGTCCCGGGTCGGGATGTGCTCGGTGAGCACCACGAGGGTCTTCGTCCCTGCCTCGATGGCATCCACCGCCGCCGCCTTGGCCGCGGCGGGCGGAATGAACATCACCGCCCAGTCGAACGGGGTGCCGGCCATGGCCTCCCGCGCGGTGGCGTAGACCGGCAGGCCGAGGTGCTCCTCGCCAGCCCGCTTCGGATTGACGCCGGCCACCACCTGCGTGCCGCAGGCCATCATCTTCTCGGTCCAGAAACTTCCCTGCTTGCCGGTCAGGCCCTGGACGAGGACGCGGGCATTCTTGCGATAGATGATCATCGGGCTGCCTCCACCGCGGCCTGCACCGCGTCCTCCATCAGGTCGTAGGGCTCGACCCCGAGCCCTTCGCGCACGAGGCGCACGGCCTCGTCCTCGCCGGTCCCGTGGATCGAGAAGAACACCGGCACCTCCGGGGCGAGGCGCTTCCAGGCGGTCACGACGCCCTCGGCCATCACGTCGGTGCGGGCGAACGCGCCGCAGAAGTTGACGACGAGGCTCTTCACGCCCGGATTGGCGAGGACGAGCCGCAGCGCCGCCTCCGACTTGGTGTAGGCCTCGCCGCCGATCTCCAGGAAATTGGCCGGGCGGCCGCCGGAATGGCTGATGACGTCCATGGTCGTCATGGTCAGCCCGGCGCCGTTCGCCAGCACGCCGACATTGCCGTCGAGCTGGATGAACTTCAGCCCCTGTGCCGCCCCCTCGCGTTCGAGCTCCGTCATCGGCTCGGGCGAGGCGGCGGCGGCGAGGTCCGCGTTCCGGAACGCCGCCGAATCGTCGAGGGTGAGCTTGCAGTCGAGGGCGACGACGCGCCCGTCTGCCAGCAGGGCCAGCGGGTTGATCTCGATCAGCTCCGCATCGACCCGGCCGACGGCCTGGTAGAGGGCGGGCAGGATCTCCTCGATCCGCTCCCGCGCCGGGCCGAGATCGAGCCCGTCGAGGAGCGCCCGCGCGGCCTCCCGGTCGAACCCGCGGTCGAGGTCGACCCGGTGGCGGCGCAGGGCGTCGGGCCGCGTGGCGGCGACCTCCTCGATGTCCATGCCGCCCTCGGTGGAGAACAGCACGAGGGGCGTGCGGCTCTCCGTATCGGTGAGGATCGCGGCGTAGAATTCCCGCGCGATGGCCGCGCGCTCCTCCAGGAGCACCGATTCGACGCGGTGGCCGTCGATCGTCATGCCGAGGATCGCCTGGGCGACCGTGCGGGCCTCGTCGGGGTTCATGGCGGCCCGGATGCCGCCGGCCTTGCCGCGCTTGCCCGTCGGCACCTGCGCCTTGACCATGCAGGGGCCGAGTTCGGCCGCCGCGACCGCGGCCTCCTCCGGGGTGAGACAGTGGATCGCCCGCGGGACCGGGATGCCGGCGGGTGCCAGCACCCGCGCCTTGGCGACGTGTTCGAGGAAATTCATCGTGCGTCCTCCCGGTGGCCGATCCGCTCCCAATGCGGTCCGAACAGCTCCTGCTCGCTCGGCTTGTCCTCCGGGATCGGCGTGACGAGGTGCGTGATGTTGAGGAAGTGGCGGTAGCTCAGGTTCTCGGAGATGCTGTTCTTCTGCCAGGAGCCGCAGCCCATGCTCAGGGTGAAGCCGAGACCGGAATTGAACCCGCCGCCGTTGCCGAAGGTGTGGGCGAAGTTCACGAGGACCCGGACCACGTCGAGGTCTTCGGCGAGCTCGCGGGCGCGGTCCATGTCGGTGGTGTGGATGCCGCAGGAATGGCCCTTGCCCTGGTGGTCGAGGATCGCGGTGACCTTGGCCTTGGCGTCCGCGAAATCCTTCGCCCGGTAGACCGTGAGCACGAGCGCGAGCTTCTCGCCGGAGAATGGCGCCCCGCGCCCGATCCCCTCCTCCTCCACGAGGAAGAACTTCGCCCCGGCTGCCGCCTGCGGCAGGTCGAAGGCGCGGGCCAGCACGTCGGCGTCCCGGGCGATGAGGTCGCGGTTGAGCTTGCCGCGCACCCAGAGTCGCTCGGCGATGCGCTGCTTCTCCTCACTGTTGCAGAGATAGGCGCCGGCCCGCTCCAGGGCGGCGATGGCCTGATCGTAGACGGCGTCCACGATCACCACCGCGTTCTCGGAGGAGCAGGAGGTGGCGTTGTCGAAGATCTTGGAATCGCGGATCCGGGCCGCGGCGGCGTCGAGGTCGGCGGTCTCGTCGATCATGACCGGCACGTTGCCGGCACCGACGCCGATGGCCGGCGTCCCGCTGGAATAGGCCCGGCGGACATTGTCCTGCGAACCCGTGACGACGACGAGGTCGCAGGCGCGCATCAGGGCTTCCGTCGACTCCTTCGTGACCGGAGCCGGCAGGATCTGCACGAGGTCGGCGGGCAGGCCGATGGCCGCCAGCTCCGACCGCATCAGCTCCACCGCGCGGGCGGTGGTGCGGTAGCCCAGCGGCGAGGGCGCGATGACGATGGCGTTGCGGCCCTTGATCGCCATCATCGCCTTGTTGACCGGCGTGGCGCCGGGATTGGTCGAGGGCGTCACCGCCCCGATCACCCCCATGGGCTTGGCGTATTTCACGAGGCCGCGGGCGACGTCATGCTCGATGACGCCCACCGACTTGCCGCGGAGCAGGTCGCGCAGGGTTCCGAATGTCTTGCGCTGCTTCTTGATGATCTTGTCCGCGACATTGCCGAGACCGGTATCGGCCACCGCGAGTTCCGCGACCTCGCGGGCATGCTCGGGCTTGTAGAGGGACCACGCGATGGCCCGCACGGCGGCATCGGCTTGGGCCTGGTCGACGTCGGCGAAGAGGCGCTGGGCGGCACGCGCCCTGTCCATCACGGCGGCGACGGGATCCTGGGCGGCCGGGTCGTCCGGCAGCGTGAGGGGCATGATTGCGGCAGGCGACATGGCGCGCTCCTTCGGGTGTCGAAAGCGTTTCGGGTCGAGAGGGGGCCGGCCGGGGGCCGGATCCGGTCAGGCGGTCGGCCTGACCGGGACGGGACGGCTGAGGGCGAACTCGTCCTGAGGCGTGTCCACGAAGGGCTCGTTGGGCCGCATCCGCAGGGCGAGGCCGGCACCGGCGAGCAGCAGGCCCAGCGAGGCCATGAAGGGCAGGTCCCAGCGGCCGGTCATGTCGATGATTAGCCCGAACACCACCGGCGAGATCATGCCCGCGAGGCCGAAGCCGAAGTTCATGAAGCCGGAGGCCGTGCCCGAGTACTGGGGCGCGATATCCATCGGCACCGCCCAGATCGGCGCGACGATGAGTTCAGCGAAGAAGAACGCGCCCGAGAGACAGAGGGTGATCGTCAGGAGGTCGGTGGTGAACAGCACCGGCAGCATGAAGGCGAAGGCTCCGAGGAAGCCGACGACAATGACGCTGACCCGGGCCTTGGCCACGTCCCCCGTCCGCCGCAGGATCCGGTCGCTGACCATCCCGCCCACCGTGTCGCCGACCACGCCCGCGAAGAACACGCCCGAGGCGAAGATCGCGGATTTCTTGATGTCGAGATGGTGCTGGTGGAGGAAGTACGAGGGGATCCAGTTCAGGAACAGCCACAGGGTCCAGCCGTAGCAGAAGTCGGTCAGCGTCACCGGCAGCATCCGGCGCAGCAGCCGACCCCACGGCACCGCCTTGCGCTCCCCCGCGATCTTCGTCGGCGGCAGGACCGCGAGCTCCTCCTCCGTGACGCCCCGGTGCTCGCGGGGATCATCGCGGAAGTAGAACCACCACAGCCCGACCCAGGCGAAGCTGATCACGCCGATGATGATGAAGCTGTCGCGCCAGGAGAGCGCCACGATCAGGAGGGCGATCAGCGGCGGGGTCAGGGCGTTGCCGAGCCGGGCTGCCGCGTGGGTGATGCCCTGCGCGAAACCGCGCCGGTCGGCGGCCATCCAGTTCGCCAGCGCCCGCGTGGCCGTCGGGAAGGCGGACCCCTCGCCAATGCCCAGCAGGAAGCGCGCCGCGACGAGGGACATCGCCCCCTCCACGAAGCCGATCATCACGGTGGCGGCGGACCAGATCGCCCCGCAGATCAGAAGGGTCTTGCGCGGTCCGAGCCGGTCGCCGAGCCAGCCGCCGGCGATCTGGAAGAAGGCGTATGGATAGGCGAAGGCCGAGAAGGCAAGTCCGAGCTCGACATTGGTCAGGCCCAGTTCTTTCTGCATGGCCGGCGCGGCCGTGCCAATATTCACCCGATCTATGTAAGTGATCAGGTACATCAGGCAGATGACGAACAGGACCCTGTCCGTCGCCTTGAAGCGTACGAGCCGTAGCATTCCGCCCTCCTGAAAGGGGGCGCCGGAACGGCCTCGACCCGATCGCATGCGACGGCGTGCGGGTCGCGGAGTACCCGGCGTCCTTCCTACGTTTCCACCGTGACCGGCGTGAGGGGCATCGGGTCTGTGCCCGACTTTTTCGGTCCTCACGGCTCAGTGAGCACACGCTAGCCGTTGCGTCCGAACAGGAGAAATATATTCTCTTGATCCTGATCATTCAGAAAATTGATCGATATGATTCCGGATCTTGAGATCCCGCTGCTGCGCACTTTCGTAGCCGTTCACGATACGGGGAGCATCACGCTCGCCGGCAAGCAGGTCGGGCGGACCCAGCCGGCGATCACCCACCAGATGCACCGGCTGGAGCGGGCGCTCGGCCGGCCGCTCTTCGACGGCGAGCGGCGGCACGGGGCATTGACCCGCGACGGCGAGGTGCTTCTCGCCTATGCCCGCAAGCTCCTGAGCCTGAACGACGAGATCCGCGACCGGTTCGAGGGCCCCGACATCGCCGGGCGGGTCCGGCTCGGGGTGCCGGACCTCTACGCGGCCTTCCTGCTGCCGGCGGTGCTGGCGGGGTTCGCCCGTGTCTACCCGCAGGTCGAGATCGAGCTGCGCTGCTCGCGCAGCGTCCAGTTGCGCGCGGCCGTGGCCCGCGAGGAGATCGACCTCGCGCTGATGACCCGGCAGCCGGATCAGGACGGGGGCGTCATCGTGCGGGAGGAACCCCTGGTCTGGGTCGCCTCCCGCGACTTCGACCTCGATGCGCGTTCACCCCTGCCGCTCGCGCTCCTGACGCCCGGCAGTCTCTACCGCCAATGCGCCCTCGACGCCCTCGGACAGGCCGGGCGCAGTTGGACGATCACGGCGGTGAGCGACAGCATCGCCGGGCTCCAGGCCGCGGTCCATGCGGGGCTCGCCGTCTCGATATTTCCCCTCTGCGCGGTGGATGGGGCGATCCGGCGTCTCACCCCGGCGAGCGGATTGCCGGATCTGCCGGCCCTGAAGATCGTGTTGCAGCGCAAGCCCGGCGAGGTCTCCTCCGCCGTCGAGCATCTGGCGCAGTACATCCTCTCGGAGCTCGGCAACATCACGAGCTGATCGCCGTCCCCTGCTTTCCAAGCAACCCGGCAATGCGGCAGTGCGACGCGATTGTTTTTGCAGCGCAGCAGACTAGGTGGTAGCTCACTTCCGACAAGTGACGACCTGTGCTGCTGCCATGAACCATCTCGAACGCGCGCGCGACATCCTGCCGATCCTCGCTGCGCTCTATGCCCTGGTGATGGTTGCCAACATGCAGGCCGCGCAGCGGCCGGCGCTCCCGAGCGGCGCCGGCATCGCGGCGGAGCGGGTCGTCTCGGGGCTTAAGTGGCACATGCTTCAGATCGCCCGCAACGAGCAGAACGAGGCGATCCTCTTCCCGGGTAACTGAGCGCCGGCGGTCGCCCGCCGTCCCGGCGAGCGCGGGCGATTGCCGACAAGAGCGTGCCGCGCGGAAATGTGCCCCCGCGCGGCGTCGATTCCGGGTCGGTCAGACCGGCGGGCGCTGCGGGCGCATGTCCGATCGCTCGATACCGGCGATCGGCACCGGCTTCTTCATCGCGTCGCGGCGGAACGGCTCGCCGAGCTCCTGGTTCAGGATCACCTCGATGAAGGTGGTGACGCCCTGCGCCTGCGCCTCGCCGGCCTGCTGGATGGCCTGGGTCAGGTCGCGGGTATTGTCCACCCGCACGCCCTTGAAGCCGCAGCCCTCGGCGATCTTGGCGTAGCTCAGCTTCGGGTCGAGTTCGGTGCCGACGAAGTTGTTGTCGTACCAGAGCACGGTGTTCCGCTTCTCGGCACCCCATTGGTAGTTGCGGAAGATCACCATTGTGATCGCCGGCCACTCATCCCGGCCGATGGAGGTCATCTCGTTCATGGAGATGCCGAAGGCGCCGTCCCCCGCGAAGCCGAAAACGGGGGTGTCCGGCTGGCCGATCTTGGCGCCGATGATCGACGGGAAGGCGTAGCCGCAGGGCCCGAACATGCCCGGCGCGAGGTATTTCCGGCTGTGCTCGAAGGTCGGATAGGCGTTTCCGATGGCGCAGTTGTTGCCGATATCGGTGGACATGATCGCGTCCCGCGGCATGCCGGCCTGGATCGCGCGCCACGCCTGGCGCGGCGACATCCGGTCACTGTCCCGCTGCTGAGCCTCGCGGTTCCAGGTCGTCCCCGGATCGTCGTCCTCGTGGTCGATGGAGGTGAGGGTCTGGGCCCAAGCGGACTTCGTCTGATGGATCAACGCCTTGCGCTCATCGCGGCCGGCATTCCCGGCCTCCGACGAGAGCTGTTCGAGGATCTGCCGGGCGACCTGCCGGGCGTCGCCGCAGATGCCGACCGTGATCGGCTTCGTCAGCCCGATCCGGTCGGGGTTGATGTCGACTTGGATGATCTTGGCCTTCTTCGGCCAGTAATCGATCCCGTAGCCCGGCAGCGTCGAGAACGGGTTGAGGCGGGTTCCGAGCGCCAGCACGACGTCGGCCTTGGCGATCAGCTCCATCGCGGCCTTCGAGCCGTTGTAGCCCAGCGGGCCGACGGCGAGCGGATGGGTGCCCGGGAACGAGTCATTGTGCTGGTAGCCGGAGCAGACCGGCGCATCGAGCCGCTCGGCGAGGGCCGCCGTCTCGCGCACGGCATCGCCGATCACCACGCCCGCGCCGCTCAAGATCACCGGGAACTTCGCCGCCGAGAGGAGCTCGGCCGCGTCCGCGATGGCCTGACGCCCGCCCGCGGCGCGTTCGAGCCGCACGATCTGCGGCAGCTCGACGTCGATCACCTGCGTCCAGAAATCCCGCGGGACGTTGATCTGCGCCGGGGCGCAGCCGCGCCACGCCTTCTCGATGACGCGGTTCAGGACCTCGGCGACGCGGGAGGGATCGCGCACCTCCTCCTGGTAGCAGACCATGTCCTCGAACAGGGCCATCTGTTCCACTTCCTGGAACCCGCCCTGGCCGATGGTCTTGTTGGCGGCCTGCGGCGACACCAGCAGCATCGGCGTATGATTCCAGTAGGCGGTCTTCATCGCCGTGACGAAGCCGGTGACACCGGGGCCGTTCTGGGCGATCGCCATCGCCATCTTGCCGGTCGCGCGGGTGTAGCCATCGCAGATGAGCCCGGCATTCGTCTCGTGCGCGCAGTCCCAGAACGCGATGCCGGCCTTCGGAAACAGGTCGGAGACAGGCATCATGGCCGAGCCGATGATGCCGAAGGCATGCTCGATGCCGTGCATCTGCAGGACCTTAACGAACGCTTCTTCCGTGGACATCCTCATGGCGCACCCTCCTGGTGTCTGTTCGCATCGGCTTGAGCCGCGACCGCCCGCAATCCCCGCGTTCGGGATCGCCACCGACTGGGCCGTGGCGCCCGGACGCCGTCGCGTGTGAGGCTTCGGCCCGCCGGTTGGCCGCTCCCCTTCTCGGTCGGCGCACGCATCCCGGTCTGTCTCGACCCGGAGGGCGCTCGCAGGCCATTCATGGACGCACAATCGGGGCGTCGCAACAGAAATCTCGTTTTTTTGGTTTCAACGTTCTGTTTTTTGGAATAAAGGTCGAATTCAGATGGACGACACCGTTGAGTCTTCCCCGGCCCTCAAGGCCTTCGGCCTGCTGGAGGCGATCGCCGCGATGGATCATGCCCCGACGCTTGCCGAGCTGACGGAGGTCGCGAACCTGCCGAAGCCGACGCTCCACCGGTGGCTCACGATGCTGGAGGGCGCCGAGTTGCTGCGGCGGCTGCCGGACGGACGGCGCTACGAATTGGCCGCGCGCTCCACGGCGCTCGCCTTCGCGATCCTGTCGAACAATCCCGGCTCGATCCGCCGGCACCAGATCCTGCAGGGGGTCGCCCGCGAACTCGGGGAATCCTGCAACCTCACCGTCCTGCAGGGTGGCGAGGTGATGTATCTCGACCGCGTGGAGGCGTCCCTGCCCCTGCGGGTGGCGTTCCAGAAGGGATCCCGCGTGCCGGCCCATTGCTCGGCGAGCGGAAAGCTCTTCCTCGCCTTCATGCCCCGCGGCCGGCGGGAGCGCCTGCTCGCAAGCCTGCCCCTCGACCGCTACACCGCCAACACCCTCACGGATCCCGCCGCCCTCGAGACGGAGCTGCAGCAGATCAAGCGTCAGGGCTACGCCCTCGACGACGAGGAGTTCCTGACCGGGCTGTTCTGCATCGCCGTGCCGATCTTCGACCGGGACGACCGGGATTGCGTCGCGGCCCTGGCTCTCCAGGCCCCGGTGGTCCGTCTCTGGCGGGAGAACGCCCCCGATCGCCTACCCGTCCTGCGCAACGCCGCGTCGGCGCTGGCCGCGACGCTGACCTGAACCCACGAGGAGATTCTCATGGACATGCTGCGAGTGGCGCCTTCGTATCCGAGGATGGATGACCTCGCGCAGCGTGCAAAGACCTCCGGAGCCGTCCGCGTCGCCGTCATCTATCCATGCGAAACGGGGGCTCTGGCGGCGGCCCTGGAGGCGGCCGATCTCGGCTACATCGATCCGGTTCTGGTCGGCCCGTCAGCGCTGATCCGCCAGGTCGCGTCGGCGGCGGGGCTCGATCTCGGCGGCCGAGAGATCGTCGAGGCGAGCGATCCGCTATCCGCCGCCCGGCGCGGCGTCGCCCTGGCGGGTGAAGGCGAGGTCGGCGCCCTGATGAAGGGATCCCTCCACACCGACGAGCTGCTGGGCTCGGTCGTCGCCCGGGACAGTCCCCTGCGGATGGGCCGGCGCACCAGCCACGTCTTCTGGTTCGATTGCCCCGCCTATCACAAGCCGCTGATGCTGACCGACGCGGTCGTCAACATCGCCCCCGGCTTGGTGGAGAAGGCCGACATCATCCGGAATGCGATCGACCTCGCGCACGGTCTCGGCAATGCCAAGCCCAAGATCGCCATCCTGGCCGCCGTCGAGACGGTGAACCCCGCGCTGCCCTCGACCATCGACGCGGCAGCCCTGTGCAAGATGGCCGACCGGGGCCAGATCTCGGGCGCGGTCCTCGACGGCCCGCTCGGCTTCGACAATGCCGTATCGCTCACATCGGCCCACACGAAGGGCATCATTTCGCTCGTGGCGGGCGAGCCCGACATTCTGGTCGTGCCGAACCTGGATGCCGGCAACAGCCTGTACAAGTCGCTGGTCTATCTCGGCGGTGCGGCCTGCGCGGGCCTCGTGCTGGGCGCCAAGGTGCCGATCATCCTCACGAGCCGCGCCGACTCTGTTCAGTCGCGCGTCGCGTCCTGTGCGCTGGCGGCCCTGGCCGCCACGCCGCGCCAGTGATCGCGCGGCGGATCCTAGAGCGGTTCCGGGATCGCGCGCAGGCCGAGGACTTGGTGGAGGATGCGGCTGAGTTGCTCGGCCGAGTACGGCTTGTGCAGCAGCTCGAAGCCGTGGGCGTCGGACCGCGCGAGCACGTGGCTGTAGCCCGATGTCAGCACCACCGGCACCCGCGGTGAGCGCCGCTGCAGCTCCTGCGCCAGGGCGACGCCGCCCATGCCCGGCATCACCACGTCCGAGAACACCAGATCGAACCGGCTCCCCGCCTTGCCGAGTTCGTCCAGCGCCTCCTCGGCATTGGCCGCCCAGGTCGGCTGGTAGCCCAGATCTTCCAGGATCTGCGTCGCGAACTGACCGACGCCGACATTGTCCTCGACGACGAGGATGCGCTGACCAGCCCCGAGGGGCGCGCGGTCAGCATCCTGCAGAGGGTCACAGGCCGGCCGCTCCTCGGACAGCACTTCCGGCAGGTAGAGCGTGAACGCGGTGCCTTGGCCGACGATGCTGCGCACGTCGACATCGCCGCCCGACTGCTTGGCGAAGCCGAAGACCTGGGACAGGCCGAGACCCGTTCCCTTGCCCACCTCCTTCGTGGTGAAGAACGGCTCGAAGATCCGTCCGATCTGCTCCGGTGGAATGCCTGTGCCCGTGTCGATCAACGACACGGCCGCGAAAGGCCCCTGGGAGCCGGCATGGCCGCGGATGGGCGGCAGCGCCGCACCGCAGGTCACCCGCAGGGTCAGCGTGCCCTCGCCATCCATGGCATCGCGGGCATTGACCGCCATGTTGACCAGCGCGGTCTCGAACTGGCTCAGGTCCGCCCGGATCAGGCAGGGCGCATCCGGCACCTCGGTCAAGACCTGCACCCGCGCGCCCGTCAGCGTGTCGAGCATGTCGGCGATCCCGCGCACCCTCTGGCCCACGTTGAACACCTCGGGCTTGAGAGCCTGACGGCGGGCGAAGGCCAGCAACTGACCCGTGAGCTTCGCGGCGCGCTCGACGGTCTCGGAGACGGCGTCGAGGTAGCGGCGCTTGCGCGCCTCCGGGAGATCGGGCCGGCGCAGAAAGTCCACCGACGAGCGGATGATGGTCAGCAGGTTGTTGAAGTCGTGCGCCACGCCGCCCGTGAGCTGGCCGACCGCCTCCAGCTTCTGCGATTGGCGCAGGGCTTCCTGCGCCTGGGCCAGCTCGGCTTGGCCGCGCAAGCGCTCCGTGACGTCCATTACGAATTGATAGCAGCCCGTGCGCTCACCCTGTGCGTTGCGCAGGGTGCGGAAACTGATCTCGTAAGAAGGGCGTGCGCGTTCGACGTCGCCGAAATCCGCGACAAAGGTGAACTCCTCGCCTGCAAGCCCACGCCCCCAACCTGCCTTGACCTGGGCCTGATGCTCGGGCTGGCCGGCGAGCAGGTCGAGCATGTTGTCGCCGACCCTCGACGCACGCCGTAGATGCGCTCGAACTCGTCGACATTGGCCTTGTTGATGGCCAGGATGTCGTAGTCGAGATCCACCGCCATCACCATGATGTCGGTCCTCTCGACGATCGTGGCGAAGAAGTTGCGCTCCGCCGTGCGTTCGGAGACCTGCTGCTCCAGGGTCTCGTTGAGGTGCTGCAGGCGACGTTCGCTCTCGGCCAGCCGCTGCTCGGCCTCCTTGCGCTGGCTGAGATCCACCGTCACGATCAGCAGGTTCTTGAGCTTGCCGTCGGTGTCGTCGAGACGCCGGATGCTGCTGCTCGTCCAGATCGATGTACCGTCCGGGCGCCAGTACTGTTTGTCGAGCGCGGTGCTGTGACCTGTCGCGACGGCCTGCGCGAGCGCCGCCCGGCTCGGCGGAATGTGTTCGGGATCGGTCACGTCGGCGACGCCGAGCTGCAACAACGCCTCCGCCGAGCGTCCCAGGATGCGGCTCAATTCGCTGTTGACCCGAAGGAACCGGCCGGTGGGATCGACTTCGGACAGGCCGCCGGAGGCCCCCGCGAAGATGACCGCCAGATGCTCCTCGCTCTCGCGCAGGGCCACCTCGGCGCGGGCCCGCTCGATCGCTGCCTTGACGCGCTCACCCACGTCCCGGATCAGATTCCCTTCGGCCGTGGTCCAAGCGCGCGGGATCGCGCTCTGCACGGCCAGCAGGCTCACCCACTCCTCTTCCCGGAAGAGCACGACGTCGACGAAGGCGGCGACCTCGCGCGACCGCAGCCCGGCCCGGGCTTCATCGGAGAACCGGAGGTCTGCGGCCACGTCTTCGACCGCGACGACCGCGCCGTTGCGGTAGGCGGCCAGGAGATCGGGGCCGAACGCCGCCAGCGAATGCTCGCCCACGATCGAATCGACGCCCCGCGCGTATTCGCGCTCGACCTTCATCAGGCTGCCGCCGATCTCGGCGTAGAAGACGCGGCTCGCGCCGAGCCGCTCGCCCAGACGACGCGAGGCCACCTCGGCGATCTCTGCCGACGAGGTGAGCGGCCGGAGCGTGTCGCTGAGATCCAGCAGGAAGGATTGCCGCTCCTCGTTGTCGCGCCGTGACGCCTCCGCCTCGCGCCGCCGGCGTGCCACGGGCACAGGCCCCGCGATCGCGGTGCAGGCGCCATAGAGACCGTCCACGCGCCCGGCTGTGTCGCGTACGGGCACGAAGGAGAGGGAGAACCGAGCCGCGTCCGCACCGTCGCGCCGCTGCAATCGGTGTTCGACCTCTGCCGTATGAACAGGGCGGCCGGAATAGGCCTCCGCCACGCAGGGCTCGAGACCGGCCCCGATGTCGCGCCAGACCTCAAGGTAATCCCGGCCGAGGGCGGCGGGATGCTTGTCGCCGAGGATCCGGGCGTAGAGATCGTTGTACAGGAGCCTCCGCGCAGGCCCCCAGATGACGAACATCGGCTGGTTCGAACCGAGCATGACGCCGACGAGCGTCGTCAGGGATTGGGGCCAGGTCGACAGATCGCCGAGCGGCGAGGTCTCCCAGTCTCGCTCGCGCATGAGCAAGCCCATCTCGCCACCGTCCGCGAGGAAGGCTGGGACGCGAAGCGTGGCGTTAGATCTCCCGTGCATGACATCCTGGCACTGCTGAGGGCATCCGAGGCTCATCCGGTTGACGGGGGAACAGGCTGGTCCCGTCCGATCTGTCGGGCGACGAGCCGCGATGGGGCGCGCACCGGCTGATCATCGGACGACGTGGTCTAAGCGCGGGTAAATCGGTTCGGTCCGGCCGTTGGAGTCGTCACGCGTCCCTACGACCGGGATGACCGAGCGGTCCCACGCGGAGCGGAGGTTGTCAAAGCCACAATCCCGGTCGCCATGCCCCGGGTGCAGGATGCTGAGAGCTCCCGGGTGCCGGGATCGCACTCCGCCGCCCCGGGGGCGAGGCGTCGCCGTTCCCCGTCGCGCACGTCCGCGTTCCTGCTCCGGCGGCCGGGTGCGGCGGAATGTCGGCGCTGACGGCCCAGCCGCTCTAACGGGTGATGATGCTCGGCTCCTGCCGACCTGGACGGCGCTGTAGGGCGAGGAGTCCGGCCGAGTAGATCAACGAGACGAGCAGGGCTGTCGCAAGGGCGAGGGCGGCACCGAAGGGCCTGACCGTCAGGTGAAGCGTGAGCAGGGTCAGGCCGAAACCGAACACGCCACGGATCGCAATGCTCGCCAACCGCGCCATCGCCACCCCACCGATACGGCGATGCAGGATGACGAACGTGCTGGTGAGGGTGACCGGAAAGGCGGCGATCACCCCGGTCCGCGCCGGCCCCAAGGCCGTGCTGAGGGCCAGGACAGCCGCCACGAACAAGGCGACGGCGGCCGCTCGAGCGAGGAGGTCGAGCGGCCGCGGCCTCGCTACGACAGCGCTCCGGACGAGGGCGGTCCGCACCACCTGCCGGGTCAAGAGGGCGCCAGCACCGTAGACGACGGCATTGAGGAGGAGCGCCGTCGGCGGCGTCCATGCGAAGGCCGCGATCGGAACGGCCGCCGCGAGCCAGGCCAGTATCGCCGGACCGAGGGCCAAGGCCAGATCCCGACCGGCCGCCCGCTGAGCATAGACGATCAGGAACAGGCCGGTCGCCGCGTTGGCCGCGAAGCCGTTGAGCGCCGCCCCGGCTACGAAGGCCGTGTCGTGTTCCAGTGCCATGAACACGTAGGCTGGCCCGGCGGAGACGGGCAGGCTGACGATGAGCGCGCCCCAGACCGGTCCAAGGAGTTCCGCCAGCACCGAGGCGAGCACGACGACGGTTCCCGAGGTCAGGGCCCGGACCAGGGCTGTCACCCACATCGCTGCCAAGGTCGTTTCCCATGCATCCCGTCGCCGACTGAGGTCGGCCTCGGAGCCGAGGCTCCGCTATCACGGACGCCGGACCAGGGCCAAAGAATCCGGCTGAGAAGCCGCCTTTCCGAGACGGGGAGCACGGCGCTGCGCGCATCCGACGCCCTCCTTGCAACCCGGCGGCCGACACGCGGCTATGCGCCTATGGCCGACGTCCGCCAGGAACGGCCTCGCCCCGCTCAGCGATGCGCGGGACGGAATCGCCCCCCCGGCGTTGTCCTGCGGAAGGGCCCTCTGACAAGCGACGGAACGCTCCTGTGTCGCAACACCTCGGCCACGGGATGACAGCGCTCGAACTCATCCGTGCTCTGGCTCACGACGCGGCCGTCGGCATCGTCGTCACCGACTCGCTGGTCGATGCGCCGGGCCCGACGATCCTCTACGCCAATCCCGCTTTCGGGAGCCTCGTCAGACGCGACCCGCACGACGTCGTCGGGCAGACCCCGCGCTTCATGCAAGGCAGGGAGACCCGCCGGCCGGTGCTCGACGTCTTCCGGCGTGCCCTTGCGGCGGGCGAGCGCTTCCACGGCTACCTCACCAACTACCGGGCCGACGGCAGCAAGTATCGTGTCGAGATCGACTGCCGGCCCATCCGTTCTGCGGATGGGCGCATCGAGAACTTCGTCGCGTTCGAACGCGAGGTGATCCGGCGTGTCGGCCGTCCGGTCGGCAGCGCGGCCGGCCGCTATGAACCGGCCAGCGTAAGTAGCACTCTGCTAACCGATGCGTTGCGAGGCCTCGGCGTTTTCGTGCACGCTGAAGTTGCATGTCGTCCGATCAATAAGTTGTGAGTACTATATTGGAGGAATTATCATGCGTTATTTCGCGTGACTTTGCGCTGCTAATCCCTCGATTAACTTATAATTAGCGGTTGGCCGGCACTGTGTTGATCGACACTGATGCGATGGATGACGCGCTGGCACGGCCTTCTGCCGGCCGCCCAGCACCGGTCGTCGATTTCTCACCTGAATTCCGGAGATTGACGGCCATGTTCGGCGGAACGCGCAGCCATGCGGATCTCGCGGCCAAATTCGATGCTCTGAACCGGTCGCAGGCTGTCATCGAGTTCAACCCCGACGGCACGATCCTCACCGCCAACGCCAACTTCCTGACCGCGATGGGCTACACCCTGCCGGAGGTGCAGGGGCAGCACCACGCGATGTTCGTCGAGCCGGCCTATCGCGACAGCGTCGCGTACCGGACCTTCTGGGACGCGCTGCGGCGGGGCACGTTCCAGTCCGCCGAATTCAAGCGCCTCGCCAAGGGCGGCCGGCCCGTCTGGATCCAGGCGAGCTACAACCCGGTGCTCGATCGCGCCGGGCGCGTCGTGAAGGTCGTGAAGTTCGCGGCCGACATCACGGCTCAGAAGCTGCGTGCCCTCGATTCGGATGGCCAGATCGCCGCTCTGCACCGCTCACAGGCGGTGATCGCCTTCGATCCGACCGGCACGATCCTGGAGGCCAACAGCAACTTCCTCGACGCGATGGGATATCGGCTCGACGAGATCCAGGGACAGCATCACGGCCTGTTCGTGGATCCCGTCGAGCGGGCGGGGGAGGCCTATCGCGGGTTCTGGGGCCGGCTCGGGCGCGGCGAATTCGCCGCGGGCGAGTTCCGGCGGATCGCCAAGGGTGGCCGCGAAGTCTGGATCCAGGCGACCTACAACCCGATCACGGATGTGGACGGGACGGTCCTGAAGGTGGTCAAGTTCGCCGCTGACATCACCGCGCAGATTCATGAACGCCAGCGCCGGGCTGAGGCGCAACGGGCGATCAACGCGGATCTCGATGCGATCGGCACGGCGGTCGAGGCCGTCACGCGCCAGACCGCGGACGCAGTCGGGACCGTGGGGCACGTCTCGAGCGACATCCAGGCGGTAGCCTCGGGCGCGGAGGAGCTGTCGGCTTCGGTCGGCGAGATCAGCCAGCAGGTCAGCCACGCGGCCCGCATGGCCGGCGAAGCGGTCGATCAGGCGCGCCATACCGGTGGCATCGTCGCGGGGCTGAGCGGGCAGGCGGCGCAGATCGGCGCGGTCGTGACGATGATTCAGGGGATCGCCTCCCAGACCAACCTGCTGGCGCTGAACGCCACCATCGAGGCGGCCCGCGCCGGGGTCGCGGGCAAGGGATTCGCGGTGGTCGCCTCCGAGGTGAAGGCCCTGGCCGAGCAAACCGCGAAGGCGACCGACCAGATCCGCGGTCAGATCGCCGCGACCCAGTCGGCGACACGCGAAGCGGTGGACGCGATCGGCTCCATCCAGAGCACGATCGGCAAGCTCGATGAGGTCTCGTCGGCGATCGCGGCCGCGGTGGAGGAGCAGTCTGCGGTCACGCGGGAGATGTCGGGCAACATGCATACGGCCGCTCACGGGGTGGCGACGATCGCCGGCGGCATGGAGGCGATCGCCCGGGCGAGTGAGCAGGTCGATACGGCCACGCGCCAAGTCCGTGAGGCGGCGCGCGCCGTCGGTTGATTGCGGCGACCGGGGCCCGGCACCGTGCCGGGTGCGATCATCCCGCCGCGCTCGTGGAGGCACCGGCGGGCGGGCATCCGCAGCGCTCCGACCCGGGGAACAGTCGGGCGCGCCCCGGTCATCGATCCTGCGCCGCCGGGCATGCGGCGAGGCTGCCGGTCCGCCGATCCGCCGGTGCCCGAAGATCGGGCCCGGTCAGGCTAAGCCCTTGATAAAACCACACGACGAGGGATGGATCCGAACTTGCACGCATGTTAGCGCACAGACCAAGATCACCTTCTGCAGTCGAGTCACCGATCATGATGCCGCAGATGAATCCGGGTCAGCTGCTCGAGAGCTTGGATCGGTCAGACTTCACGCCCCGGCACTGGCGGATGTACGCGACCGCCGCGCTCGGGCATCTGTTCGACGGCTTCGACATCAACATGATGGGCTTCGCGCTGCCCGGCATCGTCGCCGCCTTCGCCCTCAGCCCGGCCCAGGCCGGCATCCTCGCATCGAGCGTCTTCATCGGCATGCTGATCGGCTCGACCTGTATCGGCTTCCTGGCCGATCGGTTCGGGCGCAAGTGGATGATGATCGGTGCGACCGCCGTCTACTGCGCCCTCAGCTGTGCCGTCGCGCTCTCGTGGAGCCATGACTCGCTCCTGGTACTGCGAATCCTGCAGGGCATCGGGTTGGGCGCGGAGGTGCCGCTCGTCTTCACCTACCTGTCCGAGTTCATCCCGACACGCCGCCGCGGGCTTCTGCTCGCCTCCACGGTGGCGTTCTGGCAAGGCTCGAGCTTCATCGCGGCCATGGTCGCGCTCCTGGTGATCCCGACCTTCACCTGGCGCGGGATGTTCGTCGCCGGGGCCATCCCGGGCCTCGTCCTGATCCTGCTCTGGGCGACCCTTCCCGAGTCGGTCCGCTTCCTCATCACCCGCGGGCGCATCGATCAAGCCGCGCGCATCGTCGAAGGCCTCAGCACGGTCGATCCCCGGACGCTGCCGACCTCCGTGCATCGGCCGCCGATCGAACCGGCGCGCCTGAGCGCCATCCTGCGGGGCGGCTATCTCCGGCCCACTTTCAGCATCTGGCTGATGCAACTCACCGGTGGCGCGGTGTTCTTCGCGGTGGCGATCTGGCTGCCGTCGATCTTCGCGCGCATGGGCTTTCCCGTCGTGCGGAGCTTCGCCTTCACCGGGCTGATCGCCGGGGCAGGGGCGCTGGGCAATGTCGCGGGCGGTTTGCTGTTGGATCGCTGGGGGCGGCGCACGACGGTCCCGGTGTTCCTGTGCGTCGGGGGCCTGCTCATGTTCGTCCTGTCTCTTATACACATCTGACGCTGCCGACGAAGAGGATAGTGT
>CAXDNE010000098.1:0-22798 GCA_963990595.1 uncultured Methylobacterium sp.
ACTATCCTCTTCGTCGGCAGCGTCAGATGTGTATAAGAGACAGGTCTCGGGATCCATGCTGGTGCCTTCTGCGTCAGCTTTCCAGACTTCGATCTTGGCTTCCGGGCAGCAGGGCCTGTCGACCAGTGAAATCTCGATGAGCTTGATCTTGGTGATGACCTTGCGGTCTTTAGGATCCCGCGCGAGGACCTTGCCCCCGACTGAAAATCCCTTGTACACACCGGACTTGATCTTAAGGATCGCGACCGGATCGATGACGGTGGCCGAGATGCGAGTCTCGCCGTCGCCATTCACTTCGGCCACATCCACCGTGCCGGCGGCCGAGAGCTGGTGCATCTCGCGCAGGTTGCCGGTGCCGTAGGCGAAGAACTCGGGCAGCGCCGCCTCCATGGCGGACGCCAGGATGGTTTCGCCGGTCGCGTCGACCGTCTCGGCCGAGGCGACGCCTTCGACGGTCAGAGAGCCGTCGTCGTTCTCCTCGGCCTTGAGGAGGGGGGAGTAGAGCGTGCGGAGCACCGCGCTCATCCTTGGCTAGGCGTGGAGAGGGGGCGGCCTCCGGCTCTCGAGAAGCCGTCAGGCCGCCTCGGAGGCCGGCTCCTTGGCCTTGGGCGGGTCCTTGGCCCCGGCCGCGGCTTCGTCGCCGTCCTGGGGCTTCCCAGCCGATCCATCGGCCTCGCCGCTGGCCGTCCGCTGGGCGGTCGCGACGGTCGCGGCCGTGACGGCATCGTTCGAGGCGAGATCGATCGCACCGTCCTTGGTGTAGATCCGGGCGATGGCGCCCTGCCCGTTGGGCAGCGGATCCTGGCCGCGCTGGTCGCGCACCTCGTCGATGGTGGTCGAGCCGTTGCGCAGGTTCTTGTCGTCGATCTCGGACTGGACCTTGGGATCGATGTCGCGAGTCGGCACCCAGGCGAACTCGAGATCGGGATGCCCGAGATCGTCCTGGATGATCCCGTCGAGGAGCCGCTTCACCCAGCGCAGGATCGGCTCGAGACCTTCCTCAAGGGCGCGATCGCCGCCCTCCTCGGCGGAGGCGCGGTTGAGCTGCTTGATGAACGGCGTCGGCGGCAGCGAGAACGCGAAGGCGACGACGCGCGCCAGCCACTCATCGAACTCATCCTTGAGCGGCGAGTCCTTGAAGGCCGAGTACTTCGTCCCGTTGGGCACCCAGAGCAGCTTCGAGCGCTCGGCGGTGTTGCCGGCGAGCTTGGCCTCGAACCACGTCTGGAAATCCTTGATGTGCTCCTTCGTCCAGTTGTCGGGAGCGTTCAGGATGCCGGCCGGGGTGTTGCCTTCCGTGAAGTAGGCGAGCTGGGCGCCCTGGCGGCGCATGATCGTCATCAGCGTGACGATGATCTGCTCGACCGGGCCGAAGCCGTAGAGGTGTCCGGGCCGCGGGTTGCGCGGGGCGACGATGAGATCGTCGGTCGTGAGGTTCGCCCAGGCCGTTCCCTTGATCACCTGCTGGTAGGCGGGATCGGGCGGGAGCGGCTGGCGCCCGGTCTCATCGACCAGCATCGAGATCGTGGAGCCGTCCACGATGTCGTAGCCGGTGATCTGGCCGCCGCGGTTGCGCCGCCGCTCGAGCACCGGCTGATCGAGGGCGAACAAGTCCTCGGCGAGCATGCGCAGCCAGGTCGCGAACGGGGTGCGCCCGTCGGGCTTGCGCAGCATCGCCTCGACACCCGCGATCCGGCCGTCGCGGTCGTGCCGGCGCTGACGGCCCGGGATGTGGCGGGCCTTCACCTGCCAGTCCCAGCGCTCGAGCTGATCCTTGCGCGTCTCGATCGCGAGCCGCACCAGCTCGACGTTCGAGAACGCGCGGAGCTGACTGAACCCGAAGGGCTCGTAGGCCCGGGGCACCAGAGTCGTGTTCTGGCCGACCTGGAAGTCGAAGCGCCGGACGGGCTCGGTGCCGATCGGGGCGAGCGGCAGGCCGGGGGAGAACACCGACCAGGACCCGGAGAACCTTGCGCCCATGGTGCCGCTCAAAGGCGTGCGGACGCCGCCTTCTGGGGGCATGCGAAGATCCTCGATCGAGGCGGAGGGCGGTGTGGAGGGTTCGGGGCGATGCGGCGCGCGAAGGCGCAAGGGCGCACGAAAGAGCGCGGTCGGCGGGCGCTAGACGGCCGCCGCCCCGAAACGAGAAAGGCGCCGAGCGGTGTCCCGCCGGCGCCTGATCGATGTTTGCGAGTTGCGATATACGTCAAGCGATACTTGGGGGGAAGCCCTTTTTTCACGCGTGGGTGCGTGAACGCGTGAACAAGCGCGCCTCACATGATGCGGGCGATCAGATCCTCGGCCAGCGCCAGCATCGCCATGCCGCCGAGGTCGTTGGCCTCGCGGATCCCGGGGCCGTTCAGATCGTGGAGCGCGAGCGCCGCCTTGGCGGCCCGGCCCCGATCGCTCAGCGCCGGCATGCGCAGGATCGCGCGCCGCAGGATCAGGTAGGCGTCGGCCCCGCGCTCGATCAGCTTCATCGGGAACAGACCCTCGGGCCACCCCTCCGGGATCGCCATCGCGTCGGTATGGGCGGCAAACCACAGGGCGTAGCGCACCCCCTCGATCAAGCCCCAGTCCGGCTCGCTCCTCGGATCTCCGGCGCGCCACAGGAAGTCGTCGGGCGGTCCCACTCTCGGCATCGGTCCGGCCACGCCACTCCCATCCATGGCAGAGCCTCTACCATGGATGGCTCGGCGCCGGATCGCTCTGCCGCGCATGGCTCAGCCGTGGGCCGCCATGAACGCCTCCATCGAGCCCTCCGCGAAGCTCGAGGCCGCCTGGGCAGCCTCGCGCACCTGCCGCTCGGACTCGGCGGCCTCTGCTGCCTCCCGCGCGTAGACGTCGCTGAGGCCCTGGGCCGCCATGGCGATGCGCATCGGCTCGATCGAGTAGCGCAGCGCGTCGATGACGTGGTTGTCCTTGTCGGCGAGCACCGGGATCACCCGGTCGGTCAGCTTGTCGGTCTTGTAGCTGTAGAGGGTCAGCTCATCGATGGTGTGCCGGCAGCGGGGATGGACCACGATGTCGTAGGAGCGCAGGAACTCGACGCCCTCCTCCACCGAGCCCTGCCCCTTGACCGCGGCCTCGATGTTGAAGCCGCGGTTGCGCAGGTAGGAGATCGTCTGCGGGCTGGCGCTGTCGCCGCGGATCGGCCAGCGGTAGGCGCCCGGCATCCCCGGGTAGAAGCGCGGGTTCAGCCACTCGCCCGCTGGCGCGTTGCCGGCGAAGAAGGCCGGCAGGTGGTCGATCTCGACGCCGACGTCGTAGATCTCCCGGTCCACGAACAGGGTCCGGCCGCGGATGAAGCACCGGATCAGCACCGTCGGATCGATCGAGAAACCCCAGTCGGCGCCGTAGAAGAACACCGCATCGGCGGGGGTCTCGAATTCCTCCTCGCGCCAATTCTTGAAGACGCGCGCCTCGCTGTTCTTCAAGTACTCGCCCAGCCAGACGTGGGCGTACTTGTCGGGGTCGCGGCGGCGATCGAACTCGAGATCCCGGCGCAGGACGTCGGGGAAGAACGGGTTGAGGTCGAAGTTGACCCGCCGGATCATGGAATTTGGCGGCTTGACCTTCGAGCGCAGCAGGGCGTCGACCGGATCCTTGGGCGACTTCGGGTTCCAGGTGAACCAGATCTCGGAATGCGGCTTGCGGACCGTCGGGATCAGCAGCTCGAGCGAGCGCTGGGAGACGGTGTTGGCCTCCTCGACCCAGGCGAGATCGAGGCCTTCCATCGACTTCACGCTGTCGGGGTTCGAGCGCAGGCCCTCGAACAGGAACAGGGTGCCGTTGGGGCCGCGGATCTCGGTCTCGGTCTCGCTGTAGAGGTGCGAGAGCCCGCAGGCCTTGATCTTGTCCGAGAGCAGCCGCTTGACCGAGGACTTGAGCGACTTCTGGATCTCGCGGCAGCAGAGCGCGCGCGTCGGGCGGCGGGCGCCGCGGATCACCAGCGCCTGGGCGAAGGCGTGGGACTTGCCCGAGCCGCGCCCCCCATAGGCGCCCCGGTAGCGCACCGGGCGCTCGTCGTAGAGGAACCGGAAGCACGCCGGCACCTGCATTCGGCCGGCCATGCCGGGCTCTCCTGATGTCAGGGTGTCTCGGGCTCGGCCTCGGGCTCGATCGCGAGCGAGGCGGCGATGGCGTCGGGATCCTGGAAGCCGGTCCCCTCCTCGGGGCCGCCCTCGGGGCCGACGAATTCGAGCTGCAGGGTCGGGGTCTGCGTCGCGGCGTCCGTGACGCTGTCGCCGGTCGCCTTCCCGTGATCGTCCCGGCGCCGCCAGCCCGCCCGGCACTCGAGCCAGAACATGGCCGCGGTGACGTGCTTCATCCCGGCGTCGCGATCGATCGCGGTCTTGAAGAGCGCCTGGGCGACCTGGGCGTTGGCCTGGGCGGTCGAGAGCTCGAGATCGTCCGCGTAGTGCTTCTTCAGCGTCTTCACGTCGATCGAGACGATGCGGGCGATCGTCTCGAGGGGCGTGCCCGACATGGCGAGTCCGCGCACGAGGCCGCGGGACTTCTCAGTCGGCTGGTATGGTGGACGTCCTCTGGGCATCGCGACCACGCGAGGGCTCATGGCCCGAGCCAGCCCCGCAGGGCTGATGGGTGGATCGGCCCGCCCGCCCGACTGGGGCGCGGCGAGTAGATTTTTGGAAAAAAGCGCGCCGACCCTAGTGCCTGGGAGACCAGACGCCGGCATACTCAGTTCATCGCAACGGGCAACGCCCAACTCACGGAGACAAGGCGATGATCAAGATCAAGAGCTACACCGCGAAGTCCTCGGCCATCCGCGCGGCGAAGGCCGCCGGCATCTCCCCGGCCCGGATCGACCTGTTCCAGAACGACGACGGCACCTGGAACTTCCGCGAGGCGCAGACCGAGACCGAGGCCGCCCCGGCCGCCGCCGAGGAGTTCCCGACCGACAACGGCATGGCCGGCTACATCGCCAAGGTCCGCTCCGGCGAGGCCGAGACCGAGCGGGCGGCCAAGCGCGCCAAGCTGAAGGCCGAGGCCAAGGCCAAGGCGAAGGGCAAGAAGGCCGAGACCGCGGCGGCGCCCGCAGGCGAGGAGCGCGCCGACGGCCTGAAGGCCGGCTCGAAGCTCGCCCTCCTCGCCGACACCATCTGCCGCCCCGAGGGCGCGACCCACGCCGAGCTGTGCCAGGTGGTCGGCTGGCGGACCTGCCTGCCGATGGCGATGGAGGCCTGCAAGAAGGCCGAGATCAGCCTCCGGAAGGAGAAGGAGGGCAACGCGACCCGCTATTTCGGGACGCCAAAGGCCCGCTGACCTGCTAAGAGTTCACGCGTGCACCCTTTCACGGATGCACGCATATTCCTCGACGGGCATCGCCCAACTCCCAGGAGGCAACAGATGGACCGCAAGACCTACTACGCCGCCCACAGCGCCACCCGCCGCGCCGCGCGCGAGCTGGCCCAGCGCGACGCCGCGCGCCGCTCGGCGACCCAAGGCTTCACCCACGAGGGGCACTTCGCGATGATCTTCGCGACGCGCGTGGCCGCCCGCGGCTCGGACGCCGTTCAGGGCGAGCCGGCCCGCATCGTCATCCGCACGCTCGCCGATCGGCCCCTGCGGGCCCAGGCCGCCGAGGAGCTGGCCCACGCGGCCGAGTGCCGGCGCTCGGCCGCCTCCTGGCGCACGCACCCCGCGATCCGCGTCCTGCGCCTGCGCGAGGCCCACCGGACCATCGAGATCGTCCGGGCCTTCTACTCCGCCTTCAACCGCCTCCCGGCCTGAGAGGAGCACCCCATGCTGACGTTCAAGCAGATCAAGTCCGGCCCTTCCGGGCGGCCTGCGCCATTTCCGACATTCGAGGTCAAGGCGGGCGCGGCGAGGCTCGGCTTCATCGTTGATACCGGGCCCGGCGGCGAAGGGATGCGCTGGAAGGGCACGGCTGCAGACGGGACGCGTCTCGCGGCGACCAGCAAGGCGAAGCTCGTCCAGAAGATCCAGATCCACGCGGCGGCGACTCGGGCCGCCGCCACCCGCCTCCCGACCTGAGAGGAGCGCCCCATGCCGATCACAGAGCGCAAGCCCCTGGACTTCGAGTGGCTGCCCCTGCCCGAGGGGCGCCAGCCGCTCCCCGACTGGCTCATCGGCGCCCACGTCGACTGGATGGAGCGCTACTGCAATCCGCCGGCCGTCCGGCTCAAGAGCACGGTCGATGCCCGCTCCTGGGAGGGCAAGACCTGGGTCGAGGAGCCGGGAGAGCGCTTGGTCGCGCGGCACCCGGACGGTCGCGCTCACCAGTACGCCTTCGACGGCGAGATCGCCGAGGTGGAGCTGACCCGCTGGGAGAACGGCGGACCGATCAAGTACATGGGGCTCGCCACCGCGCAGAGCGAAGGCCTGGGCGGGAGCCACGTCCACTGCCTGATGGGCGAGGGGCCGCACGCCGGTCGCATCGTCGCCCTGCGCGGGCCTTGGTGCGTCGGGCCGCCGGCCGGCTATGTCGATGTGGGCTACAGCCCCAGGCCGAAGGCGGGCTGGACGCCGGGCCGCCCCTGGCACCGGGAGATGGGTCTCGCCGGCCTCTGCATCTCCCTGGACCTCTACCTCCGGGCGGTCGCGCGCTTCCTCCCCCATTGCCGGGTCGCGCGGATCCTGGGGCGCTCCTACGCCGAGATCGAGATCGCCGACGGCGCCTGGGATGAGCCCAAGACGATCCGGCAGGACCGGCGGGCCATCGCCTACGCCAGCCGCCGGAGCGCCGCCTGATGAAGCGCGCCTCCTATCGCGAGGCCGTCGAGTGGCTCTCGCTCAATGACGACGTCTCCTGGCTGACCGATCAGGCCGGCCGGATCGATGGGGAGCCGACCTTGAGCATCCCCGCGGCCCTCGCCGCCGACCTGTTCGGCGTCTCAGCCGCCAAGCTCGTCGAGGACATCACCCGGTACCGCGCGCGCCTCGAGCGCGAGACCGCCCAGCCCTGAACCCCGGAGGAGATCATGCCGACCGAGACTGAAGCCAAAACGAAGTGGTGCCCCTTCGCGCGTTCGCCCGACACCGAGGATGCCGAGGCGCCCATCTGCGCTACAAACCGGACCTTCAAGGGCAGGTTCGATAGCAGCCATCTCTGTCTCGGCAGTGAGTGCATGGCGTGGCGGTGGACGGGGTCCAGCCTGACGTACGAAGTACACAGGTTCAACTATGCTTCAGCTCCCCCGCTCCTGAAGGAGCCGGAACGCCCAGCCGAAGTTCCTCCGGATTGGAACTGGTTTGCCGGGTTCGTCGGACCTGATTACGTCGTTTCGCCGTGCTGGGTTGAGCCCGAGGCGTCCGCCAAAGCCCGCGGCAAGCCCGAGCGCCAGGGCTTCTGCGGCCTCGCCGGAGGGCTCGCCCGATGATCCCGACCCGCTGGAAGGCGATCAGCGCTCAGCGCTACCTCGAGCTGCTCGAGATCCTGCCGCCGCTCGACTGGAGCGCCAAGGGCTTCCTCGTGGGCGAGGCGGTCTCGCACACCGAGGAGGGCGCCACGACCTTCACGGCCTGCGCCGAGGTCGGGGACCGGTACTTCGAGAGCACCGCCCCCATCACCCGCGCGCAATTCCGCGCCCTGACCGCCGCCGACGTCCTCGGGAACGTCGAGAGCGCCGAGGCCGCCTGACGCCCCGCCTCGTGGCCTGGGTGCGATCCGGGCCACGCACGGGACACCAGAGCGAGGAGCCCCATGGCACGGACTTTCGACGTCACCCTCTCCGTCCGCGTGCTCGATGAGGGCGCGGTGATCGCCGCGGCCGCGCGGGACATGGTCCGCACTCGATCCCGTCCGAATTATCGGGAGGCCAAGGCCTTCATCGGTGGGCGAGTCGAGGAGGCCCTTCGGCTCCTGCTTGACCGGGGGCTCGAAGTTGACGGTCTCGCATTCGAGGACTCGGCTTGCGAGGAGACCACCTCAGCCGAGCAGATAGAGGAGGCCGCATGACGAACTTCACCCACACCCCGGGTCCATGGCGGCTCACCGGCGGCCATCCCAGCTCGCGGAGCTTCGAGACCGTCCCCGCCGACGGGCGCAAGCCGAAGTCGATCGGCTCGGCGCGCGCCTACGGCTTCACCGAGGAGGAGGGCCGCGCGAATGCCTGCCTGCTCTCGGCAGCCGCCGAGATGCACGCGGTTCTCTGGGCGGTCCGGGACTGCCCGGAGGCCGCCGCCGCGCTCGCCCGCACGCCGATGCCGGATGGCTCGGGCGAGACGATATGGAAGGCGCTCCACCGGGCCGTGATCGCGGCGGCGACCGGCATCCCGGTCGCGCGAGAGCCGGCCCCTACCAGCGAGGAGACCAAGGCGTGACCCGGAGAAGCGACGACGAGACCGAGCGCAGCCCCTTCGATGACCCGAGCCTGCCCGAGACGGACCTGTTCCAGATCATCGCCCCGGCCGAGCAGCTGGGGGACAGAGCCGATCGCGAGCGCATCACGCGCCGGATGGTGGAGCTCTACCCGAGCAAGCGCTTCGGTCTCCCGATCGACTCGCCCGACCCGTTCATCGATCGGATCAGTCTCCTCCCGATCCTTGGCGAGGTGAGCGGCGACGGGGAGGTCAGCCGCGGGATGCGGCGCCGCCCCTCAAGGGAGACCCTGCGCGAGATGGAGGCCGCGCTCCTGACGGTCTCGCAGGACAAGAGCGGCTTGCAGTAGGCCGCTCCGCCGCGGCGTTCACGCCTCGGCTTCGATCTCCCGGCGCGCCCGCTCGAGCAGGGCGCGCCCGTAGGCGGTGTTCGGCCGCATCACCATCCCGACGGGCTTGCTCCCACGCTCCGGCGCCGTCACATCGACAAGGGCCGAGGTGATCTCTACCGCGATGTGATCCGGCCGCTCGAAGTAGCCGAGGAGGGCCGGACGGCAGCGCTCGGGAGTGCGCTCGGCCGGCGGGATCGAGGAGAGCACGCCCATCAGATCCTCCGCCACCGCGGCGACCAGGGCATCGTCGGTCTCGCCCGCGCTCGTCACCGGCTGCATGACCAAGCCGAGTGCAGATCGTCAACGAACCGGTCGAGCGCGTGGTTGATGTTGTAGAAGGCGAACGGGAACATGGCGATCAGGAGGATGATCGCGACCTTCTCGAAGCGTTTCATCACTGCTCCTCCCCGAGATCGATGCCGATGTGGATGATGCTGGCGTGGGAGAGCCCGAGCAGCCGCCCGCTCTGGTCGAAGGCCGCCGCGGGCTCGCACTCCGAGACCCAGCGGCCGAGCAGAGCGCGGAACTGTGCCTCCTGGCGAGACCGGATCCGGAGCCGCATCCGAGCAGCCAGGGCGGCGACGTCGGGGCCCGGCCGCCGAGGGGACGCCGCGAGCGCGTAGGCAAGGGAAATCGCCGCGTCGGAGGTCATGACCGCCACCCCAGAAACGCGAAACGGCCCCGGTTCATCGCCGGGGCCGCTTCGGGAAATTCGCAAGGTGGGTATTACGTCAAGCGATACTTGGGGGTCAAATCGACCCTCAGCGCACGCCCAGGTACTTGTGGGTCTGGATGCTGATGCGCCATCCGTGCGCGGTCGCGGCCTCGACGCAGAGCGCGGTCGCCTTCGCTGACTGCGAGAGCGGCTGCAGCCACACCGTCGGGATCCGATCGAGGCGCACGTCCTTCGCGGCCATCACGCCGGCCACCACCTCGCGCAACCGCTCGACGTCGGCGGGCTTGCCGACCGGCATCTTGATCTCGTCGGCGCGGGCGAGCGCGTCATCGCTGACCTTGAGCCCGCCCGGCATCCCGACCTTGGGCGAGACCGTCACGAAGGCCCGCGGATCGATGCGGATCTCGTGGGTGCCCGAGGTCTCGAGCTGCACGCTCCGCCCGGCCTCGATGAAGATCTCCGAGAGGGGGCGCAGATCGTAGAGCGCCGGCTCGCCGCCGGTGATGACGATATGGCGGGCGCGTGTCGTGCCGAGGACGTGCTTTGCCAACTCCATCGCCGTCATGCGGGCGAAGGTCGGGGCGTCCTTCACCTTCTCGCCCATCGCGGCCGGCGAGATCTCGTTCGCCGGGTCTACTACCCAGGTATGGCGTGTATCACACCACGGACATCCGACTGGGCAGCCCTGAAGTCGAACAAAGACCGCCGGTGAGCCAGTAAAACTTGCCTCGCCCTGGACGGTCTGGAATATTTCCGAGATGGGCAACAAGTCGTCTGAATGATTTGCCATGCGGAATTGCCTGAACCATGAAGAGATCGCCGCCCGCGTCAAGGAAGCCAGCGGCGATGCAGTAATTGTACTAGAAGCAAGGGAGGGCGCCCGCGGCCGGCTCAAGTGCCAGTGCTCAAGGTGCGGACACCAGTGGACGCCGCCTGCATACAAAGCCATGCAAGGGACAGGGTGCCCGGCTTGCGCACGACTGGCGATCACAAAGGGGCAGGCTGCTTTCGATACCAAGCTGCAGGAACGGAGCGGTGGCGGGATTGTCGCGCTCACCCCCTACGTCGGGGCGCATACCCGGATGCGCTTCGCCTGCGTCGAGGTTGGGCACACTTGGGAGACCACCCCAGCCAGCGTTGCTAATCGAGGTTCTGGCTGCCCATTCTGCGCCCCGACAGGCGGACGCCGTATCGAGGCCGATATCAGGGCGGTGATCGCCAAACAGTACGGCGGCACGATCGATGTGATTGGCGAATTCCTCGGAACGTCGAAACCGTTGGAGTGCCTTTGCCGTACCTGCGGGTTCCGGTGGGCGCCCCAAGCCTACACCCTGATCCGAGGCCACGGCTGCAGTGTTTGCAACCGCAATGGCATCGACCCCGCAAAGCCTGCGACGCTCTACTGCTTCAGCTTCCCGCACCCAGACCACGCGTTGCTCTACAAGATCGGGATCACGACCCGATCCGTGGAGCATCGCTACCCGAAGCGAGAGCGCCGGCGGATGACGCTGCTCGATGTCCGGCGTTTCACGACTGCGGCCGAAGCCCGCCGCGAGGAGCTGCGGATCATCGACGCGCACGCCGCCCAGCGCTTCCGAGGCGAGACCGGGTTCAGCTTTTCGGACTGGGAAGTCCTGCTGATCCGGCCGAGCCTCTATGCCGCCGAGGTCAAGCCACCGACGCTGCTCTTGGACGCCGCGTAGGCCTCCTCGTCAGCTTCGGCCTTCTCGGGCCGCTCCCAGGGGAACACGATCCAGGCATCGCCCCGGACCTCACGGGCGTAGATCACGGGGCCGGAGCAGCCCTGCCGGCGCACCCAGACGAGCGCCGGCCGCTCGCCCCAGACGAGCCGCATCTGCGAGAGCGTGCGGCCCGAGTCGGCGATCTCATCGACCAGGACCACCCCCTCCCGATCGGGGGAGGGGGCGAGCGGCAGGCCGGTCGCGTGCGAGAGCGCGACGGCGAGCGGGAGCCCGCCGCGCGGGATGCCGTAGAGGGCCGTGGCGCCCTCGGGCATCTGCCGGGCGAGCGAGGCGACGGCCGCGTCGAAGTCCGCCCAGGTGAGGTGGAGGCGGGCGCTCACGCGACCACCTTGCCGGAATTCGCCCCGTGCTCGCGCACGTGCACCTCGGCGAGCCGCACCCGCGGCGCCTGCCCGATCTCGCGCAGCCAGGCGGCGACCCGGGCGTAGATCTGGGCGGCGAAGGCCTCGCAGCCGGTCGCCGGGACCACGACGATCTCGGCGAGCCCCATGGCCTCGAGCGCGCGCAGCTCCTCGAGGGCGGGATCGTCCTCGGCCACGAGCAGCTTGTGGTCGAAGGTCTCCTCGAGCCAGCGCTTGATCGGCTTCAGGGAGCCGAAATCCACCACCCAGTTGCGGGCGTCGAGCGAGGCCGCCTCGAACTCGAGGTGGATCGAGAGGGCGTAGCCGTGGATGAACCGGCAATGCGACTGCGCCCGCCATTGCCGGAAGGCCGCCGACAGGCCGATGTCGTGCCCGTAGGTCTTGGTCGAGCGGTACTTCACTGGCAGGTCACTCCCTGGCCGACGAGCGCCATCAGCTCGGCGCGGGCATCGGAGTCGGTGCGGAACAGGCCGCGCATCTCGGACGAGACCATCGCGGTGTCGTCGCGCACGCCCCGCCAGGAGCAGCACTGATGCTTGGCGCGGACGATGATGCCGAGGCCGAGCGGCTTGACGGCCTCCTCGAGGCGATCGGCGAGCTGCATGACCGCCTCCTCCTGGATCTGCGGTCGGCTGAAGATCCAGTCGGCGATGCGGTTGAACTTCGAGAGCCCGATCACGCGCTCGCCCGGGATCACGCCGACCCAGGCATGGCCGAGGATCGGGGCGAAGTGGTGCGAGCAGGTCGAGCGGATCGAGATCGGCCCGACCACGTACATCTGGTCGACCTTCTTCGCGTTGGGGAAGTCGGTCAGCGCCGGCGGGGGATCGTACCGGCCGCGGAAGACCTCGCGCAGGTAGAGCTTGGCGATCCGGCGGGCGGTGTCGTTGGTGTTGTGGTCGCTCGCGCGATCGATCACGAGCGAGTCGAGCAGCGCGCCGGCCTTCTCGGCCACCTCGTCGAGGAGCGCGTCCATCTCGCCGGGCTGGAGGTGCTCGGCGATGGAGTCGTTCGCGCAGAAGGGCACGCCGGCCGCGGCGAGGCGCGCCCGGATGGTCTCGGATGGCGTCATGGTGCTTTCGGGGTCAGGGGATAGGGCCTCGCGCAGGCGAGGCGGGCAGTTCACGCCTGAAAGCCTCGAGGCGTGAATTTCTCTAGTGCCTCGCCACGGGGCAAGGCGTATCTTCAGTCCATCGACAGGGCAGCGCCCACCTCCACAGGAGACAACCCCCATGGCCCGCTACATCGCCGCCTCCGAGGTCGCCAAGACCGACGGCCCGACCTCGAAGATGGTCGAGGCGATCACCGGCCAGTACCGCGGCCAGGGCTTCGACGGCTCGATCGATATGGGCTACTCGATCGACCACTGACTGGCGCCGGACGGCTCGATCTCGGTGGCCTACACCCCCGGCACCGCCGGCTCGCGCGGCTACGTCGAGGCGATCGATGCGCCGGCCCACGCCGAGGGCGCCGAGCGGGTCCACTTCGGCTCCGGCCACATCAGCCTGACGCGCACGCACTCGGCCGCCCTCAAAAACCGCTCGCTCGACAAGGTGCGCGCGACGCTCCACCTCGACGGGGTCGACGTCTCGGACGTGACCTTCACGGAGAGCGAGCGCCGCTACGGCCGCGAGACCTTCCGCGTCGTCGAGATGAGCCGCGACCCCTACATCCCGAGCTGGAACGCCTCGCTCTCGGATCTCGTCTACCGCGACGCGGTCCGGCGCTGCGCAGCGCGCTAATTTCTAGTCGGGCGAGGCGCTTTCCCCAGTGCCTCGCCCTCGGGGCCGCCGTATCTTCTAGTCATCGCAGCGGGCAGCGCCCACCTCTCCGGAGACAAGACGATGACCGGGACCAAGATCTTCCACGGATACTGCGACGGGTTCGAGTTCATGACGGCGAGCGTCGCCGAGATGCAAGCGTGGATCGACCTGCGAAAGCTCGACTGCAAGGGCAAGGTTCTCAAGCTGCATCAGGGGGTCGGCACCGTCCGCTCCTGCGGCTCCATCACCGCCACGTTCGATGGCAACTGCCCCTCGCGTGAGGCGGTGCTCTGATGGCCCACCTCGTGATCCAGTGCTCGGCCTCGAAGGTCTCCGGCCCGGTGCCGGCGGCCATGAAGTACGCGAGCCGCGCCCATCGCACCGCGCTCGCCTTCATGCTCGAGGGCGGCTTCGATGCGGGCTGGCATCTCTCGATCCTCTCGGCCGAGCACGGTCTCGTGGACGGCACCCGGGCGCTCGATGACTACGACACCGTTCTGACCCGCCGCGCCGAGATCCCGGCGCTGGTCGCGCGCTCCGCGGCGGCTGCGGCCGAGATCCAGGCCGAGGGCGAGCCGGTCTACTTCTACGGCTCGAAGCTCTACCGCGAGGCGCTCGAGGCGATGCTGCCCGGCGCCGAGATCGAGCACATCGGCGAGGGCGCCCGGGGCTGCGGCGACTATTTCTCGGCGCTCCAAGCGCTCTGGGCGAGCCTGGACGAGGATGCTTGATCCGGGGCGCTCAATCCCCCAGCGGCGCGCCCCGCGCCCGTCCTGGGGCTTCCCAGCGCATCCGCGCGGGATCGGAGCGGGTCTCGGCGGCTGATCCCAGGGCTTCACGCTTGAAAGCCTCGCAGCGTGAAGTCCTCTAGTGCCTCATCCCGAGAGCGAGGGTATCTTCCGAGCGTCGCACGGGCCTCGCCCACCTCCACCGGAGACACCGATGATCCACTCCCTCGCCTGCCGCCTGACCCTCACGGCCCATTTCAACCGCCTGCCCGCCTGGCTCCGCCGGCTGGCCATCCACTACTCGCACCCGCGCTTCACGGTGCTCTCCTGGTGGGAGGATCTGCTCTGCGGCTCGCGGCTCCACTTCCTGCTCTGGCTCGTCCCCTCCTGGCGCCGGGGCTGGGATCTCTGATTCTGCCGGGCGCTTCGGCGCCCGCCCTTCTGACCGGGGCGCAGCGCTTTTCTAGTGGCTCGAGGCGCTTTCCCCAGTGCCTCGAGAGGGGGCCGCCAGTATCTTCCTCTCGTCGCAACGGGCAACGCCCAACTCTCAGGAGGCACCGATGACCAAGACCCACGAGATGCGGATGGCCCGCTTCACCACCGCCCGCGGCAACGCCGTCGAGGTCTTCTGCGTCAAGACCGTCGAGAAGAACGCGACCGGCTTCACCGGCTTCGGCAAGACCGTCCGGACCTTCGCCCGGGTCGCCGGGACCGAGGTCGAGTGCGAGCCCTCCTGCGTCTTCCAGGCCTCGAGCCGCGTCGTCGCGGCCGGGTTCTGATCCTTCCCCGGGCTACGCCCACCTCCACAGGAGACAAACCGTGAACCGCTACGCCGCCTGCATCCTCGCGATCGCCGCCCTATCCGCCGCGCCGGCCGAGGCCGCCCCGCGCGATCCCGGCACCTACCTGCTGAACGTCCAGGGCGGGGTGATCACCTGCCGGATGGCTCGAGCCCCGTCCGAACGAGCCTTCTGCGCGGGCGAGACGGTCAGCGCCCGCGAGCCCTCCCGCTTCGACTGCCGCGAGGCCGAGGTGGACACCGAGTTCGAGTACTGCGGGAAGCCCTTCCCGCGCCGGGCGCGGTAGCTCCCGCCGAGCCGCGCTTTTCTAGTCGCCCGGGGCGCTTTCCCTAGTGCCTCGGGCCCTGGGCGTTCGTATCTTCATCTCATCGGAACGGGCAGCGCCCACCTCGCCGGAGACACCCGATGGACACCTACCAGCTCCTCGACTTCGTCGCGATCGCCTCGACCGAGCTCCTGCGCGAGATCGTCGGCTCCACCGCCAAGCGCTGGAACGCCTACCGCTACTACGCCCGCTGCGAGCTGGCCCGCCGCGGCGCCTGATCCGATCCACCCGGGCAACGCCCACCTCTCAGGAGACACCCACGATGACCGACCCCGTCGCCCGCACCCGCAAGATGCTCCAGGCCGAGATCGAGATGCTCCGCCTCGAGCTGTCGATGACCAGTGATCCGGATGAGGCGGCCGAGGTGGCCGCCGAACTCGACCGGGCCGAGGGCTCGCTCGAGTCGCTCAACATGTGCTTCGCCTGATACGGCAGTTCACCCTTCCACGCTCCCACGCATCGAGGATCCCAGCCATGACCCCCGCCCGCTTCGCCAAGCTCGCCCTCCTCGATCGCGTCGAGGTCCAGCAGTTCGGGAGCCACCCCGGCGTCGTCGCCGAGATCGGCCCGACCGTCGAGATCCAGGGCCGTCGCGTGACGCCCGCCGGCTGGGTCCGGGTCCGCCTCGATGACGGGCGCGACTTCGCCGGCCACTTCAAGCTGCTCGCGTTCCGCGCCAGCCGCCCCCTCGCAACCGCCTGATCCGGAGATCCCGATGATCCATCCGCCATCTCGAGACCCGAGCGGGGCGCTCTCCTGGTACCTGCCCTACCAGGACGACGATCTCGTCGGCTTCCGGGGCGACACCGTGAGGCTGATGTACGAGCCCTATCTCCCGCCGGGCTCCCGGTGGTCCGGGCAGATCGAATACGATCAGTGCGTCAAGCATGACCTGGGGCCCGAGGAGATCGCCCTCGTGCGGGCCATGTGGGGGATCGAGGAGGAGCCGAGACCGTGATCGGTCTCGGCCTTCACGGGTTCACGCCTGGATTCCTCGAGGCGTGAACTCCGGCGCCGTCTCAGGCGGCGGCCGAGGCGGCGCGCAGCGCGTCGTAATTCGCGCTCTCGGGCAGCGCCATCAGGCCCTCGTGGAAGGCGCGCACCACCAGCGGATCCGGCACGCCGGCCTCGCGGAAGCCCTCGGCGCGCAGCATGGTCGCGTGATCCCGGCCGGTGGGCGGGTAGGCGCCATCGTAGGCCGTGTGGCTGTAGGCCAGGGCCTCGTAGGCGCCCGGGATCGTCTGGGCGAGCCGGATGCTCTCCGCCTTCGAGAGGTCGATCAGCGGGGTGTGGATCGTGAAGCGCTCGACGCCCAGGCTGCGCGTGATCGCGGTGGCCATCGCGTCAATGAACGGGGCGGTGCAATCCGGATAATTGGCGTTGTCCTGCTCGCACACGCCTGTGATCAGGTCGTAGCAGTCGAGCACCACCGCCCGGTTCGCGGCCAGCGTCAGGAACATGGCGTTTCGCATCGGCACGAAAGTCAGTTCGGTGCGATCGCCGATCACCGCATCCATCTGCTCGTAGCTCTCGTACTGCTCGAGCGGCTGCGTCGGATCGGTGAGCGGCGAGCGGCCCTTCAGGATCGGCCCCAGTTCCACGATCTCGTGGCTGGCGACGCCCGCGAGCGCGGCCACGCGCTGGGCAGCCTCGATCTCGCGCCGATGCCGCTGATTGTAATCGAAGGTGACGGCGTGCACCTCCTCGAACCGCTGCTTGGCCCAGAACAGGCAAGTGGTGCTGTCTTGGCCGCCCGAGAGGACGACGAGAACCTTTTTCATGACCTGACCCTTTCACGAGAACCGCGATGCCGCGGGATCCACAGCGACATCCAAAGAATAGGCCAGGGCGCCCGCCACGATAACGCGGCGGGCTCCTCCCTCCCCAACGATGAGCGCTAGACGAAAAGCTCCGGGCGCTTGGCGCGCCAGAACTGGAAGGACTCGTGAGCTAGGCGCACCTGTTCGGCCGCGTTAAGGGCCATAAAGACGTGCGACCCGAGATGCCTGCGCACGTCGAGTTGAAATCTCGAGTAAGACCGGAACGCGAGCACTTCGTTTGCGTTGCGGCCGCACCCGGAATTTACCCACTGATCGGCTCGGGCGAGACGGCGAGGGTCGACGCCGAATTCTCCGAGGATTTCCAGTAGCTCTGGTCGAGGACGACTTGCGAAATCCTTCTTGGTCACGACAATGACGCGACCGTTCCAGTACAACTTGGTTGCCCCAAATACGGTGCCAGACGCCCAGGACGACGAGTCGCACATATATGGGCGATAGGCCCGTAGGTAATCCCCTGACATGAACCCGAGCCAGTGGACCTTCCGGCCGGCGACCCGCTTCATGACCCCGTTGACGAAGCCCTTGTTGCCCTGGGTGCCGACGAGCCCGCCGATCCCCACCACATCGGAGGTCTCGTAGTAGCGGTCCAGCGCATCGAGCGACTCGCCGCGCGTGAAAATCGGGACCGGGTTGAAGCCCCGCGCCCGCATGGTCTCGTAGTTCCGCTCGGAGGCCTCCGGGTCCCCGATCACGTCGAGGACGAAGTAGCGCCACGGGCGGAAGGGCAGCCCCTCGATGAACCGGCAGTAGTCATCGAGGGCGATCGGCTTGCCCGACTTGAAGGCCGTGAAGGCGCCCGAGTCGAGGACGAAGCGGATCTCATCGCGGCGATCGGCCAGCGCCTTGACGGTCGCGGCGTTCGCGTAGGGGTAGGCGACCAGGAGATTGAGCCTGCACTCGGTCTCGGGGATCACTCGAACTCGATCCCCGCGGCCTTGAGCGCCTCGTGGATCACCGAGGTCGCGCGATCCTTGGCGTCCTGCTCGACCTTGACCTTCACCAGCGCCTGGATGCCGTCGGTGTGCTCTCCGTCGCGCTCGGAGAGATCGATGTCGCTCTCCCAGCCGTTCAGCGTGAGATCGACCTCCTCCAGGCTGAAGCCGGTGAGGCCGAGATCGAAGCCCTCGTCCTTCAGGTCGGCCATCTCGACCCGAAGCATCTCGGTGTCCCAGCCGGCGTTGAGGGCGAGCTTGTTGTCGGCGAGGATGTAGGCCCGGCGCTGGGTCTCGCTCCAACCCGAGCAGTCGATGACCGGCGCCATCCCGAGGGGGATCGGCGTCCCGTTGGGGAAGCGCAGCTCGATCCCGGCCGCGTACAGCTCGCGCAGCGCCATCGAGCGGCCGTGACCGGCGATGGTGCCCTTCTCGTCGACCAGGATCGGATTGGTGAAGCCGAACTCCACGAGGCTCGCCTTGATCTGGGCGACCTGCTCGGGGCTGTGGGTGCGGGCGTTGCGGGCGTAGCCGACAAGGCTCTCGAGCGGGCGCAGCTCGATCTGCGGCGCGCCGGTCGCGGCGGCCGATTTTGGGGTCGATGCCATGGGGCGGAAAAATCCGAAGGTTCAGGGCGAGGGAGCGCGCTGACGCGCGATCGGCTCTCGCGGCGGCCGGTCAGGCCAGGAGGGAGACGGGATCGGCCTGCGGAACCGGCGGAAGGCTCTCTCCCCCTTGGGGGTTCGCTCTCTGTTCCAGGCAGGCTCGGTGCGGGAGAGGCGCCGCGATCCAGGCGCGCGCGGTCTCTCCCCCTCCGGCTCACAGGCGAGGAGGGCAGCGCTGGGATGCGCTTTTTTCCCGATTTCGGGGACGTGGGGCGGATTTAATCGCGTCCCTCGCTCCGGAGGCCCAGGAAGCGCTCAGTCGCCGTCCTGGGCGCTCCTATCGCGGGCGGTTTAAGCGACTGCCTTCCAGCGTCCGCGGCCCGCCCCTTTTGCGCTCTTACGGCGATTGGCATCCGCCCAAAGCGGCTGCAGGTTCGTGTAGTGGAAACAGCGCCGCTGCTCGTCCTCATCGAGGAGATTGAAAGCGGCACAGGGCGTCTTGTGATCGACGTGCCAGCCGTCCGGCGCATGGTTGGCCCAGGACATGCCAGGCAGCCACTGCGCCTCGATGTGGGCCACCAGCTCGGCCACTGTGCAACCGATCAGCTTGGCAACCGACGTCGTCTTTCGCCCTTGAGCGTAAAGCTTCAGCGCCTGCTTCAGGCTCGAACGAAGGATGAGCAGCATGCGGTAAGCGGGATCGGTCCGTCGGCGAAGCGCCGCGCGGCGGCGTCTCTGTTCCAAACGCTTGGCGTACTTCTCCGGGTCGGTCTCCTTGAGCGCTCTCATGCGTGCGAGTTGACGCTCCTTGTAGGTGCGGACCTTGTCAGGGTTTTTGGCTTGCCACTCCGTCACTTTGGCGATGTGTTCGGCCTTCCGCGCCTCGTACTGCCGCCGCCTCTCGATAGGATCTTTCCGGGCCATGCCGCGGATGCGCTCCCGCTCGAGATATGCCTCCCGTTCTGCTGGGGTCATGTTCGCCCGACGGCGACGCTCGCTCTCGGCAGCTCTCCGCTTCCGTTCTGCGTCGTTTGCAGCCGGGGTCGCGAGCAGGGGCGGCCCTTCAAGTCCGAGCTTCGCGGCAGCCTTCCTGGCGGCACGACGTTCGCACGCCGCCTTGTTCAACTGACGCTGACGCTCTCGCTTCTGCTCAGGCGTCCAGTCAGCCAGGCTCCCGCGCTTCGCTCTCGGCGCTCGTTCGGTAGTCATGTTCATCACGGAGCAAAATACCGCGCCGCCCAGCTAGAACAAGAAGGGAACGCTACGCGGCCGCGTCTTCGTGGCGCCAAGCCTCGGCACGGATCGTGCTCCGATCTTCCTCGCGAGACCGGAAGTAGGCCAGGATGTCGCGACGCAGTCCTGGCTTGTTACCGCTCAGCTCGAACACGCCATGAGTGTTCCGCTTCAAGTCGGTCGACGGATCGAAGGCGTGCCGCTTAAGGATATCCCAGCGAGAGACGTAGGATCTCTGGGCCTTCTCACCATGGTACGAGTGCTCGATCGTGCCCTGGACGTAGCCGATATTGCCGGCGATATGCTGGCTGCAGCGCGCTTCCCACTGCATGATCGGCTTGGCGTACTCGTCTGTCAGCCCCCCCGGGAGCGACAGCCTTGCCATGCCGACCATTGCAAGCGCCTGGTGGTGGTCCGCAGCGCCAAGGACGGCCGTCTCGATCAGACCGCCTGTCTTCTCCAGGGCATCGCGCGTCGCGACCCAGGCGAAGCCCGGATGGGCGAACGCGTACGGCCCCTTGCCGTGCTTGCCGACGCTCTCCGGATCTTCGTTCCACTGACGACAGAACGACAGATGCAGCTCCAGGTGCTCGCCCTCGGAGCCTAGGTCGTAACAGTGCGACCAAGGTTGAGAGAACGGGTAGTGCTGCGCGGCGTACACGGCCTCAGCCGCCCAGTCGCGCCGCTTGAAGTGAATGTCGCCATCGAACAGCCCGAACACTCTCGCGTCCGATGGGGCGCTCCGAATACCGATGTTGAAGAGGCACTCCTTGACCCAGAGCACCGAGTAGTTCCGCACGTGAACGTGCTGGATACCCTTGAGGCCAGCGAAAACCGGCGGGGCGTCGCCATAGGTGCATTCGACCACAATGGGCCGGACGCCGCTCTGGAGCATGTGGATGAGGAACTTGCCGACGTTGCGCGTGTGACTGGCGCGACGCAGCGGGTTGAAGACGGGAACGATGACGTGGAGGAGATCGGCTCGCATGGGTAGTCTCAGGTCGGCGAGGGCTTGGATGCGGGCCGTCCGGTCCGCGGATCGATGGTGACGGTCTGCCCCGTCTTGGGATCGAGGATCATCATCGCGGATCGCTCCCGGGCGGATGGGAGGCCTGGATCCCGCGCAGGAGCGCCGTGCACAGCCCCGGCTGCTTCCAGAACAGGTAGGCCTCCGTCAGCGGGATCCCGGAGAGCATCAGGGCCGCGATCTTGGCGATGTCGCCGCTGGCGAGGCCGGCGCGCAGCAGCTTCCCGATGTCGGTGAAGGGCACGTTGATCCGCATCAGGCCGAGGATGATCCCGGCCACCTCGGTCTCGGCCGGGGTCGGCTCGCCCTCCGGCGCGGCGCCGGGATCGTCCCGCAGCTCGCCGTCCTGCTCGTCGTCCATCATCCGGAACTCTTGGGGGCTCATTGGAAGTCGCCCTCCACCGGGGGCAGGATCACCGCGATGACAGCGGCGCACAGGCCGACCGCGGGAGGGCCGAGCAGGAAGCCGCCCAGTCCCGAGCTCACTGCGGTTGCAGGCGGGACGGTCTGGGCGATCAGATGGGCCGCGAGGATCGAGGCGTAGCCGCCCACGATCATCGCCGCGATGACGCGGACGGCGTGCATGGTCTCTCTCTCGGGTTGGAGCGCCTTCTCAGGCGATCGAGATGGTCGGGGTCTCGCGCGGGCGCTGATGCTGCATCCGCGTGTCGAGGGCCGGCAGGGTCAGGGCGCCCGGCACGGGCTGATCGAAGGCCCCGGCGACGGCGCCGCCGACGGACTCCAGCGCCTTGGTGACGTCGGAGAGCTTCGTCTCGCCCGGCACCACGACGATGAAGGCCAACTGGCGCGGCGCGGCGGCCTCGGCGGACAGCTGGGGAATTTGAACGCCCCGCGCCTGGGCGATGGCGACGAACGTCGCGTGATCGAGTCAGCCTCCGTCGCAGAGCGCGCGCAGGGTCGCGGTGTCGAGCACCTCGAGCGGCACGCGGGGGCCCTCGACGGCCGCGGGCTGGCGGGTTTCAGTGCAGGCCATCAAGATCCTCGCGGGTGATGCCCGGGACGTGCGCCTTGAAGAACTGGCCGCACCACTCGTTCTCGGTGGCGATCGGCCACTCGGCGCGGCGGCCGCCTGGGCTCATGAAGGGAGACCCGAACCGGCACTCGCCGGCCTGGGAATTCGCGCGGTGGAAGTGGCGGCAGTTGCCGCAGGTCTCGGTGGCGGCGAGCGCCCGCTCCGGGGAGAGCGCGAGATCATCCGGACGGACCGGACTGACGGTCACGGGCTCCGGGACGAACTCGGCCAGCTCGGCCGGCTCCCCTTCGGGCTCGGCCTGCCCCTCTTCCTCCTCGGAGAGGGGCGCGCGGAACGCCTCGAGCGGGGCGGTCGCCATGGCGGCGATGCCGACGGCCGTCGAGAGCCAGAGGGTGACGAGACTGTCGAAGAAGTCGGGGCGGGAGCGCGAGAGCATCAGGAACCCTTCCGGTGTTCGCAACCGATCTTGTGGTAGGTGCCGGGGGCGGGCGTCCCGAGGCTTTCCGCGGCGATGGTCTCGCCGACCTTCATGCAGGCCGAGACCGTCTCGGCCGGCTGGGTGACGACATCGAGCGCGTTGGTTCGATCGCAGTCCGAGCCGGCGATCGCGGCGGCGCAGACGAGCACCACCGTCAGGAAGGGCGCGGCCATGGCTCAGGCCCTCCGCGGCGCGAGGATCGGCGCGCAGCCCGCCGAGAATGTCCAGGCGCCAGCGGGCAGCTTGAACGCCTTCGCGCCCTTGGCGGCCGCAGCCTCGGCGATCGCCTTCGCCCGCCCCTGGCAGGCATACTCCCCCGCCCAGCGCGAGGGCGGCACCTTCAGCGTCCGGCACCCGGCCGGCTGGCAGGCTTCCAGCGTGATCCGGTAGCCGTCGACGTCCGGGCCATCTTCGGCGCGGGCCGGGGGCGCGACCAGCGACGGGAACAGGCCGGCGGCGAAGCCGGCGATGAAGGCGAGCGGCACAAGCGGGTGCGGCCCGCCCGGCCCGCGGGGCGCGGGCGGCAGGAGCTGTCTCTTATACACATCTCCGAGCCCACGAGACAAGAGGCAATC
>CAXDNE010000099.1:0-22765 GCA_963990595.1 uncultured Methylobacterium sp.
CACTCTGGCACAATCGATGCCGTCGGGAGGGGGCATCCACTCCATCACTTCTCGACGGAAATCAACACAGGAACGTTATGCGGCACGCCATAGCCCAACCGGCGAAGCGATCTGAAGCCTTCCGGGAGATGTTGCTCGCTGTCCCAGGTGTAGATGCCTGTCAGGTTGATATGCTCCCAACTCAGCGGCGAGGTATGCCTCAACAGGGGATCTGGAATGTTCCTTCCCGCTCGTTTGAGCTCTTTGACCGCGCGGTCGAGATAGACCGTGTTCCAGTGGACGATCGCGCTGACGACAAGATTGAGGCCCGATGCGCGGAATGCCTGACTTTCGAACGACCGGTCGCGATGTTCGCCACGCTCATGGAAGAAGACTGCGCGTTGAGTTTGTGCGCTGCTTCGCCCTTGTTGAGGCGGCTTGGCAGCGCCGGCGCAATGTCGAGTTCGAGTACTATTCGATCATGAAGAGCGACCGCTCGATGCGGCCGAGTTCCCGAAGAGCCTTGGCCAGTTGGCTTTACTTCGGTGATGCCGAGAGCTTCTTCAAGATCGTAGAGGGCACAACGGCACGGGTGGTGATCGATGCCGCCAGATGAAGCAGATCATCCCAGTGATCGAGGATCAGGGTGGTGTTGATCGGCACCCCGATGTGGTTCGACAGTGCCGGGTATGCATCGCCTCTCTCGAACGTGTGGAACTTCCGATCTTTGAGATTGCGCAGTCGTGGTGCGAACCGCTTGCCGATCAGAGCGAATAGCCCAAAGACGTGATCGCTCGCGCCGCCGGTGTCGGTGAAGTTCTCCTGTATTTCGAGGATTGTGTCCTGATCGAATAGTCCGTCGAGCACATAGGCAGCCTCGCTTTCGGTCGGGCTAATGGGCAAGATGCTGAAGTAGCCGTACTGATCTGACAGATGGCAGTAGAACTTCGATCCAGGCTCACTGCCGTAATGTAGATTAATATCTCCGCGCTTTACGGCTCGGTCGCTTGCTCGGAAGAATTGGCCATCAGATGACGACGTCGTGCGCCACTCTGCTTCCCAGGCATAGAAAAAGCCTTCCCGTGTGACCCCGCCTCCCAAGCATCGGCTAGACATCGCCCATCAGGTGCCCGTATTTCGTGTTGCGCGGCATAAAGTTCATGCCGCCCATGATGATGCCCCCGCGCGGCCAAGGGGGATGCGGGTTGGCGAAACCCGCCTCGCCATGTTCGACGCCACCCCCGGGCGCGCCGCGTCGAGCACCATGGCCCGCAACGCCTCGGCCTGCGGCATTCGGGTCAGCGACGATATATGGTCGAGTTGGGAGCTGCAGAAGCGCAGCGGTCGCGAACGTGAAGCCGCGCTCATAGGTGCCAGCGACGAATTCGCCGGGCTCTGACTTCATCTGCGGCAGCAGCCGCTCGGCGGCGGGTTCACGTGAAATGGTCACGAAGGTCACGCGCTCAACGCCAGGCGAACATCGTCGGCATCGTTGCCTGCGTTGACCTCTTCATCGTAATGTGAGTGCCGCTCACACAAGCATCGGCGTTCGAGGTGTCGGAACAGCACACTGGCGAAAGACCTGGCGACCTACACGCCGCGCGGCCCTTGTCCGCCGGGCGCGATCCCGTGATCGCGGCCGAGGCCGACGGCGCATGGATCGCCGTGATCCAGAAGATGGACGAGACCTACGCCGAGCTCGTCACCCAGCAGGTCGCGCTCGAGGAGAAGAACGCGGCGCTGGAAGAGGCGCAGGCCTTCATCGCCGGCGTCATGGCCTCGATGACCGACGTGCTGATCGCCTGCGACCTCAACGGGCGCATCGAGCAGGTCAATCTCGCCGCCGAGCGCATCTTCGGGCCTCGCCAGCGCAGCCTCACCGAGTGTCGGGTTGCCGACCTTCTGGCGGACAGCTCGCCTACCAGCTTCGCCGACGTGCTCGCCGCAGTGGAGCGACGCCAGCGCATCACCGATCGCGAATTCACCTTCCTGACCGCCGACGGCGAGCTGCCGGTCTCGGTGAACGGCGCGGTGCGCTTCGATTCTCGGGGGCGCTCGGTCGGGATCGTGCTGGTCGGCCGGCCGATCGGCGAACTGCGCCAGGCCTATAGCGACCTCGCCGCCGCCCATGAGCGGCTGAAGCAGGCCCAGCAGCAGCTGGTGCATTCGGAGAAGATGGCCTCGCTCGGCCGCCTCGTCGCCGGCGTCGCCCATGAGCTGAACAACCCTATCTCGTTCGTCTATGGCAATGCCCACACGCTGAAGCGCTATAGCGGCCGGCTCACCGCCTATCTCGATGCCGTCCATCGCGGCGCCGACGACACCCGGCTGGCGAAGCTGCGAGCGGAACTCAAGATCGACACCACACTCGCCAACATAGAGGGCACGCTCGACGGCATGCTGGAGGGTGCCGAGCGCGTGCGCGACATCGTCGCGGACCTGCGCCGCTTCTCCGCGGACCGGCGCGAGGCGCGCGAGACCTTCGACCTCGCCGCGCTGGTGCGCTCGGCGCTCGACTGGGTGACGAAGGCGCAGATGCCGGAGATCGAGACCCGGTTCGATGTCCCCGAAGGGCTCCATGCCGTCGGCCATCCCGGCCATATCCACCAGGTGCTGATGAACCTGGTGCAGAACGCGGTCGACGCGATCGAGTGTCAGCCGACGCGCCGGCTGGAGATCGAGGGCCGGCGCGGCGAGGATGATGTCATGCTCATCATCCGCGACACCGGACCGGGCATTGCCCCGGAGATAAGTTCGCGTATCTTCGACCCGTTCTTCACCACCAAGCCGGTCGGCAAGGGGACGGGGCTCGGCCTGTCGATCAGCTACCGCATCGTGCAGGAGCACGGCGGCGCGCTGTCCGCTGCCAATCATCCGCAAGGCGGGGCGGTCATGACGCTCACTCTGCCGGCGGCGCAGAAGGACTGAAGCCATGTCCGCACCAGCCATATCCGCACGAGCCATCTCGGCGAGCTTCAATGTGCTGTGGATCCAGTCCGGCGGCTGCGGCGGCTGCACCATGTCGATGCTCTGCGCCGAGGCACCCGACCTCGCCACCACGCTGGAGAGCGCCAATATCCGCATGCTCTGGCACCCGACCTTGTCGGAGGAGACCGGAGCCGAGGCGCTCGCCCTGTTCGAGCGGGTGCTCGCCGGCGACATCCGGCTCGACGCGCTCTGCGTCGAGGGCGCCATGCTGCGCGGGCCGAAGAACACCGGGCGGTTCCACATCCTCGCCGGCACCGGCGTGCCGACCATCGAATGGGTGCGCCGGCTGGCGGCCGTGGCCGAGAACGTTGTCGCCGTTGGCACCTGCGCCGCCTATGGCGGGGTGACGGCGGCCGGCATCAACCCCACCGACGCCTGCGGCCTGCAATATGACGGGCGCCGCGAGGGCGGGGCGCTCGGCGCCGCCTTCCGCTCGCGCTCCGGCATGCCGGTGATCAACGTCGCGGGATGCCCGACCCATCCCAACTGGGTGACCGAGACGCTGATGCTGCTGGCGGTCGGCCTGCTGAAGGCGGACGATCTCGACGTCTACCGCCGCCCGCGCTTCTACGCCGACCACCTCGTCCACCATGGCTGCCCGCGCAACGAATATTACGAGTACAAGGCCAGCGCCGAGAAGATGAGCGATCTCGGCTGCATGATGGAGCACCTCGGCTGCCTCGGCACGCAGGCACACGCCGATTGCAACACGCGGCTGTGGAACGGCGAGGGCTCCTGCACGCGCGGCGGCTATGCCTGCATCAACTGCACCGCGCCGGAATTCGAGGAGCCCGGCCACGCTTTCGTCGAGACGCCGAAGATCGCCGGCATCCCGGTCGGCCTGCCCACCGACATGCCCAAGGCGTGGTTCGTCGCGCTCTCCTCGCTGGCCAAGGCGGCAACCCCGGAGCGGCTGCGCGCCAACGCCACCAGCGACCATGTGGTGACGCCGCCGACCGTGCGCGACATCAAGCGGCGATGAGCCAGGACGCACCCACGGACGGCACCACCCGCCTCGTGGTCGGTCCGTTCAACCGGGTCGAGGGCGATCTCGAAGTGCGGCTGGAGGCCTCGGGCGGGCGGGTCGAGGCGGCGTTCGTATCGTCGCCGCTGTTCCGCGGCTTCGAGCGCATCCTGGAGGGGCGCGACCCGCGTGACGCGCTGGTGATCGCCCCGCGCATCTGCGGCATCTGCTCGGTGTCGCAGTCGCACGCCGCCGCGCTCGCGCTGGCCGGCGTGCAGGGCATCGGGCCGACCGAGAACGGCCGCGTCGCCACCAATCTCATCGTCGCCACCGAGAACGTCGCCGACCATCTCACCCATTTCCACGTCTTCTTCATGCCGGACTTCGCCCGCGCCATCTATGCGGAACGGCCGTGGTTCGCGCGCGCCGAGACGCGCTTCAAGGCCTCGCACGGCGCCTCGGTGCGGCGGGCGCTGGAGACCCGAACCACGCTGCTGCACGTCCTCGGCCTGCTCGCCGGCCGCTGGCCGCACACGCTGGCGCTGCAGCCCGGCGGGGTGACGCGCGGGGCCGACGCGCGCGACCAGATGCGGCTGCTGGCGACGCTCAGCGCGGTGCGCCGGGCGCTGGAGGACGGGCTCTATGGCGCGAAGCTGGAGGCGGTGGCCGAACTCGCCTCGCTGGAGGAGCTGGACCGCTGGCGAGCGAGCGCTCCGGACGGTGATTTCCGCCTGTTCCTGGAGATCGCCGCCGACCTGGAGCTCGACCGTCTCGGCCACGCCTATGATCGTTATCTCAGCTACGGCGCCTATCCGGGGGCGGGCGCCCCGCTCTACGCGCGCGGCATCTTCACCGGCGAGGGGTCGGCGGCGGTCGACACCACCGCCATCACCGAGGACCACACCAACGCCCGGATGGAGGGCCGCACCCGCCCGCACCACCCGTTCGACGGCTCGACCCTGCCCGATGCCGACGACGAGACCGGCTACACCTGGTGCAAGGCGCCGCGCCTCGGCGGCCTGCCGTTCGAGACCGGCGCGCTGGCGCGGCAGATGGTCGACGGCCATCCCTTGGTCCGAGACATCGTCGCGCGCGGCGGCGGCAGCGTGCTCGCCCGCGTCGTCGCGCGACTGGTCGAGACCGCGCGCACGCTGATCGCCATGGAACTGTGGGTGCGGCAGATGCGGCCGGGCGAGCCGTGGTGCGCGCAAGGGGTGATGCCCGGCTATGGCCGCGCGGCCGGGCTGACCGAGGCCGCGCGCGGCGCGCTCGGCCATTGGCTGCGGGTGGAAAACGGCCGCATAGCCGGCTATCAGATCATCGCGCCGACCACCTGGAACTTCTCGCCGCGCGACGCGCAGGGCGTGCCGGGACCGTTGGAGGCGGCCCTCGTCGGCGCGCCGATCCGGCAGGGCGAGACCACGCCGGTGGCGGTGCAGCACATCGTCCGCTCGTTCGATCCCTGCATGGTCTGCACGGTGCACTGAGCCGGGTATGGAAACGGAACGGGCCGAACAGATCATCGTGCGCGGCCTCGTGCAGGGGGTCGGCTTCCGCCCCTTCGTCTGGCGGCTGGCGCAGCGGCTGGCGCTTGTCGGCGAGGTCGGCAATGAGGGCGACGCCGTCGTCATCCGCGCGCGCGCCGCCCAGCCGGCGCTCGATGCGCTGACCCATGCGCTGCGCGCCGAGGCGCCGCCGCTGGCCCGCGTCGACAGCATCGAACGGGCGGCGATTTCCGCCTTCGCCGGGGACGGCTTCACCATCGCCGCCAGCGCGCCCGGCACCGTCTCGGTCGGCGTCGTCGCCGATATCGCCGCCTGTCCCACCTGCCTCGTTGAGACGGCCGACCCCACCGCGCGCCGCCACCGCTACGCCTTCACCAATTGCACCGATTGCGGGCCGCGCTTTTCCATCGTCGAGGGCCTGCCCTATGACCGCGCCACCACCACCATGCGCGGCTTCCCGCTCTGCGAGGCGTGCCGCGCGGAATACGGGAACCCGGCCGATCGCCGCTTCCACGCCCAGCCCATCGCCTGCCCCGCCTGCGGGCCGCGCCCGACGCTGGAGGTGGACGGCGCGGAGGTCGACGGCGACCCGATCGCCGAGGCCGCAGCGCTGCTGCGGGCCGGGCGCATCCTCGCCATCAAGGGATTGGGCGGCTTCCACATCGCCTGCGACGCCACCGATGAGACCGCCGTCGCCGAACTGCGGGCGCGAAAACATCGCCCCGCCAAGCCATTGGCGGTGATGCTGCGCGACCGGGCGATGGTCGCGGCGCTATGCGTGGCGGGCGAGGCGGAAATCGCTGCGCTGGAAGGTCCCGCCGCGCCGATCGTCCTGCTGCGCCTGCGCGCCGACGCCGTGCCGGCCCCTTCGCTGGCGCCCTCGCTCGCCCCCCGCCAGAACCGTCTCGGCGCGATGCTGCCCTACACCCCGCTTCACCACCTCCTCATGGCGGCGGCGGATCGCCCTTTGGTGATGACCAGCGGCAACCGCTCCGGCGAGCCGCAGGTGACCAACAATGAGGCCGCCCGCGAAAAGCTCAAAGGCATCGTCGACGGCTTCCTGCTCCACGACCGCCCCATCGCCCGGCGGCTCGACGACAGCGTGGCGCAGCTCGCCGCCGGGCGGGTGCGGGTGATGCGGCGCGGGCGCGGTCTCGCCCCGGTGCCGCGCGATCTGCCCGAGGGCTTCGCCGGCGCCCCGCCGGTGCTGGCGCTGGGCGGCGAGCTCAAGAGCGCCATCTGCCTCACCATCGGCCGCAAGGCGCTGCTCTCGCACCATCTCGGCGAGCTGGAGGAGCCGGCGACGCAGGATGCGTTCGAGCGCGCCGTCGCCGACTACGCCGCCCTGTTCGATCACCGTCCGGCGGCCATCGCCGTCGATGCCCACCCCGATTACCGGCCGAGCCGGTTCGGTGCGGCGCTGGGGGTGGAACGTGGCCTGCCGCTGGTCGCGATGCAGCACCATCACGCCCATATCGCCGCCGTCATGGCCGAGCATGGCCGGCCGCTGGAGGCGGGCGCGGTGGTCGGCATCGCGCTGGACGGCCTCGGCCTCGGCGAGGACGGCACCCTCTGGGGCGCCGAGATCCTGCTGTGCGATTACCGCACCAGCCGCCGTCTCGCGCGGCTCAGGCCGATCCCGCTCGCTGGCGGGGACGCCGCCAGCCGCGAGCCATGGCGCGTGCTGCTGGCCCATCTCGATGCGGCGCTCGGCCCGGAGGCGGTGCCCGCACACCTGTTCGAGGGGCGCCCGGTGGCGACGCTGCGGGCGATAATGGCGAAGGGCATCAACGCCCCGCTGGCCAGCTCCGCCGGCCGGCTGTTCGACGCCATGGCCGCGCTGCTCGGCCTCGCCCCGGGGCGCCTCGATTTCGAGGGCGAGGCGGCGATGGCCCTGCAGGCGCTGGCGGAAGGCCTTTCGCCGTCATCCCGGCCGCAGCGAAGCGCAGAGCCGGGATCGCGTCCCGGTCTCGCGCAGGTCGGGGAGGCGATGAGCGCCGACACGCAATCGACGCCCTATACCTTCGCGCAATCGGCCGTCGATGGCCTGATCGAGATCGACCCCGCCCCGATGTGGCGGACCGCGCTGGCCGATCTTGCCGCCGGCCGCCCGCGCGCCGGGATCGCTCGCCGCTTCCATGAGGGCGTGGCGGAGACCTTCGCGCGCGCCGCCCTGTCGCTGGCCGAACGGCACGGTGCGAGCGCCGTCGCCCTGTCCGGCGGGGTGTTCCAGAACGCGCTGTTGCTGGAGGCGACGCTGAACCGTCTGCAAGGCCACGGCCTCGAACTTCTGATCCCCGGCGAGGTGCCGGCCAACGACGGCGGCCTCGCCTTCGGCCAGGCGGTGGTGGCGGCGGCGCGGCTGATCGGGGGGTAAGCGGCTTTCCGCTTGCGCTGGAAAGCGCATTTCCGGCTTCCGGCGCCATTACGCGTAAATTCCTGCAATATATTGAAATCACGTCGATTTATGCACTGGCACGGCGGTTGCTGAACCTCCTCCAGGCCAGCCGCCTCGACGCGGCCGGCCGCACAATCGGAGGGATGCCGCATGCAAGGGCTTGAGACGTTCTACGAGGTGATGCGACGGCAGGGCATCACCCGCCGCTCGTTCCTGAAATACTGCTCGCTCACCGCCGCCGCGCTCGGGTTGGGGCCGGAATTCGTGCCGGAGATCGCCCACGCGATGGAGACCAAGCCGCGCACGCCGGTGCTGTGGTTGCACGGGCTGGAATGCACCTGCTGCTCGGAGAGCTTCATCCGCTCGGCCCATCCGCTGGCCAAGGATGTCGTGCTGTCGATGATCTCGCTCGACTATGACGACACGCTGATGGCCTCCGCCGGCCACCAGGCCGAGGCCATCCTGCACGAGGTGATGGAGAAGTACAAAGGCAACTACATCCTCGCCGTCGAGGGCAACCCGCCGCTGAACGAAGACGGCATGTTCTGCATCATCGGCGGCAAGCCCTTCGTCGACCAGCTCAGGATGGTGGCCAAGGACGCCAAGGCGATCATCTCCTGGGGCTCCTGCGCCTCGCATGGCTGCGTGCAGGCGGCGCGCCCGAACCCGACCCGCGCCACCCCGGTGCACGAGGTCATCACCGACAAGCCGATCATCAAGGTCCCCGGTTGCCCGCCGATCGCCGAGGTGATGACCGGCGTCATCACCTACATGCTGACCTTCGACCGCATCCCCGAGCTCGACCGGCAGGGTCGGCCGAAGATGTTCTATTCGCAGCGCATCCACGACAAGTGCTACCGCCGCCCGCATTTCGACGCCGGCCAGTTCGTCGAGGCGTTCGACGACGAGGGCGCGCGCAAGGGCTACTGCCTCTACAAGATGGGCTGCAAGGGCCCGACCACCTACAACGCCTGCTCGACCATCCGCTGGAACGAGGGCACCTCCTTCCCGATCCAGGCCGGCCATGGCTGCATCGGCTGCTCGGAGGACGGGTTCTGGGACAAGGGCTCCTGGTATGCCCGCCTGTCCGACCTGCACGGAGTCGGCTTCGGCGTCGAATCCAATGCCGACCGGATCGGCGTCGGCGCTGCCGGCGTGGTGGGCGGCGCGGTCGCCGTACACGCGGCGGTGAGCGCCCTCAAGCGCGCCCAGCACAAGGGCGACATCGGGCCGAACGGCTCCAGCCACGCGGGAGAGCCCAAATGACCATCCAGACGCCGAACGGCTTCTCCCTCGACACCTCCGGCAAGCGCATCGTGGTCGATCCGGTCACCCGCATCGAAGGCCACATGCGCTGCGAGGTGAACGTCGATTCCAACAACATCATCCGCAACGCGGTCTCCACCGGCACCATGTGGCGCGGGCTTGAGGTGATCCTGAAGGGTCGCGACCCGCGCGACGCCTGGGCCTTCGTCGAGCGCATCTGCGGCGTGTGCACCGGCTGCCACGCGCTGGCCTCGGTGCGCGCGGTCGAGGACGCGCTCGAGATCAAGATCCCCACCAACGCCCACCTGATCCGCGAGATCATGGCCAAGGTGCTGCAATGGCACGACCATGTCGTGCACTTCTACCACCTGCACGCGCTCGACTGGGTCAACCCGGTGAACGCGCTGAAGGCCGACCCCAAGGCCACCTCGCAGCTCCAGCAGATGGTCGGGCCGGACCACCCGGTCTCCAGCCCCGGCTATTTCCGCGACATCCAGAACCGGCTGAAGAAATTCGTCGAGAGCGGCCAGCTCGGCATCTTCAAGAACGGCTACTGGGACAACCCGGCCTACAAGCTCTCGCCGGAAGCCGACCTGATGGCGGTGGCGCATTATCTCGAGGCGCTCGATTTCCAGAAGGAGATCGTCAAGGTCCACACCATCTTCGGCGGCAAGAACCCGCACCCGAACTACATGGTCGGCGGCGTGCCCTGCGCCATCAACATGGAAGGCAACATGTCGGCTGGGGCGCCGCTCAACATGGAGCGGCTGAACTTCGTCCACCAGCGGCTGATCGAGGCGTTCGAGTTCTCCAAGAACGTCTATGTCCCGGATGTCATCGCCATCGCCTCCTTCTACAAGGAATGGCTCTATGGCGGCGGCCTCTCGGCCACCAACGTCATGGACTATGGCGACTACGAGCTGGTGCATGGCAAGAAATCGACCGACCAGCTGCCCGGCGGCGTGATCCTGAACGGCAACTGGGACGAGGTGCTCCCGATTGACCCGCGCGATCCCGAGCAGGTGCAGGAATTCGTCGCCCATAGCTGGTACAGCTACGGCGACGAGGCCAAGGGCCTGCACCCCTGGGACGGCGTCACCCAGCCGAAATACGAGCTCGGCCCCAAGACGGTCGGCACCCGCACCGATATCCGCGAGCTCGACGAGGCGGCGAAATATTCCTGGATCAAGTCGCCGCGCTGGCGCGGCCATGCTGTGGAGGTCGGCCCGCTCGCCCGCTACATCCTCGCCTGGGGCCACAACGTCACCTATGTGAAGGACCAGATCACCGACTCGGTCGGCCGCTTCAACGCGCTGGCCGGCACCAACCTGACGCCCAAGCAGGCGCTGCCCTCGACCATCGGCCGTACCTTGGCGCGGGCGCTGGAGGCGCATTACTGCGCCAAGATGATGCTGGAGGATTTCGAGCGGCTGATCGCCAACATCAAGGCCGGCGACAGCTCCACCGCCAATGTCGAGAAATGGGACCCCGCCACCTGGCCGAAGGAGGCCAAGGGCGTCGGCACCGTGGCAGCCCCGCGCGGCGCCAACGCCCACTGGATCCGCATCAAGGACGGGCGCATCGACAATTACCAATGCGTGGTGCCGACCACCTGGAACGGTGGCCCGCGCGATCCGAAAGGCAATATCGGCGCGTTCGAGGCCTCGCTCATGAACACGCCGATGGAGCGCCCGGAGGAGCCGGTGGAGATCCTGCGCACGCTGCACTCGTTCGATCCGTGCCTCGCCTGCTCGACGCATGTCCTCGCGCCGGACGGCGAGGAGATGGCCCGCGTCACCGTGCGCTGAGGGGAGGGGAACATGACCAGCATCGACCCCTCTGCCGTCGAAACGCCCCTCGCTCCCACCATTGAGGGCGAGCGCGCCGCGCGCGTCACCGCCGTCTATGTCTATGAGGCGCCGGTGCGGCTGTGGCACTGGATCAACGCGCTGTCGATCACCGTGCTCGCGGTGACCGGCTACCTGATCGGCTCGCCGCTGCCGACCCTCTCGGGCGAGGCCAGCGCGCATTACCTGATGGGTACGATCCGCTTCCTGCACTTCTCCGCCGGCTACATCTTCGCCGTCGGCTTCATCTTCCGCATCTACTGGGCGTTCGTCGGCAACCACCATGCGAGGCAGCTCTTCATACTGCCGTTCTGGCGGCGCGCCTTCTGGGCCGGGCTGTGGGGCGAGGCGAAGTGGTACCTGTTCCTCGAGCGTCGGCCGAAGAAGTATGTCGGCCACAACCCGCTGGCGCAGTTCGCCATGTTCTTCGCCATCGGGCTCGGCAGCCTGTTCATGATCGTCACCGGCTTCGCGCTCTATTCGGAAGGCGCCGGGCCGGGCAGCTGGCAGGACCACCTGTTCGGCTGGGTCATCCCGCTGATGGGCGGCAGCATGAACGTGCATACCTTTCACCATCTCGGCATGTGGGTGATCCTGCTGTTCGTCATGGTGCACGTCTACGCGGCGGTGCGCGAGGACATCATGTCCCGGCAATCCATCGTCTCGACCATGATCTCGGGCGTGCGCACCTTCAAGGACGACGACCCGGACTGACGGCGCGCTTCCGGGCCGCCTTCGCGTTCTGCCGGAGGGGTCGTCGCCGCGAGGCGCGGTCCTGCCATGTGGGGACATGGTCGCACATACGTGCGGCCGGCAGCAGGGCGCGGCTTCGGCCGCGCCCTTTTTCGTAGTGGATAGTGAGTTTTCAATTTGCCAAAGAAATGGTCATCATCCTTCCAATCGGCTTTTCGGTCGACTCAGGGGGGTGTCATTTTATCATTGTTTTTCAAATAGATCGGGAACTAAACCGAACTGGCACGCGGCTTGAATTAAGAAGATTTCGAAAGAAGCGGCACCAGACCGCTCGTCAATGAACGTCTAGGGACGAACGCTGTGGAGGACGTCGCGATGGGCGGCGAACGCATTCTCGTGCTCGGCATCGGCAACCTCCTATGGGCGGACGAGGGCTTCGGCGTCCGCGTCGTCGAGGCGCTGCACCAGCATTACGAACTGCCCGACAACGTCCAGGCGCTGGATGGCGGCACGCAGGGCCTCTACCTCCTGCCCTATCTGGAGGAGGCGACCGGCGTCGTCATCGTCGATGCCATCGACTACGGCCTGCCGCCGGCGACGCTGCGCGTGCTGAGGGACGACGAGGTGCCGGCCGTCCTCAGTGCCCGCAAGGTGAGCCTGCACCAGACCGGCTTCCAGGAAGTGCTCGCCCTGCTGCGGCTGCGCGGCAAAACCCCGCCGACGCTGCGCCTGGTCGGCGTGCAGCCGGAACTGCTCGACGATTACGGCGGCGGACTGACCCCGGCCATCGCCGCCCGCATCGAGCCGGCCATCGCGCTGGTGCTGGAGATCCTCGACCGTGAATTCGGCGTGGTCCCGACCCGCCGGGCGGGCGCGGAGAGCCTCATCGCCCCGGCGCTGGTCCGCTCCGCCTACGAGGGCGGGCGTCCCAGCGCCGAGGATGCCTGCCGCATCGGTGACGAGCGCGTGCTCGTCCATTGGCGCTAGGGGCCCGCCATGTGCCTCGGCATCCCCATGGAGATCACCCGCATCGACGGCCTCGCCGGCCAGTGCCGGCAGGGGGAGGAGACCCACCTCATCGACCTGTCGCTGCTGCCCGACGCCCGCGTTGGCGACCATGTGCTGACCTTCCTCGGCACCGGCCGCCGCCTGCTCGATGCCGATGCGGCCGCGCAGATCACGGAGGCGCTGGCCGCCGTCGCGGCCCTGATGAACGGGGCGCCCGCCGACATCGACCGCGCCTTCGCCGACCTGATCGATCGCGAGCCCACATTGCCGCCCCACCTCGCCGCCCTGCTGCCGAACCCGGAGCCCGCTTCATGACCCCCGACACGCTGCACCCGCTGGTCGCCCGGCTCATAGACCAGCTCGGCTTCGCCTATCTCGAGGCGGCGGATGCGAGCGCCCTGCCGCCCGGCGACGCCCTGCTGTTCCTGCCCGCTCATGGCAAGGGGCACCTCGAGACGCCGGACATCGCCGTGGTGCTGCCGGAACTGGTACGCGCGCTCGGCCTGCCCGCCGGCGGCGCGGTGGCCGGGCCCGACTACGAGAAGCACCTGCGCACTGAGCTCGGCGGCATCGCCCTGCCGGCCATCGTGGTGATGCGCGACGGCCGGCCCGCCGGCTCGCTGTCGCGCATGCGCGACTGGGACGAGTTCATCGAGCGCCTGTCCGCCCTCATCACAGCCCCCGCGATCCCGTCCGTGAAGCATTGAGGCCTCCCATGTCGATCCCCTACGCCACGGTCCCGCCCATCGGCTACGGCCCCGGCAGCCAGCCGGCCGAGGGCGAGGAGGGCCTCGCCTACCTGCCCATGCCCTCGGGCATGCGCACCTATGAGGCGCATCTGCCGGAGATCGACGACCCCGCCCGCGTCGCCCCGGCGCTTGCCGTACTGGAGACGATCCGCGACGGCCTCGCGCAATGGCGCCCGAACGGCGCCACCACCGTCGCTGTCAGTCATCTCGACGCCGCCAACCGCGCTTTGCTCGACGAGACGCTGGGCGAGGGCGAGGTGTCGATCGTGGTCGACCTGCCCGGCGAGCGCATCGAGATCCAGGAGGCGACCTGCGCCGGCGTGTGGCGGGTGCGCGGCACGCGGAGCGAGCCCGGCCAGGCGCCGGTGGTGCGCGAGCGGGTCGAGGTCGCCGCCTTCCCGCGCGGCGCGCTGATGCGGGCCTTCCCGCGCGAATGGCCGGTCGATGCCGACTACGCCGCCCGTCCGCGACCCGGCATCGTCAACGCCCCCGCCATCCTCACCGAGATCGCCCACAAGAGCCGCACCCATCGGCCCGGCGGCCTGCCGCACGTCATCAACATGAGCCTGCTGCCGCATTCGCCGGAGGATCTGGAGATGATCGACGCGGGCCTGGGGCGCGGCGGCATCACCATCCTCTCGCGCGGCTACGGCAATTGCCGCATCGAGGCGACCGCCACCCCGTCGGTCTGGCGGGTGCGCTACTACAATTCCGCCGACACGCTGATCCTCGACACGATCGAGGTGTCGCAGGTGCCGGAGATCGCCTGCGCGGCGCCTGAGGACATCGCCGATTCCGCCGCCCGCCTTGCCGATATCCTCGAAGCGCTGCGCTAGGAGGCCGCCATGCTGACCCGGCGCTTCGAAGGCTCCTTCCTTGGCGATGCCGGCCGGCTGTCGCTGGCGGCCGTGCTGGAATGCAAGATCTGCTGGCACGTCTACGATCCCGCGCGCGGCTGCGACGTCTGGCAGGTGCCGCCCGGCACGCCCTTCGTTGCGCTGCCGGAGGAATGGCGCTGCCCGCAATGCGACGGCCCGCGCGAGCAGTTCATGGTGATCGACGACGTTGCGGTGCCGCCTGCGCCGGCTCCCGCCCCGCCCGTCCGCGACGAGCGGCTGGCCGCCCTTGCCGCCGCGATGCCCGGGCGCTTCGAGGCGCTGTTCCGCGAGATCCATGTCGGGCAGATGCGCGGCGTGCCGCTGCTCAACGAGACGCTGGAGGTGAAGGCGATCGGTTTCCGCGCTCATGAGGGGCGGGTGATCGGCGTGATGATCACCCCGTGGTTCATGAACCTGGTGCTGGTGCCGGGCCCGGACGAGGACTGGTCGGCGCTGGTGCCGGGCGCGAAAGAGATCATCGCCTTCCCCTCCGGCCCTTACGAGTTCCTCGCCGCCAACCGGCCGGAGACCGGCCCCTACAAGGCCTGCTCGCTGTTCTCGCCGATGTTCGACTTCACCTCCATGCTTCAGGCGAGCGAGACCGCCCGCGCCGTGCTGGCCGCGCTGTTTGATCCCGCCATCCGCGAGGAGGGCGACCGCTCCGGCGAGATCCGCCGGGCCCGCGAGGCGGACGTGCAGGCCGAAGCGGCGCGGGAAGCGGCCGCCATCGCTTCCGCCGAACGCGATGCCGTCCCCGTTCCGGTCTCGCCCGTTGTCGATGCGCCCTCCCGCCGCGCGCTGATCTTCGGCGCCGGCCTCGCCTCGAACGATCCCCGCACCGGAGCCGAATCATGATCGGCGCGCTGGACATCGCATTGGTGACCGGGCTGCATGGGCCGGCGTGGCGCCTCGCGCCCACGCCCGGCGCCGGCACCGGATGGCTGGTCGGCCGCACGGCCGGGGAGGCGGCGAGGCTGCTGCCGCGCGTGTTCAACCTCTGCGCCGGCGCGCACGAGGCCGCCGCCCGCGCCGCGCTCGGCCTGCCCCTGATGGACAACCCCGCGCGGACCCGGCGCGAGCGGGTTCGCGAGCATGCGCTCGCCATCCTCGCCGACTGGCCGGCGCTGTTCGGCCGCACGCCCGACCGCGCCGCGCTGCGGCATCTGGGCGGGCAGGGCGGCGCCGAGGGGCTGCGCACCGCGCTGCTCGGCACCGAGATCGATCTTGCCAATGGCACGCTCCGCACCCTCGAGCACTGGCTGCGGGCCGGCCCGAGCCCGACCGCCCGTCTGCTGGCCCATTGCCGCGAGACCATTGACCCCGCCTGGGGCCGCGCCGAGCTGCCCGCGCCCGGCCTCGCCGACATCGCCGCCGCGCTGGAACAGGGCGCGCCGCCCGAACCGCGCGAGACCACGGTGGCCGATGGCTGGCGCCGCGTGCCGCTGCTGCGCGAGCTGATGGCGGCCGAGGGCGCCAGCCTGTTCGCCCGCCTGCTGGCGCGCCTGATCGATCTTCTCGCCTGCCTTGATCCGCGCGAGGCGCCCGGCGAGACGCTGCCCGCCGCTCCCGGCATCGGTCTTGCCCGCGCCGCGCGGGGCTTGCTCGCCCACCGCGCCAGCGTCGCCGGCGGCATCGTCACCGATTACCGCGTGCTGTCGCCGAGCGCCTGGAACCTCGCCCCCGGCGGGCTGCTGCAACGGGCGCTCGATGCCTTGCCGATCGGGCCGCACACGTCGATGCTGGCGCGGCTCGTGGTCGCTTGCGTCAACCCGTGCGTGCCGGTGACGCTTCGGCTCGACGCCCCGGAGGGCCGGCTTCATGCATGAGATGGCGCTGTGCGAGAGCCTGCTCGATTCGCTGCGCGAGGCCGCCCGCGCGCATGGCTTTGCCCGGGTGACAAAGGTGCGGCTGGCGATCGGCCGCTTCGCCGGGGTGGAGGTGGAGGCGCTGCGCTTCGGCTTCGACGTGGTGATGGCCGGCTCGCTCGCCGAGGGCGCCGACCTCGTCGTGCTCGACGAGCCGGGCAGCGCCTGGTGCTTCGACTGCTCGGCCACCGTGGCGCTGGCCGATCGGCTCGACCCCTGCCCGGATTGCGGCGGCGGCAGGCTTCAGCCGAACGGCGGCACCGGCATGCAAATCAGGGATCTGGAGGTGGTGTGATGTGCGTGACATGCGGCTGCGGACCGGGCGAGGTCACCATATCGGGCGCCGAGGGCGTGCATTCCCACGGCGCGCATTCCGGCCACGGCCATTCCCATGCCGGGCATGCGCACGGGCACGAACATCGCGATCATGAGCACCATGGCCATGACCACGGGCATCACGATCATGACCACCACGCTCATCCGCGGGATGTCGCGGATAACGCCGTATTGTCGGATCACGCGCACCATCCTGATCATCCATCTGATCGGACTGACAGGACAGTCGCCGGTGCGCCGCGTCTGGTCGAGATCGAGCGGGCCATCCTCGCCAAGAATGACGCCTATGCCGCCGCCAACCGGGCCCGCTTCAGCCGCGACGGCGTGCTGGCGATCAACCTGCTGGCCGGCCCCGGTGCCGGCAAGACGACGCTGTTAGTCGAGACATTGCAGGCACTTGGGAAGAGCGTCCCGGCGGCGGTGATCGAGGGCGACCAGCAGACGGCGAACGATGCCGAGCGCATCCGCGCCACCGGCACCCCGGCGGTGCAGATCAACACCGGCAAGGGCTGCCACCTCGACGCCCACATGGTCGGCCACGCCCTCGACCAGTTGCCCTTGCCGCCCGGAGGTATCCTGTTCATCGAGAATGTCGGCAATCTCGTCTGCCCGGCCGCGTTCGACCTCGGCGAGGGCATCCGGGTGACCCTGCTGTCGGTGACGGAAGGCGAGGACAAGCCTCTGAAATACCCCGATATATTCCAGTCTGCCGATCTCGTCGTGCTGACCAAGGTCGACCTGCTTCCGTATCTTGACGTCGACATCGACCTGATCGAACGCAACATCGCCCGCGTCAATCCCGCCGCGCCGATCTTGCATGCCTCGTCCCGTGGACCCGGCGGCCTCACCGCCTGGCTCGCCTTTCTGGACGACGCGAGGCGCCGCCAGCTGGAGCGTCTCGCCGCCGAATTCGATAGCCGCGCCAATGCCTTGCGCCTCAAAGCCGGAGCCGGCAGGCCATGACCGCGCGCCCCGCTTTGCTGGTGGTCGACGACGAACCCCGCTCGGTCGAGGTGATCGCCCGCGTGCTCGGCGAGGACTTCGACGTGCACACCGCGCTCGGCGCCGCGCAGGCCCTACAAGTGCTTGAAAATGAATGGATTCAGGTGGTTTTCTGCGACCAGCGCATGCCCGAGCGCTCGGGCGTCGACCTGCTCGCCGAGGTACGCCAGCGCTGGCCCGACGTGGTCCGTATCATCGTCACCGGCTACACCGACCCGGAGGACATGATCGGCGCCATCAACGAGGCGGGAATTTATCAATTCATCACAAAGCCTTGGCACCCCGACCAGCTACTGCTGGCGGCGCAGTCGGCGGCCCGCCTCTACCACCTCCTGCGCGAGCACGACCGCCTCTCGCTGGAGCTCCGCCTCGCCGCCCCCGAGGCCCGCTTCGCCGAGCAGCACGAGCGGGTGCTGCGCAATTTCCATTTTGACGCCCTGGTGCGCACCCCGGCCAGCCCGTTGAACGAGGTCTGCCGACGCGCCGCGCAGGTTGCCGCCTTCCAGATCCCGGTGCTGGTGCTGGGCGAGACCGGCACCGGCAAGGAACTGCTCGCCCGGGCGATCCACTATTCCAGCTTGCGCTCGGAACGGCCGTTTTTTGCCGTCAATTGCGGGGCGATCCCCGATGAACTGCTGGAATCGGAGCTTTTCGGCCACAAGAAGGGCGCCTTCACCGGCGCGCACGTCACCCGGATCGGCCTGCTCGACCAGGCCGACGGCGGCACCATCCTGCTCGACGAGATCGGCGACGTGTCCCCCGCCTTCCAGGTCAAGCTGTTGCGATTCCTGCAGGAAGGCGAGATCCGGCCGATCGGATCGAACGAGGCGAAGCGCGTCGACGTGCGCGTCATCGCCGCCACCCACCGCGACCTCGCCGGTGAAGTCAAGGCCGGCCGGTTCCGTGAGGACCTCTACTACCGCCTTGCCGCCATGGTGCTGACCCTGCCGCCGCTGCGCGAGCGCCGCGCCGATCTCCGGGTGCTGGCACCGCGCATTCTCGACAGCCTCTCCGGCACGCATGGCAAGCGCGTCAAGGGCTTCACCGAGGAGGCGCTGGCCTGCATCGAGGCCTATGACTGGCCCGGCAATGTGCGCGAATTGCAGAACGAGCTGACGCGCATGCTCGTGCTTTCGACCGGCGATCAGCTGGGCGCCGACCTGTTGTCGCCGCACGTGCTGCGCGGCGCCGCCGCCTCCGCCGCCCGGACCGAGCCGGCGGACCTCGCCATCCGCGAATCCGGGCCGCTCAAGGACCGCATCGAGCGCATGGAAGCGCTGATCCTGATGGAGACGCTGGTGCGCTGCCGCTGGAACAAGAGCCGCGCGGCGGAGGAACTGGGCCTGTCCCGCGTCGGGCTCCGAGCCAAACTCGACCGTTACGGCATCGCCCGTGACGGGGCCTTCGGGCGTAGCCACTGAGGAGAGATCGCCATGTGCCTTGGTATTCCCGGCCGTATCGTCGCCATCGTCGATGAAGAGGCCATGCTCGCCAGCGTCGACGTCTCCGGCGTACGCCGCACCATCGATGTCGTCTGCGTCGCCGAACCGGGTCGCACGCTCGATGGGCTCGTCGGCGCATGGGTTCTGGTCCATGTCGGCTTCGCCATGAGCCTGATCGACGAGGAAGAGGCCGCTGCGACGCTGAAGGTCCTCACCGAGATCGGCGAGGCCCAAAGCGAGATCGAGGCGATGCGCTCCGGGAGCGTCGAGCCCTTCCACCCGGCGTCCACGCCGCCCGCGCACTGAACAGATGGAGCATCGTCATGCGCTATGTCGACGAATTCCGCGACCCCGCCCTTGCCAAGGGCCTCGTGCGCGAGATCGGCGCGCTCGCCGCCCACATGGAGCGCGGCCGCGACCGGCCGTTTGCCATCATGGAAGTGTGCGGTGGGCATACCCACGCCATTTTCCGTTATGGGCTCGAAGGGCTGCTGCCGGACATCATCGAGTTCGTGCACGGGCCGGGCTGCCCGGTCTGCGTGCTGCCCATGGGACGCGTGGACGACTGCGTCTCCATTGCCGAGCGGCCGGAAGTGATCTTCGCCACCTTCGGTGACGCCATGCGGGTGCCGGGCTCGCGCAAGAGCCTACTCACTGCCAAGGCCGATGGCGCGGATGTGCGCATGGTCTATTCTCCGCTCGACGCCCTCGCTCTCGCCCGCCGCAATCCGGACCGCGAGGTGGTGTTCTTCGGCCTCGGCTTCGAGACGACGATGCCCTCGACGGCGCTGACCGTGCTGAGGGCGGCGCGCGAAGGGATCACCAATTTCTCGGTGTTCTGCAACCACATCACCATCATCCCGACCCTGCGCGCGCTGCTGGAGAAGCCGGACCTCGGCATCGACGGCTTCATCGGGCCGGGGCATGTCTCGATGGTGATCGGCACGACGCCCTACCGCTTCATCGCAGAGGAGTTCCACAAGCCGATGGTGGTCTCAGGCTTCGAGCCGATCGACCTCCTGCAATCGCTGCTCATGGTGCTGCGTCAGCTATCGGACGGGCGCGCGGCGATCGAAAACCAATATGCCCGCGTCGTGCCCGACGCCGGCAATGCGCGGGCGATGGGCGCGGTCGACGAGGTCTACGAAGTGCGGCCGACCTTCGAATGGCGCGGCCTCGGCTCCATCGCCCAGTCGGGCGTGACGCTGCGCGCGCCCTACGCCGAGTTCGATGCGGAGCGGCGCTTCGCCGTGCCGGAGGTGCAGGTCGCCGACCCCGACGCCTGCCGCTGCGGCGAGGTGCTGACCGGCCAGATGAAGCCCTGGGCCTGCCCGATGTTCGGCACCGCCTGCACGCCGGAGGCGCCGCTCGGCGCGCTCATGGTGTCGTCGGAGGGCTCGTGCGCGGCCTATTACCAGTATGGCGGCGTGCGCCAGCCTGCCATGGAGGGGGCCGCATGAACTCGCTCGTCCAATCCACCGGGCGCGCCATTCATCGCGCTCTGCCGAAATCGGTCACGCTGGCGCATGGCGGCGGCGGCAGCGCGATGCGCGACCTGATCGACGAGATATTCATCGCGGCGTTCGCCGAAGCTCCGGGCGCGCTGGAGGACCAGGCCCGCTTTGATCTCGCGGCGCTCGCGGCGCAGGGCGACCGGCTCGCCTTCACTACCGATAGCTTCGTCGTCGATCCGCTGTTCTTTCCCGGCGGCGACATCGGCAAGCTCGCGGTGTGCGGCACCATCAACGATCTCGCGGTCGGCGCGGCGCGGCCGGTCGCGCTGTCCTGCGCGGTGATCATCGAGGAAGGGCTGCCGGTCGAGACGCTGCGCGCGGTAGCGCAGTCCATGGCAGAGACCGCGCGCGCCGCCAGCGTGCCGATCGTCACCGGCGACACCAAGGTAGTGGCGCGGGGCGCCTGCGACAAGCTCTTCGTCACCACCACCGGGATCGGCGTCGTGCGCACCGGTGTCGATGTCGGCATCGGGCGAGCCCGCCCCGGCGACGTGATCCTGGTCAATGGCCAGCTCGGCGACCATGGCGCGGCCATATTAAACGCGCGCGGCGACCTCGCGCTCGAAGCGGCGATCGAGAGCGACTGCGCGGCGCTGCACGAACTGGTGGACGTGCTGATCGGAGCGGCGCCGGGCGTCCGGGCGATGCGCGACGCCACGCGCGGCGGCGTCGCCGCCGTGCTCAACGAGCTGGCCGAGGCGAGCGCGGTCGGCGTGCGCATCCGCGAACTCGATACACCGGTGCGCAGTGACGTTCAGGGCTTCTGCGAGATTCTCGGGCTCGACCCGCTCTACCTCGCCAATGAAGGCAAGCTCGTCGCCGTCGTCCCGCCCGATCAGGCCGACGCCGCCGTTAAGGCACTGAGCGGCCATCCGCTCGGCCGCGCCACGACGGCCATCGGCACCGTGACCGAGGGGCGCGCCGGCCGCGTCGTCATGGAAACACGCTTCGGCGGCCAGCGCATCGTCGACATGCTGGTCGGCGACCAGTTGCCGCGCATCTGCTGAAGATCGACCAACAAGAACCTCCAGGGAGACTACGCCATGAATGTCCGCCGCGTTCGCGCCGTGCCGCTCACCTTGGCGGCCATGCTGACGCCGACGCTCGCCTTCGCGCATACCGGCGTCGGCGATACCCACGGCGTCGTGCATGGCTTCATGCACCCGGTGACCGGGCTGGACCACATCCTCGCAATGGTGACGGTCGGCATCCTCGCATGGCAGCTCGGCGGCAGGGCGCTGTGGGCCTTGCCCACAGCCTTCGTCGCCGCGATGATGGTCGGCGGCGCGCTCGGCGTGGCGGGCGTGGACGTGCCGTTCGTGGAACTCGGCATCGCCCTGTCGGTGGTGGTGCTGGGCGCCGCGGTTGCGCTCGGCGTCGGGGCGCCGCTCGCCTTCGCCATCGGGCTCGTCGGCTTCTTCGCGATCTTCCACGGCCATGCCCACGGCACGGAAATGCTCGACGACGCCGGTGTCCTCGCCTATGGGATCGGCTTCATGCTGGGAACGGCGCTGCTGCACCTCGCCGGCATCGGCCTGGGCTTCCTGATCGGCCGCTTCGCGGAAAGCCAGGGCCAGAGTTGCGTGCGGGGCGCAGGCGGGCTGATCTGCGTCGCCGGGCTGCTTCTCGCGACCGGCATCCTCTAGCAGGAGCGCGATGCGATGCCCGGCTCGTCTCCCGGGATGACGATCCGCGTCGGGGATGTGCTGCGCACCGCGAGCTGCCCTCTGGTGGAGGTCGCGGCCGACGAGCCGCTGCCTTCCATCGCCCGGCTCATGACGTTCGCCGGCCTGACGGCGGTGCTGCAGATCGCCCCCTGCGGCCGGCCGGTGCGGCTCATGACGGAATGCTGCGTGCTGCGCCGGCTAGCGGCGGGGGCGGATAATTCGGCCGAGCCTGCCGTGCTGCGCTGCGAGCCGATGGATCTGCTCTCGGACGTCGCAGATGCCATACTGCATGGTCACGTGCAGGCGGCCCTCGTCGAGCACCAGGGCGAGCGGATCGCGGTCCTGACGCTCGATGCCATCTCCGATTTCCTGTCGGGAGCGTCGACGTAGTCGCCGAGGCGTGGCCAGGACATTTCGACTCCGCAAGTCGGAGGAGTCGCGCACCGTAAGGTAGGCGATCGCGCATGAAGGCGGCTTCGCCGGAGCCCGGAGCACGCAGTGGTCTGCCGCGTGCCCCTCTCCGTCGCTCCGGGACGTTGCCGCGGGGGTGGCGAACGCCCCGGGATGACACGCGTCAGGCGACGCCGAGTTTGCGTTCGAGCTGCTTGATGTCGCTTGGCACTTAATTGTAAGAATGCGTCGGTTAGGCTCAAGCGTGGCACCT
>CAXDNE010000100.1:0-22447 GCA_963990595.1 uncultured Methylobacterium sp.
GGGCAGGAGGGCCGGAAGGGGCGCCGCCCCCGCACCGGGGCAGGGGCCGGGCGCGGGTCCGGATCGGAGCCGTGGCGTCGCCGTTCCGTCCGGAAGGCCGCGGGAGCGCCGATCACGCGGCCTTCCGGCCCTCCGTCTCCCGCGCGCGGCTGCGGCGGCCGTCGACGCTCACCGGGGGCACGCCCTGGATCGTCACGCGCCGCACCACCCGGGGCTCGTCGCCGTAATCGTCCACCGCCCGGTGGACGGTCGCCCGGTTGTCCCAGATCGCCACGTCGCCCGCCCGCCAGGACCAGCGCACGGTGTTCTCGGGCCGGGTCGCGTGGTCGTGGAAGATCGCCAGCAGGTGCTGTGAATCCGCCGTGGTGAGCCCCAGGATCCGCTGGATGAAATGGCCGACGATCAGCGAGCGCTCGCCGGTCTCCGGATGCACGTGGACGAGCGGGTGCTCGGTCTCGAACACCGTCTTGGTGAACACCTCGTCGTAGCGCCGTCGCCCGGCCTCCGAGACGCTCACGCGGCCGCCGACATAGTCGTAGACGTTGGAATGCAGCGCCCAGAGCCGGTCGGCGAGGTCGCGCAGGGGCTCGGGCAGCTCCGCGTAGGCCGCCGCGGCGTTGGCCCAGAGCGTGTCGCCGCCATAGGCCGGGAGCGTCACCGCGCGCAGGATCGAGAGCGCCGGGTAGTCCGGCACGAAGGTCACGTCGGTGTGCCACGAACTCGCCCGCTCGCCCCGGCTGCCGTCGATGTCGAGGATTCCCGTGGTTCCGGCGAGCGACGGCACGGTCGGGTGCGGGACGAGGTCGCCGAGGCGCCGGCCGAACGCCTCCTGCCCGGCCTCGTCGAGACTCTGGTCGCGGAAGAACACCACCTTGTGGGTGACCAGCGCCTGCCGGATCGCCGCGACGGTTGCGGCCTCGAGATCCCCCGAGAGGGCGACGCCGCGGATCTCCGCGCCGATGCGGCCGGCCACGCGGCGGATGTCGAGGGCGGTGGCGGCTGACGCGTGCAGGGGTTGAAGAATGGCGCTCATCGAAGTCTTCCTTGATAGGACGGCGACGCGATACGCAAATCGTGCGCGGTTACCTAAAATGATTCAGGTCCAGAGGGTCCGGATCTCTTCGCGCCGTCACGGATGATCTTCGGTCGGCCGACCGCGTTTGTCGATGAACGGCCTTTTCGAATGTGCCGAGCTTTCCGGAAGACTTTTCCCGGACATCCCGGCCCGGCAGCGACGACGTTTCCCGACGCTGTGCGAGAGCCGCGACACGGCATCCGGCCGCGCTGCCGGAGCGGCACCAGCGTCACCCGCCCCGGAGGCACTGGCCATGGCCGACGATTTCCACGAGGTGCTGTTCCCCCTCGACGTGTCCCTGCGCGCCAGCGGCGGCCCGCAGCGGCTGACCGAGATCGTGACCCTGGCCTCGGGGCGGGAGCACCGGAACGGCCGCTGGGCCGATTCCCGCCGCCGCTACGATGCGGGTTTCGGGATGCGCGGCCTCGATGCCCTGCACGCCGTGCTGGCCTTCTTCGAGGAGCGCCGCGGGCGTCTCTACGGTTTCCGCTTCCGCGACCGGGTCGATGGCCGCTCCGGGCCGCCGGGCCGGCCGATCGGTCCCCTCGACCAGCCGATCGGCACGGGCGACGGCGCCACCGCCGCCTTCCCGCTGGTGAAGGCCTATGGCACCGGCTTCGCGCCCTACCGCCGCCGGATCGCCAAGCCGGTGGCGGGCAGCGTCCGGGTCGCGGTCGGCGGGAGCGAGGTCGGGGCCGAGGCCTTCGCCTGCGACCCGGCCACCGGGCTCGTGACCTTCACGGCCGGACACGTCCCGGCCTCCGGCGTCGCCGTGACGGCGGGCTTCGCCTTCGACGTGCCGGTCCGCTTCGACACCGACGACCTCATTATCGACCTCGCGGCCTTCACGGCCGGGGAGATCCCGAAGGTGCCGCTCGTCGAGATCGTGCCCTGAGGGGGACAACCATGCGCGACATCCCGGAGGCCTTCGCGGCCCATCTCGCGGGGGGCGTGACCACCCTGTGCCGCTGCTGGTCCCTGCGGCGGCGGGACGGGGCCGCCCTCGGCTTCACCGACCATGACCGCGACCTGAGCATCGCGGGCCTCGTCCACGAGGCCCGGACCGGGCTGGAGGCGGCCGAGGCCAGTTCCGAACTCGGCTTCGCGGTCTCGGGCGGCGATGTCGCGGGGGCGCTGAGCAGCCTCGGCCTGACCGAGGCCGACATCGCCGGCGGCCTCTACGACGGCGCCTCCGTGGAGACCTGGCTGGTCGACTGGACCCATCCCGAGACGCGGCTGCTCCTCGACCTTGCCACGATCGGCGAGGTGCGCCGGGAGGGGGACGCCTTCGTGGCGGAGCTGCGCGGCCTCACGCACCGGCTCGATGCCGAGCGGGGGCGCACCTACCGGGCCACCTGCGGCGCCGATCTCGGGGATGCCCGCTGCCGGGTGGACCTCGCCCCGTGGCGCGCCGCCGGCCGCGTGACCGGTATGCCGGAACCCGCCACGCTGTCGGTCGCGCTGGCGGGCGACTTCGCGGACGGCCTGTTCACCGGCGGCCGGCTGACCTGGACCGTGGGGGCCAATGCCGGGTTCGCCGCGGATGTGCGCCTCCAGCTCGGCGCCCTGCTCGAACTCTGGAGCGTGCCCCCGCGGCCGGTGGCGCCCGGCGACGGCTTCGCCGTCACGGCCGGCTGCGACAAGCGGCTGGCCACCTGCCGCGACCGGTTCGCCAACGCGGCCAACTTCCAGGGATTTCCGCACATGCCGGGCAACGATGCGGTGATGCGCGCGGTGCCGGGTTCGGAGCACGTCCTCGACGGCGGGAGCCTGTACCGGTGAGCGCGATGCGGCGGGTCATCGGCGCGGCGGCCCTCGGCGAGGCGCGCCTGTGGCTGGGCACGCCCTACCGGCACCAGGCCTCACTGCGCGGGGTCGGCTGCGACTGCCTCGGGCTGCTGCGCGGCGTGTGGCGCGGGCTCTACGGCGCCGAGCCGGAGGTGCCGCCGCCCTACAGCGCCACCTGGGCGGAATCGGCCGGCCCCGGCGCCGACCCGCTCGCCGAGGCGGCGGCCTGCCACCTCGTGCCGGTGCCCGGCAGGCCCACGGCCTGTGCGCTGCGCGCGGGCGACGTGCTGCTCTTCGCCTTCCGCAGCCACCTCCCGGCCCGGCACTGCGCCATCGCCACCGGCGACGGCGCCATGATCCACGCCCATGACGGCGCCGCCGTCACGGAGGTGGCGCTGACCGGATGGTGGCGCCGGCACATGACGGGGGTGTTCCGGTTTCCGGAGGTCGACTGAGAGATCGTCGCGGCGCCGCGCGGTCGTCCTCGCGCGGCTCCAACCTACGCTGCGCGGAGACGCACCTTCGCGGGATCATCCCACCCGCTTCCTCATCCTGAGGTGCCCGCGTCAGCGGGCCTCGAAGGAAGCCTCCAGCCCGTCGCGCTCCCTGGAGGGCTCCTTCGAGGCCTCCGCTGCGCTCCGGCGCCTCAGGATGAGGGCGCGGGTGGGATAAGGGCCCGTCTGCCGGCCGGGTCACGGACCTCGTCGGGCGCGCCTCGACCCGAGGGACGCAGCCCCGGCATCGCATCAATCCGGAGTTCCGCCATGGCGACGCTGATCCTGTCCTCGGCCGGCGCCGCAGCGGGCACGGCACTCGGCGGCCCGATCGGGGCGGTGGTCGGGCGGGCGCTCGGCTCGGTGGCGGGCGCGGCGCTCGGCGGCGCGCTGTTCGGCTCCGGGCGGCACACGCGCTTCGTCGAGGGGCCGCGGCTCGGCGACGTCGCCGGGCTCACCGCAACGGAGGGGGACCCGATCCCCCGCGTCTACGGCCGGGCCCGGATCGGCGGCACCCTGATCTGGGCGACGCGCCCGCTGGAGATCGCCAACACCGCGGTGGCCCGCGCCGCCGCGCCCGCCAAGGGCATGGGCGGCCAGAAGACCGTCACGACCCGCTACGCCTATCACGCCAACCTCGCGGTCGGGCTGTGCGAGGGCGCGATCGCCTGCGTCCGCCGGATCTGGGCGGACGGCAAGGAGATCGACCAGGCCGGTCTCACCCTGCGGGTCCATACCGGCGGACCCGACCAGGAGCCCGACCCACTGATCGTCGCCAAGGAGGGGGCGGAGAACGCGCCGGCCTATCGCGGGCTCGCCTACGTGGTGTTCGAGAACCTGCCGCTCGCCGCGTTCGGCAACCGCGTCCCGCAATTCGCCTTCGAGGTGATCCGCCCGGTCAACGGCCTGTTCGGCCGGATCCGCGCCGTCGACCTCATCCCCGGCGCCAGCGAGTTCGGCCTCGATCCGGACCTCGTCACCGTCGATCTCGGTCTCGGCCGGACCGAGGCCGCCAACCGGCACCAGCTCCAGCGCGCCACCGACGTGATCGCGTCCCTCGACGCGCTCCAGGCGCTCTGCCCCAACCTGCGGCGGGTCGCCGTGGTGGCGACGTGGTTCGGCTCGGACCTGCGCGCCGGGTCCTGCCGGGTGGTCCCGAAGGTGGAGGGCCGGCGGAAGCGCGCGCTGCCGGCGGATTGGCGCGTCGCCGGGATCACCCGCGCCGAGGCCGAGATCGTCTCGCTGCTCCCGGACGGCAGCCCGTCCTACGGCGGCACGCCCTCGGATGCCGGGCTCACCCGGCTGGTGGCCGACCTCGTGCGCCGCGGGCTCGAGGTGCTGCTCTACCCATTCGTGATGATGGATGTGCCGGCCGGCAACGCGCTGCCCGATCCCCGGGTGCCCGGCGCGCGCCAGCCGCCCTATCCCTGGCGCGGACGCATCACCTGCGATCCGGCGCCCGGACTGCCCGGCAGCCCCGACGGCACCGCGGCGGCCGACGCGCAGGTGGCCGCCTTCTTCGCGGGCGGCTACCAGAGCGAGGTGCTGCACTACGCCGACCTCGCCGCGGGCTGGGCGTCGTCCGGCGTGCCGATCGCGGGCTTCATCCTCGGCAGCGAGTATGTCGGCCTGACCCGCGTGCGCGGCGCCACCGGCTACCCGGCCGTGCAGGCGTTCCGGAGCCTCGCCGCCGCCGTGCGCGCGCGCCTCGGCCCGGGGGTCGCCCTGGTCTACGGCGCGGACTGGACCGAGTACGGCGCCGATGTCCGCGACGGCGGCGCCACGATCCGCTTCCCCCTCGACGACCTGTTCGCCGACCCCGCCATCGCGGCGGTGGGGATCGACTGGTACCCGCCGGTCTCGGACTGGCGCGACGCGCCCGATCACGCCGACCGCGCGGTCGCGGACGACCTCTACGACCGCGCCTACCTCAAGGCGCGCGGGGCCTCCGGCGAGGGGTACGACTGGTACTACGCCGACGCGGTCGCGCGCGCCGCCCAGGACCGCAGGCCGATCCAGGACGGGGCCGCCGGCAAGCCCTGGATCTACCGGGTCAAGGATCTCGTCGCGTGGTGGTCGAACCCGCATGTGGAGCGCGACGGCGGCGTCGAGACCCGCACCACCGCCTGGGTGCCGATGGGCAAACCGATCTGGCTCACCGAGATCGGGGTGCCGGCGGTGGACAAGGGCACGAACGGGCCCAACGTCTTCCCCGACCCGAAATCCGTCGAGAGCGCCGTCCCGCCGGAATCCCGGGCCCTGCGCGACGAGCTGATCCAGCTCCGCGGCGTCGAGGCGGTGATCGCGCGTTTCGACCCGGCGGTGCCGGGCTTCCGGGAGGCCGACAACCCGGTCTCGCCGGTCTATGGCGGCCGGATGGTCGACCCGGCGGCGCTCTACGTCTGGGCCTGGGACGCGCGGCCGTTCCCGGCCTTCCCGAGCGTGCGCTCCGTCTGGGCCGATACCGGAAACTGGCGCATCGGCCATTGGATCACCGGGCGGATCGAGGGCTGCGACCTCGACCTCCTGGTCCGGAAGATCCTCGCCGATTTCGGCTTCGACGCGCCGGTCGCCGTGGAGGCCGCCGCCTATCTCGACGGCTACGTCCTCGACCGGCCGCTCACCGCCCGCGGTGCCCTGGAGACCCTGGCGCAGGTCTACGGCCTCGACGTCTCGGCGGTGGCCGGCACCTTGCGCCTGCGCGGGCCGCGCCGCGACCGGCCGGTGGTGCTCGCCGAAGCCGACCTAGTGCGGCTCTCCGAGGACAAGCCCGTGCTCCGGCAGGTCCGCGCCGAGGAGAGCGCCCTGCCGCGCTCCGTGGAACTCGGCCTGACCGATTCGGAGAGCGCGGAGTACCGCCGTGCCGCGGCGGCGGCCGTGCGGCCCGCGGGCGCGCGGCGGCGCGAGACCCGGATCGAGGCCGCGATCGTCACCCGCCGCGAGACCGGCGACGGACTCGCCGAGGCGCTGCTCGACCGGATCATCGCGGCCCGCGACAGCGCGGTGTTCACGGTGAGCCCGCGCCGGGTCGAGCTGGAGCCCGGCGACCTCCTGGCGGTCCCGGCCGACGTGCCGGGCGGCACGGTGCTGCGCAAGATCGACCGGATCGACGACGCCCCCACCGGCCGCCGCATCGAGGCGAGCGGGGTGCCGCCCCGGGCCGGACCGGGGCGCGGCCTGCCCCGCAGCCCGGCGCTGCCCGCGGTGGCAGCGCCGGCCTTCCCGGGGCCGCCGCTGGCCCTGGCCCTCGACCTGCCGGTGGACCGGGGCAGCCCCACGGTCCTGCAGTATCTCGCGGTGGCGGCCGAGCCCTGGCCGGAGGCGGTGGCGGTGTGGCGCGCGGACGGGACGGGACCGCTCGCGCTCCACGGCCGCGTCGATTATCCGGCCTGCCTGGGGCGCACCCTCTCGGCGCTCCCGGTCGGACCCCTCTGGCGCGTCCAGCGCGGCGTGACCCTCGACGTCACCCTGCGCCGGGGCGAGGCCCTCGCCTCGATCGGCACGGCCGCCATGCTGGCGGGCGGCAACCTGTTCGCGCTGATCGGCCCGGGCGGCGCCGTCGAGCTGCTCGGCGCCGCGGAGGCGCTGCTCACCGGCCCCGACACCTACCGGCTGTCCGGCCTCCTGCGCGGGCTCGCCGGCAGCGAGGCGGCCGCCGGCCGGATCACCCCGGCGGGCAGCCTGATCGTCCGCCTCGACGACGGCGCGGTGGCGCCCCTGGTCGACCGGCTGGACGAGGTCGGCCGCGGCTTCCGCTACCGGATCGGGCCGGCGGGGCGCGACCCGGGCGATCCCGCCGTCACGGACCTCGCCGCCACCGCCGGCCTCGCGGCGCTGCGGCCGCTGCGGCCGGTCCATCTGCAGGCGCGCCGCGCGGCGCAGGGCGTGCGGCTCTCCTGGATCCGCCGGGCGCGGCGCGACGGCGATGCCTGGGAGCCCGCCGAGGTGCCGATGGACGAGCCGGACGCCTACGCGGTCACGCTCTTCTCCGGGGGCACGGCCGTGCGGACGCTCCGGGCCGAGGCCCCGCACATCCTCTACGCCGACGAGGCCGCGGATTTCGGCGGTCCCCAGGCGAGCCTCGACCTGGCCGTGGCGCAGATCGGCGCGGTCGCCGGCCCCGGGCCCGCCTGCCGCGCCCGCATCCACGTCCGCTCGGCCTGAACGCCCGGGAGCCCACCATGTCCGACGCCACGCCCCATCTCGGCCTGCCGCTGATCGCGGCGAGCCAGGCCCAGAAACACGTCACCCACAACGAGGCGCTGGGCCTCCTCGACGCCCTCGTGCAGCTCGCCTGCCTGGACAAGGACCTGACGGCGCCACCGCCGAGCCCCGCCGAGGGGGACCGCTACCTCGTCGTCGCGTCGAACCCCGGCGGGGCCTGGGCGGGGCTCGCCGGCCAGGTGGTGCGCTACGCCGACGGCGTCTGGACCGGCGCGGTGCCCCGGGCCGGCTGGCTCGCCTACCTGCTCGACGAGGCCGACCTCTACGTGTTCGACGGATCAGCCTGGACTAGCTTCCGCCGGACGCTCACGGCGATCCAGAGCGTGAGCCGCCTCGGGATCAACACGGGGGCCGACGCCACCAACCGCCTCGCCGTCAAGGCGGATGCCGCGCTGCTGACCTGGGACGACGTCACGCCGGGCTCCGGCGACATGCGGATCTTCGTGAACAAGCGGGACGCGGCCCGCGACGCGGCGCTGGTCCTCGAGACCGGCTACGCGGCCCGCACGGTGCTGGGCCTTCTGGGAGGCGACGATTTCTCCCTGAAGGTGTCGCCGGACGGAGCCGCCTTCGCCACCGCGCTGACGGCCTCCGCCAAGACCGGCGGGATCGACTTCGCTTCGGCCGAGACCGCCCTGGCGGCCGCGTCCACCATCGATATCGGTGGCCCCGGGGCTCGGCGGGTGGTCGTGACCGGCACGGGGCGGATCACGAGCTTCGGCTCCGTGGCCGATCGCGAGCGCTTCGTGCGCTTCGCGGGCGCCGCGACGCTGGTACACGATCCCGGGGCGCTGGCGCTGCCGACCCGGGCCGACATCGTGACGGCGCCCGGCGACACCTGCATCGCCATCTCGGATGCCGCCGGCCGCTGGCGCGTGCACCATTACCAGCGGGCCGACGGCACGCCGCTGGCGATCGGCGCCCAGGCGCTCGGCCCGAACGGTTCGGTCCGGCTGCCGGGTGGGCTGATCCTGCAATGGGGGCTGGTCACCGGCACCGACCCGGATGTCCCGGTCTCGTTCAGCCTCGCCTTTCCGAAGGCCTGCCTGGGCGTCTGGGCGCAGCCCGTCGCGACGGATGCGGCGGCGCTCTTCGCGACCCAGGTGAGCAACCTGACGGCGACCGGCTTCACGCTCCGCAACCGCCGCGCCGCTTCCGGCACGGTGACGGGTGCCGGCAGCGTCCCGACCTACTGGCTGGCGCTGGGCTCCTGAACCGTGCCTGCGCCTTCGGGGGCCGCGTGACGGCTCAAGGGGGCAACGCTTCACCGATCAGGGCGCTGAGCTGCCGACAGGCGCGATGCCGGGCGACACGATCGTTGGGATCGAAGTTCCCGGATTGGCCGCACGGGCCGCGCATCGCATCATGGGCCGCCCGCACGATCCGAGGTGACATCTCCGCACCATCGAGTCAGGCCTTCGTCGCCGACCCCTCTCCCTCGGGTCGTCGCTCCCAGACCTGGCCGAGCATTCTGACCAGATTCTCGCCCGTTCGATGCCGGACGATGAAATCCCGGTCCGGAATCTTCCACTGCGTGGAGATCGTGTAGCCGTACGTCTCACTGATGGTCTCGAGCAGGCCCTTGGTCACGACGTGATGCGGCATCCGGCCGACGCCGAAATCTTCCAGCGTGTAGAATTCCTCGTCCGATACGGCGACCCTGTTGAGGATGATGATCGGCGGACGATGCTGCATCTTTTCGAGAAGATGATCGAGATAGAACTCACAATACTGAAGAGCCCCCGCGCAGAGCAGGGCGTCGCAGGAATCGATGGCTTCGATGTCGTCGTAATAACTGAGGCTTTCATCGCCGCGCCTCAGCCGCCTGCGTCCTTCCTCGCAGACGGCCGGGACATCGACGACTTTCCACGCGAGTTCCGGAGGAAACGGCATCATGCTGCGGTAGGCGTAATACTTTGCGCCGACATGGCCGCCGAAATCGACCACCGTGTGCAGCGCGTCGCGGTAGATCATTTCCCGAAGGGTGTACATGACGGGCCAGTCGAAGAGTTGTACCCGTCTGAATAAGTCGAAATTGATTTTCACAATCTCGGAGTTGTTATAGGTAACCCGTTTTGATGACCTCAAGAACTGCTCGGCATCTGGGCGCGAGAGAAACTTTCCCCAGAATTGACCGTAACCGACGCGCAGGACGCTGTTGAGGGAACCGGACTTTCGGACTTGTTTGAGGCCAGGTAGGGACCAGACATCTGCAATCCTGCCGATCATGGGGCATCCTCCCTTCGATGGCTACCGACCTTTCAGCAGACTTGAAGACGGCCTGCATCGACGCGTCTCCGCACGGCGAGACGTCTCGCCATTGCAGGTGTCAATGCGAAAGCGGAATAATTCTTATCAAGGTCGAAGCCGACGTTCGACGTGCTTCAAAGAATTTTGACTGATACTGCTATATACTCGAATTTGAACGGAAATGTCAAGAATTCGACTTGGGCGCTGACCGGTAAAAGCAACCGTAAGACGTCCAACCGAGCCATGGCGCGGCGTCAAAATCGAGGTCTTTCAGCGGCAAGGTGTGGTATGTTGACCCGTATAAAATGGGATCAGCGAGTTATTATCAGTCTTCAATAAGATTTGTTGGGCCTGTCTGCCGGATTCTGCGCTGTTGTACAGCGTTTTTGGTAGGCGGCGGCCGAACCACCCGTCTCGGCTCGCGCGGGGGCGGAGTGCGCCGGGGGGCCGGATCGCTCGGGGCGCCGGGTCGCCGTCGCGCGCCGCTCACAAGTTCGTGAGGCGCTGAGCCCCTTCCGCGTCCCGAGATGACGCGAACGGGCACCTCGGGATGCGGCGAGCAGGAGAGCCCCTGTCGCGCGGGGCCTGAGCGGTCAGGCGCTGGCGAGGGCTGCGAGCATCGCCGGCTCGACCGCCGCGTAGCCCGCGGCATTGAGGTGGATGCCGTCGTCGGTGAACGCCCGGCGCAAAGCCCCGGAGGCGGTGGCGAGCGGCGCCCGATAGTCGATGAGGCTGGCCGCGCCCGCCGCGCAATAGGCGCGCAGCCAGCCGTTCAGGGCGTGGATGCGCGCCACCGGCCGCAACTCCGGACGCCAGCCCCAGAAATCGCTCGGCATCACGGTGCCGATCCAGAGCGGCAGCCCCGCCTCGAAAGCCAGACGGCCCATGGCGAGGAAGTTCTCCCGGATCTCCAGGTCGGAGACCGGACCGCCGATCTCGGCGATGTCGTTGATCCCGCAGAGCAGATGGATCCCGCGCGCGCCCGAGATCTCGGGGCGGAACCGCGCCCGGATCTGCCCGCTCGTCTGGCCCGGGATGCCCCGGGCCAGGAAGCCGTGGCGCGCGAAGGTCTCGGCCCGGGCCGGGCCCCAGGCCGCGGTGATCGAGTCGCCGATGAACACCAGCGGCCGGTCCTGTCGCCTTCCCACGCGTCTCCCTCCGCGGCGCGCCCTCTCGGGCGGCCGCCTTAGCCCGGCCTCGCCCGGGGCGCCACCGACCGGAGCACCGCCATGCCGACCATTGCAGCGGCCGGGGCGCCGGGCGATCGCTTCGCGGCCGAATGCGCCCGCCTGGGTCCCCGTCTGATGCGGGATCTCGGCCTGACCGAGGTCCAGGCCGCGGGCCTTCTCGGCAATCTCGGTCACGAGAGCGGCGGGTTCCGTTACCTGCAGGAGATCGCCCCCGCGCGCGGGGTCCCGCGGCGGCTGGGGGATCGCCCAGTGGACCGGTCCGCGGCGCGTGGCGATGGAGGCGTGGTGCCGGGCGCATGGTCTCGATCCGTCCGCCCCGGAGGCGGGTTACGGCTATCTCTGCGCGGAGCTGCGCACCACGGAGGCCGCCGCTCTCGCGGCCCTGCGCGCGACCGCGACCCTCGACGACGCCACCGCGGTGGTGTGCCGCCGCTTCGAGCGGCCCGGCATCGTCGCGCTGCCGAGCCGGCTCGCCTGGGCGCGCCGGGCGCGCGCCGCCCTGCGGGGCGTCACCGCCGGGCCGGCGGCCGGAGGCACGCTGCCCGGCCGACGCTGAGCCCGACCCGTTCCCGAGCCGGCCGGGTCCGCCGCGCGCGCATCCCTGGAGATGGACGATGACACACCGCTTCCCCGTGAGGCTCGCCCTCGCCTGCGCGGCCCTCCCGTTCGCCGCTCTGCTTTCGCCGGCGCGCGCCGCCGCTGCGGTCGCCGCGACGGGCGTGCCGTGGGGTGACTGGCTGGCCGGCCTGCTCCAGCCGGTCTCGGCCTGCCTGGTGCCCCTCGCCGCCGCGGCCGTGACCGCCGGGATCGCCCGGGTCGCACCCTGGGCCGCCTCCGTGCTGACCCGGGATCGGGTCGAGGCGGCGATCCGGGCGGGGGCCGAGTTCGGCCTGAACGCCGTGGCCGGCGCCGCCAAGGGCCGGGCCGTCAGCGTCGATCTCGGGCCGGCGGTGGTCGCGGCCGGCGCCCGGCACGTGCTCACCACCGCGCCCGCCCATGTCGTCCGGACGGCCGGCGGGGCGGAGGGGGTGGCGACCCGGATCTTCCGGGCTCTGCCCCTCGATCCGCAGGCGAGCGCCGCGAACGTCCTCGCGCCGGCGCTGGCGCAGCTGCGGACGCATGACGGCCACCGGGACGGCGCCGCCCGGCAGGGCTGAGGCGACACCGGCGGCAGCCGTCACGATCGCGCCGGGCGGTACCGCCCGGCGCCGCGCCGGAAAGGGTCGGCCCGCCATGACCGTCATGCGCCGTCATCCGCCCCGGGCCACCGGGTCCGCCGCCGACCCGCCCGAGGACGGGGCCGGTCCCGGAATCGCCCTCGGCGGTCGGGCGCGGGCGATCCGCTTCCCGCCCTTCTGGCACGCGTGGTTCGCCCGCCAGACCGAGTCCCGCCTCGCGGCCCTCGACGAGCTGGTCGACGCGCATGTCGAGCGGCGGGCGCTGCGCCGGTACCTGCGGCGGCTCAAGCACGCGACGATGCTCGCCTTCCTGGGCGCGGCGGCGGCCGCGCACTGGTTCTCGGACCAGATCGCGTGGCTCGTGGAGCGGCTCCCCGTGCTGCGGGCATTCTGGACCCTCATCGTGGGAGGCTGAGGTGGACCTGCGCTGGACTCGGATCCTCGACCGCCTCTGGCTGAGCCTTTCGGGTGCGGCGGCCGTGTCGGTCGCGCTCCAGGGGGGCGCGGCGTTCGGCCGTCGCGCCTGGCCGCTCGAACCTGATGCCGCATTCCTGGCCGCGCGGGCGGCCACCCCTCCGGATTCCGCCCGTGCGTCCCGGTCCGTCGCCGGATGCCGCGTCGCGGGCGCCGCCGGGATCCGCTGAGCCGGCCCGCTTCGCCTGTGGGAACCGGTGCGCGGCGCGGAACCGGGCGGCGATCCGGACCGTCATGCCGGCACGATGTCGCCCGCCGCCCCGTCGCACGAACCCGGATCGGACAGCCCGCCCCCGCATCCGTCGCGCGGGGCCGAAGGCCGCGCATTCAGGGCGCATTCAGTGCCCCCGGACCACATGTCCTACCAATGCGCTACGCCATCGCCCTCGTCGCCATCAGCCTGACCGCCGTGGCCCTCGCCGCGGGCGGCCTCGGCTCCATGGCCGATGACGGGCCGGCGCCGCAGACGGGGGCCGTTTCGAGCCAGGCGCCGCTGCGGATCGAGAGCTGCCTGTCGCCCGCCGACATGCGCGAGGAAGTGGGCGAGCGGCGCGTCATCCCGCCCGTGGCGGCGATCCGCGCGGCCCGCACGGTGATCCCCCGGGCCGAGATCCAACGGGCGAGCCTGTGCCGTTACGAAGACAACCTCGTATACATGCTGACCGCCTTGCGCCGGGACGGGCATTTCGTGCACGTCATTGTCGATGCGCGCACCGGCACTGTCGCGGGACAATATTGAGCGGGCGCCCAACCCCTCTCGGAATGGAGTGAGCCGTGCGTCTGCTCGTCGTGGAGGATGACAAGGACATCAACCGGCAGGTCGTGGCCGCTCTGGAAGAGGCCGGCTACGTCGCCGACAAGGCCTATGACGGCGAGGAGGGCGGCTATCTCGGCGAGAGCGAGCCCTACGACGCCATCATCCTCGACATGGGCCTGCCCAAGGCTGATGGCGTCACGGTGCTGCAGAAATGGCGCCGGGCCGGGGTGAAGACGCCGGTGATCATCCTCACCGCCCGCGACCGCTGGTCTGACAAAGTCGACGGGTTCGATGCCGGCGCGGACGATTACGTCACCAAGCCCTTCCACATGGAGGAGCTGATGGCGCGCGTCCGCGCGCTGCTGCGCCGCGCCGCCGGCCACGCCACCAGCCAGATCGCCTGCGGGCCCGTCACCCTCGACACGCGCTCCGGCAAGGTCTTCGTCGACGGCGCCCAGGTGAAGCTGACGAGCCACGAGTACCGGCTGCTCTCCTATCTGATGCACCATACCGGCCGGGTCGTCTCCCGGGCCGAGCTCACCGAGCACCTCTACGACCAGGATTTCGACCGGGATTCGAACACCATCGAGGTGTTCGTCGGACGGCTGCGCAAGAAGCTCGCCGTGGACCTGATCCAGACCGTGCGCGGTCTCGGCTACCTGGTGGATCCCAACCAGCCGCCGGCACGGATGTGAGCGTGGCGGCCCGTCCCGGCACGCTGCCCGCCGTCTTCATGCGCGGCGGCACCAGCAAGGCGCTGATGCTGCACCGCCGGGACGTGCCGGGGGACCTCGCCGCCTGGGAGCCGGTCTTCCTCTCCGCCATGGACAGCCCCGATCCGTTCGGGCGGCAGCTCAACGGCATGGGCGGGGGCGTCTCGTCGGTCTCGAAGATCTGCGTCGTGGCGCGCTCCGAGCGGCCGGACGCCGATCTCGACTACACCTTCGTGCAGGTGGTGGTCCGCGAGGGCCGCATCGACCGCTCGGGCAATTGCGGCAACATGCTCGCGGCGGTCGGGCCGTTCGCGGTGGACGAGGGACTCGTGGAGGCGGCCGACGGCCCCGTGCGGCTGCGGATCTTCAACACCAACACCCGCAAGCTGATCACGGCGCGGTTCGACGTGCGGGCGGGCCGCACCGTCTATCGCGGCGACCTCGCCATTCCCGGCGTCACCGGCACCGGCGCGCCGATCCGCCTCGACTTCCTGGATCCGGGCGGCGCCACGACCGGCCGGCTGCTGCCCACCGGCGCTGTCCGCCAGGATCTCGACGTGCCGGGCCTCGGCCGGATCGAGAGCTCGCTGGTGGACGCCGCCAATGCCTGCGTGTTCGTCCGCGCCGCCGATCTCGGGTTGTTGGGCACCGAACTGCCCCCCGCCCTGGAGGCGGTGCCGGGCCTCCTCGACCGGCTCGCGCAGATCCGCCGGACGGCCTCCGTGGCCATGGGCATCGCGCCGGACCTGGAGGCGGCCGCGCGCATCGTCCACGTGCCCTTTGTGGGCCTCGTCGCGCCGCCGCGGGATTCCGGTACCCTGTCCGGCGGGGCGGTTCGCGCCGACGAGATCGACCTGACGGCCCGGGTGATCTCCAACGGGGTGCCGCACCAAGCCCTGCCGCTCACCGCAACCCTGTGCCTCGCGGTCGCCGCCCGGATCGACAACAGCCTCGTCCACGCGGCCGCGCGCCCCACGGACGCGGCCCTGCGGGTCGGCATGCCCTCCGGGATCCTCACGGCCGACGCGTCCGTGGTCCGGGACGGCGGCGCCTGGCGGGCCGAGCGCGGCGCGTTCTTCCGGACGGCGCGCCCGCTGATGCGGGGCGAGGTCTTCTACGATGCGCCGGCGCCCGTTCGCGCGTAAGGCGCTGCTGCGATGACCGATCTCCTGGGCCTCTTCTCCCTGCGCCGCCGCTCCATCGCGGTGCGGCTCGCCGTCTCGGCCTTCCTGTCGAGCTCCGCGATCCTGCTGATCGCCGCCTGGATCCTCACGACGCTCTATCGCGAGAACACCGAGCGGGGCTTCGACAGCCGGCTCCTGGTCTTCGCCAACAACCTCGCCACGGATCTGGTCTCGCCCAACGATCCCGAGAGCCGGACCTTCTCGCTCGGCGATCCGCGCTTCGATCTGCCCCTGTCCGGCTGGTACTGGCAGGTCGGAAAGCCCGATTCGAAGCCGCGGGACGTGCGCACCTCCCGGTCCCTCGTCGGCGTGCCGCTGCCGCCCGCCACGGATTCGGAGGGCAAGGTCGGGGTCGGGCAGATCCGACAGGGCTACGGCAAGGCGCAGGACGGGCGCCTCCTGCGCATCATGGAGCGCGACGTCGATCTCGGCGAGGAGGGCCGCTACACGGTCCGGGTCGCCGGCCCGGCGGACGAGATCGTCAACGACGTCGACCGGTTCCGCAACTCGTTGACCATCACGTTCGGCCTGCTCGGCCTGTCGCTGGCGCTCACCACCCTGCTGCAGATCCGGTTCGGCCTCGCGCCCCTGAAGAAGATGCGCGCCGCCCTCGGTGCCGTGCGCCGCGGCGAGGCCGACCGCATCACCGGCACCTATCCCCGCGACATCGCCCCGCTCACCGGCGAGGTGAACCTTCTGATCGAGACCAACCGCGAGATCCTGGAGCGCGCCCGCACGCAGGTCGGCAACCTCGCCCATGCCCTGAAGACGCCGCTCTCGATCATCGTCAACGAGGTCGGCGCGTCCGACGCCCCCGAGGATCTCGCCCGGAAGATCCGCGAGCAGGCCGCGGTGATGCGCGACCAGGTGAACTACCATCTCGACCGCGCCCGGGCCGCCGCGCTCGCCGGCACGCTCGGCACCTCCACGGAGGTCGAGCCGGCGCTGGCGGGGCTCGTGCGCACCTTCGGGAAGATCTACCGCGACAAGGACATCGCCTACGACGTGCACGTGCCCCCGGGCCTGCGCTTCCGCGGCGAGCGCCAGGATTTCGAGGAGATGGTCGGCAACCTCGTCGACAACGCCTCGAAATGGGCGCACGGCCGCGTGGCGATCCGGGCCGAGGCGGTGGCCAAGGACGATTATCCCCATCTCGTCGTCGCCATCGAGGATGACGGGCCCGGCCTGCCGCCCGAGGCGCGCCAGGCCGTGCTCGGCCGCGGCCGGCGCCTCGACGAATCGAAGCCCGGTTCCGGACTCGGCCTGTCCATCGTGGCCGACCTCGCCGCCCTGTATCGCGGGCGCTTCACGTTGGAGCAGGCGGCGCTGGGCGGGTTGCGGGCCGTCCTGGAGGTGCCGGGCGATGCCCCGGTCGGGACCGCCACGCATTGAGGCGGCCCGGCCCCGCTGCGAGGCGGCTCCGCGCGGGGACGCGTCCTCATGACGTGAGCGCGGGCCTTGTCATCGCGGTGGAGTTGCGTGACACCGTGCCACCGCCGGGGGGCGTCGCGGCATCGCGCTGCCGGCTCCACATGGCGTGGAGAGGTGCGGGCCGGTCCGGCCCGCTGGCGAAGGTTCGATGACGGCGATCTGGTTCATCCTGGCGGCCATGACCGCGGCGGCCGTGCTCGGCCTGCTCTGGCCGATGTCGCGGCGCGCCGCCGTGCCGACCGGGGAGGCGGGCGGGAGCGCCATCGCCACCGAGACCGCGTTCTACGAGGACCAGATCGCCGAGATCGCGCGGGATCTGGAGCGCGGCCTGATCGCCCCCGAGGAGGCCGAGGCGGCCAAGACCGAGGCGGCCCGCCGCCTGCTCCGGGCGAGCCGCGAATCGCAGCTCGAGGCGGAGGATGCCGGAGCCGCCGAGGCGGCCCGCCCGGCCGAGCCGCGGCTGCGCCGGCGCCGGGCGGCCTCGGCTTTCGCGGTCTCGACCATCCCCCTCGTGGCGCTGATCGCCTACGGCCTCTACGGCTCGCCGGAATTGCCGGCCCAGACCGCCGCCGACCGGGCGGCGGCCCGCGGCGGGACCGACGAGCTGATGAAGGCGGTCGGGCAGATCGAGGCGCGCCTGGCCCGCGACCCGAACGACGCCCGCGGCTGGGCGGTGCTCGCGCCGGTCTACATGCGCACCGGCCGCTTCGACGATGCCGCCCGCGCCTACGCGAACGTCGCGCGGCTGAAGGGCGAGACCGCCGACATTCTCGCCGACGAGGGCGAGGCCCTCACGGCGGCCGGCGACGGCACCGTCACGCCCGAGGCCAAGGCCCTGTTCGAGAAGGCCCAGGCCAAGGATCCGAACGCGCCGAAGCCCCGCTTCTATCTCGCCCGGGCGGCCGAGCAGGCCGGCGATACCGGCGAGGCGATCCGCCAGCTCACGACTCTCGAAGGTGCGAGCCCGCCGGACGCCCCCTGGCTCGGCGTGGTGCGGCAGACCCTGGCCCGCCTGAAGGGCGAGCCGCCTCCGCCCGTCGCGGCGCCGCAGGGACCCCCGAAGGTCCCGGCGGAACAGCAGGCGGCGATCCGCGGCATGGTCGACGGGCTCGATGCCCGGCTGAAGGCCGGTGGCGGCACCCCCGACGAATGGCTGCGGCTCGTCCGGTCCCGGACCGTGCTGGGCGACCACGATCAGGCGCTGGACGCCCTGGCCCGCGCGCGTACCGCGCTCGCCGGCGACCCGCAGGGCCTCGCTCAGGTGGAGCAGGGCGCCCGCGCCCTCGGCCTGGAGCCCGGCGCGGCCCCGGGGCAGCCGCCGGCACCCGGACCGGCCGCCCAGGCCGAGACCGGGGCGGCGATGGCGGCCATACGCGCCATGCCCCCGGCCGAGCGCGACGCCGCCATTCGCGGCATGGTCGAGGGGCTCGATCGCCGCCTCGCGGGCCGGGGCGGCACGCCGGACGAGTGGCTGCGGCTCGTGCGCGCCTACAGCGTCCTGGGTGAGCGCGATCAGGCCATCAAGGCCCTCGACCGGGCCCGCATGGCGCTGGCCGCCAACAGCGAGGCGGTGGTCCGGCTCGACGGGCTCGCCCGGGAGCTCGACCTGCCCGCCAAGGCCAATCCCTGATCCCCGCCCAGATCCCCACAAAGTTGCGAGGACCGGGGCCGGCGAGGCCCGTACGACAATCGGTCCCGACGCCCGCCCTTGACCGGCGCCCTCGCGGAGCCGACACCCTGAGGTGACGAGAATGAGAACGGTTCGGCGCCGGGCGGACGCCCGCCGGATCCCGGGGTGGAAGTATCGTGACGCGTAAGAGTCGCCGCCTGATCCTGATCGCCGCCTGCGGCAGCGTGCTCGCGCTGGCCGTGGGGCTGATCCTGTTCGCCATGAGCGGCTCCATCGTGTTCTTCCGCTCGCCCTCCGACATCGCCCAGCAGGGCATCGCGCCCGGCACCCGCCTGCGGCTCGGCGGCCTGGTGAAGGACGGCTCGCTCAAGCGCGGGCCGGACCAGACCGTAGATTTCGCCGTCACCGACACGAACGCCACGGTCGCGGTCCACTACAAGGGGCTGCTGCCGGACCTGTTCCGCGAGGGTCAGGGCGTGGTCGCCGAGGGCGTCCTGGAGCCGGGCGGGATGTTCCGGGCCGATACCGTGCTCGCCAAGCACGACGAATCGTACATGCCCCGCGAGGTCGCCGACGCGCTGAAGGCGCAGGGGCGCTGGCAGGAGGGCGGCCCCAACAAGGGCGGCCCCAACAAGGGCGGCCCCGCGCCGAAGCCCGCCGCCGCGGCCGATACGACTCTCGGCCCGCGCAGCGAGCGGTGAGGGGACCCGCATGATCGTCGAGACCGGTCACTTCGCCCTCGCGCTCGCGCTGGCGATCTCCCTCGTCCAAGTGGTGATGCCGATCTGGGCCGCCCGCTCGGGCGACCCGGCTTTGCGCCAGACCGCCTCGCAGGCGGCGCTCGGCGCCTTCGCCTGCGTGCTCTTCGCCTTCGCGGCGCTCACCTACGCGCACGCCACCTCCGACTTCTCGGTCCAGAACGTCGTCGAGAACTCGCACACGCAGAAGCCGCTGATCTACAAGCTCTCCGGCGTCTGGGGGAACCACGAGGGCTCGATGCTCCTCTGGGTCCTGATCCTCACCCTGTTCGGCGCCTGCGTGGCGGCGGCCAAGAACTCGGTCCCGCCGCGGCTGCGGGCGAGCACCCTGGGCGTCCAGGGGCTGATCACCTTCGTGTTCGTGCTGTTCATCATCACGACCTCGAACCCGTTCACCCGCGTGATCCCCGCGCCGGTCGAGGGCAACGACCTCAACCCGCTGCTGCAGGATCCGGGCCTCGCGATTCACCCGCCGCTCCTCTACGTCGGCTATGTCGGCTTCTCGATCAGCTTCGCCTTCGCGGTGGCCGCGCTGATCGACGGGCGCATCGACGCCGTCTGGGCCCGGGCGGTGCGGCCCTGGACGCTCACCGCGTGGTGCTTCCTGACGCTCGGGATCGCGATGGGCTCGTACTGGGCCTATTACGAGCTCGGCTGGGGCGGCTGGTGGTTCTGGGATCCGGTGGAGAACGCCTCCCTGATGCCGTGGATCGCCGGCACGGCGCTGCTGCACTCCACCGTCGTGATGGAGAAGCGCGACGCCCTGAAGGTCTGGACGGTGCTGCTCGCCATCCTGACCTTCTCGCTCTCGCTGATCGGCACCTTCCTGGTCCGCTCGGGCGTGATCACCTCGGTGCATTCCTTCGCCACGGACCCGACGCGCGGCATCTTCATCCTGGCGATCCTGATCCTGTTCATCGGCGGCTCGCTGACCCTGTTCGCGTGGCGGGCGCCGCTGCTGCGGCAGGGCGGGCTGTTCGCGCCGATCTCCCGCGAGGGCTCGCTCGTCCTTAACAACCTGTTCCTGGTGGCGGGCTGCGCCACCGTCCTGGTGGGCACCCTCTACCCGCTGCTCCTCGAGATGCTGACGGGCGAGAAGATCACGGTCGGTCCGCCCTTCTTCAATTCCACCTTCGTGCCGCTGGCGATCCCGCTCCTGCTGATCGTGCCCTTCGGCCAGGCGCTGGCCTGGAAGCGCGGCGACGTGCTCGCCGCCGCGCAGCGCCTGTTCGCCGCGCTGGCGGCGGCCCTGGCCATCGGCCTCGCGGTGCTGGCGCTGACCTGGGGCGGCCCCGTGATGGCGCCGGTGGGGGTCGGCCTGGGCGTCTATCTGCTGATCGGGTCCGCCCTGGAGATCGTCTCCCGCGCCCGCGGCTTCGGCGCGAGCCGGGCGCGGTCCATCGGCCAGATCGGGCGCCGCGCCATCGGCCTGCCGCGCTCGGCCTGGGGGTCCGCGCTGGCCCATGCCGGCATCGGCGTCGTGGTGCTGGGCATCGCCGCGCAGGGCTGGGCCACCGAGGCCCTGGCGACCCTGAAGCCCGGCCAGACCCTGGCCACCGGGCCCTACGTGGCGACCCTCGAGCGCGTCGGCCCCCGCCAGGGCCCGAACTACGAGGAGGCCGCCGCCACCCTGACGATCCGGACCCGCTCCGGCGACGAGGTCGGACAGGTGGAGACCGGCAAGCGCTTCTATCCGAGCCGCAAGATGGCGGTGACGGAATCGGGCCTTCTCACGGTCGGCGTGAGCCAGGTCTATGCGAGCCTCGGCGAGATGAGCCAGGACGGCGGCGTCGGGTTGCGGCTGTACTACAAGCCTCTGGTTCTCCTGATCTGGCTCGGGGCGGTGGTGATGGCGGTAGGCGGCGGCCTCTCGCTCACGGACCGCCGGATGCGCGTCGGCGTTCCCGCCAAGGCGAAGGCGCGGCCGCTCCCCGCCGCGGTGCCGGCCGAGTGATGGGCGCGGTCGCAGGCAGGAAGGCCGCCGGGCCTTGCGCGTCCCGCTCCGCGGGGGGAGGGGCGGCGCGCGCGCGCCGGCTCGGTCCCGCGCTTCTCGCGGCCCTCTTCCTCATCACCCCCGCCCGGGCCGTCCAGCCCGACGAGGTGCTCAAGGATCCGGTCCTGGAGCACCGGGCCCGGGAGATCTCCGCGGGCCTGCGCTGTCTGGTCTGCCAGAACCAGTCCATCGACGATTCCGACGCGCCGCTCGCCAAGGACCTGCGCCTGATCGTCCGTGAGCGTCTGGAGAAGGGCGACAGCGACAAGGCCGTACGGGACTACGTCGTCGACCGCTACGGCGAGTTCGTGCTGCTGCGACCGGTCTTCGCCCTGCACACCCTGCTGCTCTGGCTGACCCCGGTGCTGGCGGTGCTGCTCGGCGGCTTCGGCATCTGGCGCCTCGCGCGTCGCCGGCCGGCCGCGCCGGCCCGGACCCTCTCGGCCGCCGAGGAGGCGGAGGTCGCGGCCCTCCTGCGGCGGGAGTAAAATCGGGCGCCGTCGCGATTCGCCCGCCCCATTCGGCACGAGTCTTGGATCGGGCCTCGCAGACCGCACGATCGGCGACGCGCCTGGGGCAGGACGATGACGGCCGCTACGCTCACCATCTCGAGCCGCAACTACTCTTCGTGGTCCCTCCGGGGCTGGCTGATCTGCCGGATGGCGGGTCTGGACTTCGAGACCGAGGTCCTGTCGGGCGCCGATGCGAGCAGCCGGGCGGAGTTGCTGCACCTCTCCCCGTCCTTCCTGGTCCCGCGCCTGCGCCACGGCGATGTCGTGGTCTGGGACACGCTCGCCATCGCCGAGTACCTCGCCGAGACCTTCCCGGATGCCGGCTTCCTGCCGGGCCATATCGCGGAACGCGCCCATTGCCGGTCGATCGCCGGCGAGATGCATTCCGGCTTCGTCAACCTGCGCTCGGCCCTGCCGATGAACCTGCGCGCCTTCCACCCCGACTTCCGGGTGTTCAACGGCGCGAAGGCCGACATCGAGCGCATCGTCACGATCTTCGACGATTGCCTCGACCGCTACGAGGGGCCCTACCTGTTCGGCGCCCGGCCGTGCCTGGCGGATGCCATGTACGCCCCGGTCTGCACCCGCTTCCGCACCTACGCGGTCGCCCTGCCGCCCCGCGCCGCCGCCTATCGCGACACGATCCTGCACTGGCCACTGATGGTCGAGTGGGCCGAAGCCGCCGCCGACGAGCCGGACGAGATCGAAGAGCTCGAGATGGAGTTCTGATCCGGCCGCGCGCGGTCGGGATAGCTGTCTCTTATACACATCTCCGAGCCCACGAGACAAGAGGCAA
>CAXDNE010000101.1:0-22445 GCA_963990595.1 uncultured Methylobacterium sp.
GCGGCGGCGTCCGCGAGGGCGGATCGACGATCACGCAGCAATATGCGCGTCTGACCTCCCTGAACCAGGAGAAGACGCTCTGGCGCAAGGTACAGGAGGCCTTCCTGGCGCTGCGCGTCGAGGCGACCATGAGCAAGGACGAGATCCTGCTTGGCTATCTCGACACCGCCTATTTCGGGGCCGGCGCCTACGGGGCCGATGCGGCGGCGCGGCGCTACTTCGGCAAGCCGGCCAAGGCCCTGAACCTCCCCGAGGCCGCCATGCTGGCCGGCCTCGTGCGCGCCCCCTCGCAGCTCGCCCCGACGCGCAACCTCGGCGGCGCCAAGGAGCGGGCCGACGTGGTGCTCCAGGCCATGGTGGAGACCGGCGCGATCACGCAGGCGGAGGCCGACGCGGCGCGCCGGCAGAGCGTGACCCTGAAGTCGCCGCCCGAGGCGCCCCCCGGCACCAACTACTTTCTCGACATGATCGCGGGCGACGTGAAGCGGCTCGCCGGCAACGACGGCGACATCACGGTCCGCTCGACCCTGAACCTCGACCTGCAGAGTCTCGCCGAGGGCGTCGTCGCCCGCCGCCTCGACAAGGACGGGCGCCGCCGCAAGGTCGGCCAGGCCGCCATGGTGGTCCTGTCGAAGGACGGCGCGATCCTCGCCATGGTGGGCGGCCGCGACTACGAGGACAGCCAGTTCAACCGGGCCGTCCAGGCGAAGCGCCAGCCGGGATCCCTGTTCAAGCTCCTCGTCTATCTCACCGCCTACGAGCAGGGCTACACGCCGGACTCCGTCGTGGTCGATCGTCCGGTGCAGATCGGCGATTGGGAGCCCGAGAACGACGACGGGCGCTACCGCGGATCGGTGCCGCTGCGGACCGCCTTCGCGCTGTCGATCAACACGGTGGCGGCTCAGCTCGGCCAGGAGGTCGGCATCCCGGCGGTGATCGCCACGGCGCGCCGGCTCGGGATCCAATCCGACCTGCCGAACGTGCCGAGCCTGGTCCTTGGCTCGGGCGCCGTCAGCCTACTGGAGATGACCCGCGCCTACGGCTCGGTTCTGTCCGGCCGGACGCCGCTCCAGGCCTTCGGCATCCACGCGATCCGCGGGGCGGCGCCGCAGCCGCTCTACGTCCAGGCCGAGGCGGCCCCCGCGGCGACCCTGGCTCAGGAGCCGCGCACGATGATGCTCGACTCGCTCCAGGCGGTGGTCGAATCCGGCACCGGCCGGGCGGCGCGGGTCCCGGGTCAGATCATCGGCGGCAAGACCGGCACGAGCCAGGATTTCCGCGACGCGTGGTTCATCGGCATGACCCCGGACCTCGTGGTCGGCGTCTGGATCGGGAACGACGACAACAGCCCGATGAACCGGATGTTCGGCGGCGAGATGCCCGCGGGCATCTTTCACGACTTCGTCCAGCGGGCGTCCGAGAAGCTGGCCAAGGGGAAGCCGCGCCCTTCGGCGGAGCGGGCCGAATCGGCGCGGGCCGCCGCGCCCGCTTCCGAACCGGCTCCGGCCGGCGAGGTCCGGGGCGTGCCGGAGGTGATCGATACCGGGACCCTGAACCTGCGCGGCCGCGTCGTGCATCTGCTCGGCGTGGACGGCGAGCGGGGCCATCTCGCCCGCCAGCTCGCGAGCTACCTGCGCCGGCGCGAGGTGGTCTGCACGGGCATCTCCGACGGCGCCACGGCCCGCTGCCGCATCGAGGGCGACGATCTGGCCGGGCTGATCCTGGCCGCGGGCGGCGCCCGCGCCTCGGAGGATGCACCGCCCGATCTGCTCGGCGCCGAGGAGCAGGCCCGGGCCGAGCGCGTCGGCCTCTGGGGCCGGTAAAGCTCCGGCGGACCGGGAGCGCGACGCGGAGCCGGCGTTCAGCCCTGCCCGAGCTTGGCGAGGGTCAGCGGGTCGGGCGCGCCGCCGAAAAACCTCGCCAGGGCCTCGGCGAAGAGCGGCTCGTCCGGCGCGGCGGCGGCGAACAGCGTCAGGCTGGAGCGGAACTTGACGTCGTCGGGGGCGCCGAAGATCGCGTGCGCCGATCGCCCGGCGACGGCGTTGACGGCCGCCGTACAGGCGCGCAGGCGCTCGCCCAGGATCGGATGCGCGAGATAGGCCCGCGCCTCGGCCAGGGACCCGATCGCGTAACGCTGCGCCATCGCGCTCGCGCCGAGCCCGGCGATCTGCGGGAAGATGAACCACATCCAGTGGCTGCGCTTCGCCCCGGCCTGCAGTTCCGCGAGGGCCCGCCCGTAAACGCCCTCCTGCGCCGCGACGAAACGGCCGAGATCATACGCATCCGCCATCGCCCTGCTCCTCGCTTTCCCGCCCCTGACGCGCCGGCCGGCATGGTGTAAGCGCGGCCCATGGTCGGATCACTCGTCGCCTTCATGATCGCGAACCCGGCGGCGAGCCACGCCCTGACGGCGCTCCTCGAGACCGCCGGGATGTCGGCCGCCATGATCCTGCTGCGCACGCCCCGTCCGGAGGGCACCGCCGCGCTCCTGGTCTCGACCTACTATTACGGCCGCGAGGCCGGGCAGCGCGAGCACGACATCAAGCATGCCGGCTGGGACGCGGTTCAGGCGCATCTCGGCGCCGAGTTCCTGTACGGCTGGTCCCTGCCGAACCTCGAGCAATGGGTGGCGCCGACCTGCGCGGCCTGGGCGGTCGCGGCCGCGATCTACCTGATCCGGTCACGGACCGCGCGTGCCCCGGCGCCGAAGCCGGTGGGACGCGGGCGGTCCTGAAACGCCTGCGGGGCTCAGGTCCGCGCGAAGGGACCATCCGGCGGCCCGATCTCGCTCCGGTCGCCGAGAAGCCGCCGGCCCGAGGCGATGATCTGGACCGTGTCACGGCTGCTGCACTGACGCCGCGCCAGGGCCTCCAGATCGCGCAGGTAATCGATGACCGGGCCGCGCTGTTTCTGCCCCCGCCCGATGACCGGCTCGACCTTGGCGGTCACGGTTCCGGCCACCGCCTCCCAGAAATCGGCCGGGCAGCCCGCGACTTCCCGCATCGAAGGCTCGTGCATCGCTCGTCCCCTGCTGCCTCACAGGCGGGGTTGTCGGGCGTTCGACGGCCGGCCGCATTGACCCATGTTGGAGCCCGGCTGCGACCATGAGGCCGTGGCGGGACGCTCGCGACATCGTCACCCAGACTGCCGAACGGCGCGGCACCGGGAACCTCCTGGTCGCGGGCTCCATCGCCTCGGCCGAGACGGTGGCCGAGACGATCCCATATTCCTTGCACGCGCGCGGCTGGAGCGCGGTATCCCTGGGCCGTGACTGAGGCCGTGCGGCCATCGGGGAGACGACGATGCCCTACATCATCGAGACGTTCGACAAGCCGGACCATCAGGATCTCCGGCGGGCGAAGCGGGACGAGCATCTCGCGTTTCTGGCGGAGCAGGCCGGACGGCTGCTCGCCTGCGGCGCCAAGCTCAACGACGACGGCAGCGATCGGGGCGGCGGCCTCTACATCGTGGACGTGGCGGATCGCGCCGCCGCCGAGGCGCTGATCGCCGCCGACCCCTTCGCACAGGCCGGCCTGTTCGAGCGGGTGACCATCACCCGCTGGCGCAAGGCCTATCTCGACGGAACATGCTTTCTGCCGGCGTGAAGCGCCGCGTCTCGGGACCGCAATCGGAGGTTATTCGCATGCCGCAGATCGCAATCGGCGGGATCAGGTTCCGCTACGTTCTCGAAGGGCCGGAGGGAGCCCCGGTCGTCGCCTTCTCGAACTCGTTGGGTGCGACGCTGGAAATGTGGGACGCGCTGCTCCCGACCCTCGGTGCCGGCTACCGCACGCTGCGGTACGACACGCGGGGGCACGGCGAATCGGAGACGCGCGACAGACCCACCGAACTCGCCGATCTGGCCGGCGATCTCGCCGGGCTGCTCGATGCCCTCGACATCGGGCGGGCTCACCTGGTGGGATTGTCGCTCGGCGGCATGACCGTGCAGGCGCTCGCGAGCGCCGATCCCGGGCGGCCGCTCAGCGCGACCCTGATGGCGACGGCCGCTCACATGCCGAGCGAGCAGACCTGGAACGAGCGCGCGGAGACCGTCCGGGCCAGCGGGACCGCGGCCGTCGTCGAGGCGACGATGGGGCGCTGGTTCACCCCGGACTTCGCGAAGCGCGCCCCCGAGGTGGTCGCGGCCGTCCGCGACCGGTTCCTGGCCTGCGATCCCGCTGGCTACGCGGTCTGCTGCGGCGCGATCGGACGCATGGACCTGCGCCCGGCCCTCCCGGCGATCACGGCGCCGACCCTGGTGATCGCCGGCCGCGACGATCCGTCGACACCTCCGGCCATGGCGGAGGAGATCTGCGGTGGCATCGCCCAGGCCGAACTCGTGGTCCTGCCGCGGGCCGCGCATCTCCTGGCCGTCGAGCGTCCGGAGGCCGCCGGCGGCTATCTCCGGGCCTTCCTGGCGCGGAACGCGCGAACCCGCAGCTGACAGCCGCGGCAGCGGTCGAACCCTGCGGCCAGCGCCCGCAAGCAACGGGCCCCCGCGGGGATCCGCGGGGGCTCGCTCGTCAGCGCGGATCGAGGGGAACCCGGAGCCCCTTACTTGATCAGCGCCAGGAGAGCCTTCCCGGCCTTCGAGTTCAGCTCCTTGGCGTCGAGGGTGCCGTCACCGTCCGGATCCGCCAGCTTGAAGCGCTCCCCAACCGCCGCGAGGTACTCCTTCTTGTCGAGCGTTCCGTCGCTGTCCGGATCGGCCTGCTTCACGCCGGCCTGGCTCAGGCGCCCCTTCAGCTCACGGGCGTCGAGGGTGCCGTCGGCATCCTTCTCCAGACGGTCGAAGGTCGCCGAGGCAACCGCCTCGACCTCCTTCAGGTCCACCGTGCCGTCGTTGTCGGTGTCGATCATCTTGATGGCGCCCGCTCCGCTCATCGGCTTCGCCAGCGCGGCCGGAACCGAAAGACCGGACAATGCGAGGGCCACTGCCGCGAAACCGCTGATATAACGAAGGGTCATTGCCAGATGCTCCCGAAATGCGATGCCCGATCTTCGTAGTCCCCGACTCGCCATGCTGCAAGTGCGAAAGTGTCGATTCCAGGCCGGCGACGCAACATTGACAGCAGAGCCCATGAGAAAAGGGGCCGGCGGTGGCCGGCCCCTGTAGAAGCGTCAAGTCGTCGGACCGCCGCCGACGTATCGAATCAATGCCTCCAGGCCCGGAGAGCGATCAGAGATTATCCCCCGCGGCGGTGATGTTTCAGGCTGTCCTCGTCGCCGGCGTCGAGGCCCGGGCACGATCGGCCGGGTCCTGCGCGCCGAGCCGGGTCAGGCGAGCGTCGCCAGATCCTGGAACCAGTGCTGGGCCTGGACATACTCCTTCACCCGCGGCGACAGCGCGTGCGGGTTGGTATCGTGAACGACCCAGACCTGCACGGCATCGTCGACGACCCGCTCGTGAATGCGCGCGAGCAGCCGGTTCTGCTCATCCGTGTCCAGGCTCGCCTTCACCTTGTCGCAGAGGGCATCGACCTCCGGATTGCGGTAATGGCTCCAGTTCACGCCGTTGGGGGCGATCTGTCGGGAATCGTAGAAGCGCAGGATCGCGTAGAACGGATCCGAGGTGACGTAGGCGATGTTGCCGGCGCTGACCCCCTTGAGGCTCGGATCCGCCGCGCCCTGGCGCCAGGCCGTGTAGGCGACCTCCAGCTCGACCGTCTTGAAGTCCACCTGGATCCCGACCTCCGCCCAGCTCTGCTGGACGAACTCGTTGATCGGCAGCGACAGCATCTGCCCGGTCCCGCCGGTCGGGATGAGGATCGTGGCCTTCACCGGATTCTGAACCGAGAAGCCTGCCTCCTGCACGAGCTTGCGCGCCGCATCGACGTCGGTCTTGATCTGGAAGCTCGGCTTGCCGAACCACGGGCTCGATTGCTGCACCTGCCCCACGGCCGGCTGAGCGAGACCGCCCATCAGCTCGACCACGCCCGCGCGGTCGATGGCGAGGTTGGCCGCCTTGCGCAGGCGCAGGTCCCGCCAGGGCGAGCCCTCCAGCATGGACAGGTGGTAGTTCCAGACATGCGGCGTGTCGTTGCCCACGACCCGCATGCCCGCCGCCTTCAGGCGCGGGACCGCGTCGGGCGCGGGCGCCTCGATCAGGTCGACGCTGCCGGAGAGGAGCGCGTTCACCCGGGCGAGATCCTCGGGCACGCAGGCGAGCGTCAGCTTGGCGAGCTTCGGCACGCGCTTCGGGTCCCAGTAGCCGACATGCGGCAGCAGTTCGAGCCGCACCCGCGGGACGAGCTGCCCCATCCGGAACGGCCCGGTCCCCGAGGGTTCGAAGGCGAATTTCGCCCAATCCCGGCCGACCTTCTCGTACTGCACCGGCGAGGAGATCAGGAACCACAGCATCTGGTAGGGGAACAGGCTGTCGGGAGCCTTCGTGGTCACCTGGACGGTCTTGGCGTCGAGCTTCCGGTAGCTCGCCACGCCGGGCAGGCGCGGGCGGACCTGGGCGGCCTGCCGCTGGTCGAAATGCGGGGCCTCCTTGTTCAGGACCTTGTCGAAGTTCCAGATCACCGCGTCGGCATCGAAGGTCGAGCCGTCATGGAATTTCACCCCCTCGCGGAGATGGAAGGTCCAGACCTTGGGATCCGCGGGATCGCTCTCCCAGGAGGTGGCGAGGCCGGGAATCATCTTGCCCGGCTGGTTGGCGAAGTCGAGGTCCCAGGCCACCAGGGGATCGTAGAGGGTCAGGCCGGTGAACTGGTAGCCGCCGGCACCGCGGTCAGGCTGCCCGGTGGTGAGCGGCAGGTCGGTCATCGAGATGCCGTAGGTCAGGCTGCCGGGGGCCGCGCCCTGCGCGCCGGCCCGGCCCGCCGCCCCGAACGCGGCGAGCGCCGCGCCCCCGGCCATCAGTGAGCGGCGTGTCGGCTTGAACGGGTTCATCGTGTCTCTCGGCTGAAGGCGGATGCGCCGCACGGCGCGGCGCCTGCCGTTCAGGCGCGCGGCGGCGCTCTGCGCGCCGCCATCCCGTGCTGCATACGGTATGATGCACACATCATGCCCAACGGTGCCGCAGCCGGCGGCACCCGCCCTCAGGCCTCCCAGACCTGTCCGGGCCGGAGGGCGAGAAACCGCTCCGCCGGTATCGCGGCGGCCGTGAGGGCCGCCTCCAGCGCCTCCACCGGCCGCTCGATGCCCTCGTCGGTGAGCTGGAACGTGCCCCAGTGATGGCCGAGCGCCTGCTCGGCGCCGAGCAGGGTGAACGCCTCGACGGCCTCGGCGGGGTTCACGTGCTGAGGCTGCATGAACCAGCGCGGTTCGTAGGCGCCGATCGGCAGCGTCGCCAGCCGGGGCGGCCCGAAGCGCCCCCGGACCTCGCGGAAGAGCGTGCCGTCGCCGAAGCCGGTGTCGCCCACATGGAAGTGCGCACCCCGGGCCGAGGTGATCACGAAGGCGCACCACAGCGCCATGCGCCGGTCGTTGACGCCCCGGGCCGACCAGTGATTCGCCGGGGTCAGATGGACCTGCAGCCCGTCGCCGAGATCGACGGTGCCGCCCCAGTCGCGGGTCTCGACATGCATCGTGTCGTCGTAGCCGCGCAGGATCGCGTCGTTGCCGAGCGGCGCCACGATCAGCGGCTGGTGCGCCTGCCAGATCCGGGCGAGGCTCGGGCCGTCGAGATGATCGTAGTGGTTATGGGTGATCAGGACCGCGTCGATCGGGGGCAGGTCGGCGAAGGCGATGCCCGGCGGGTTGACGCGCTTCGGGCCGGCGAAGCGGACAGGGCTCGCCCGCCTGGCGAAGACCGGGTCGATCAGGATATTGCGCCCGGCGACCTGCACCAGGTAGCTCGCATGCCCGATCAGCACGACCCGCAGGGCGCCGACGCGCTCGGGCGGGCGATCCGCCGGAAACGGGCTGGGGAAGGCCCTCGGCCAGGACTCGCGCTGACGCTTGGCCTGCCAGCGCAGCACGTCGGGCAGCGACGTGTCGGCGCCCTGATCCGGCGAGAAGAACCGCAGCCCGTCGAAATGGTCGGAGGCGGGCCCCCGGTAATAGGGATTCCTGCCGCGCCGGTGGGCGGCGTAGCCGACGCCGCCGAGCGTCATGACCGTGGCCGCACTCGCGACCGTGAGCAGGCTGCGCCGTTTCATAGCCCGGAGATGGCGGGTCGCGCGGGCCGGTCAAGCCACCCGGCGCCGCGACGGGGAGCCTCAGGGGCCGATCGTGCGCCTCAGTCGACCATCTCGGCGGCGAGCGACAGCCGCGCCCGGTAGACCACCTTGCCGACGCCGTCGCGCACGCAGGCGACGTAATCCTGACGCTCGACATCCGGCAGCATGTCGCGGGCGATCGCCGACATGATCCGGGTCACCTTGGCGCGCGCGGCCGGCAGGTCCGGCAGATCGAAGCCGACCTCATCGCGGATCGGTTGCGCGCCGTCATGAAGGTCGATGAAGAAGCGGGGCATCGGCGCGAGGCGTCTCAATGAGAGGTAATGCGCCGGTATGATTGCTCTTGTTATGGTTAATAGTGTCTTAAATCGCCGGATTTAGTCGCTCCGAGGCTCAGCATTCAGGAGCGCCAGCGGAGTTCCCGACGCTCCAGCGGATTCGTGAACGGGCGCCCGTCGCGGGCCGATTCCAGCGCCTCGCGCTTCAAGCGGAAATACCATTGCGAGGGCAGATCGCCCTGGCCGAACAGCACCATGGTCGGCTTGCGGTCGAGGCCGTCCTGCGCGTGCTGGAGCACCTGCTGGTCCTGGGTGAGGAACTGCCGCATCAGCGGGCGGGCGATCGGCGTGAGCAGGTTCAGCGCCGGCATACTCCAGTACAGGGCGTTGGTGAGCAGGGTGCGGTCCGGCGTGAGCGGCGTCGCGAAGGTGTAGTTGGCCACCCGCTTCGCGCCCGCGCGGATCCGCTCCAGGCGGACGCCCGGCAGCCGGAACTCGATCTCGACCTCGGGCACGCCGCCGAGGAGGCGGTAGACCGGCGAGCTCGTCGTGGTGGCGTGGCTCGTCATGACGAAGCCGTGGGGGACCGGCTGGAAGGTCTTCACCTTCTCGCGGAGCTGCTTCGAGGGCCGGAACCACCAGGAATCGTGGACGAAGGCGACGTGGCCGGGATCCACGAGGCTCAAGGTCGTCAGGTCGAAGGAGGCCTCAACCACGAGCTCGACGACGAGAGAGCCCGCCGGCTCGAAATCCAGCTCCGGAACGGCCGGCACCTCCCCGGCAGCGGGGCCGGTATGCGGGTTCACCCAGAGGAAACCGGCGCTCTCGCGAACGGGGAACCGCTGCACCTGGATACGGGAGAAGTCGGCGGCGTCGTGCGCGGAGAGGGTCGGGACATCGCGGCAGCGCCCATCCGTGCCGAAGCGCCAGCCGTGGAACGGGCACATCAGCGTGTCCCCGTCGAAGCGGCCCTTGGAGAGCGCCATGCCGCGATGCGGGCAACGGTCGCGGAGCGCGAAGGGGCTGCCGTCCGGGGCGCGGCCCAGCACGATCTGCTCGCCGTTCAGCTCCACGGCGCGCAGGGCCGACCTGGTGCCAGCCCTCCCGAGGCTACGGGCTTGTCCGACGCAGTACCACGCATCGCCGAGCGGCTGGCGCATCGCGTCGGGATCGAGCGCGGCCTCGTCGGCGGGACGCGGCGGGTTGGTGAAGGGCGCGTTCAAGGCGGTGCGGGCTGTCCTCGGAGCGCCCGTCATACGCCCGGCCGCCGGGGCGGGAAAGCGTGCCCTCCGGGGAGGACAAACGGGCGCAGGCCCGGGGCTTCACAAGCCGGATCCCGGTCCCTACCTTCGCCTCACCCGCAACCAACGAAAGGAGGTGATCCAGTGTCTCATTGTCATCAGCCGTGTGTCTCGGCTTCCCGGACCTGGACCGTCGCCTCCGCCGCGTCGCTCTAAGACGCGTCAGAGACCCGATCTCGGGACAGTTCCGCCGGACGACACGGTTCGGCAATGGAAGGGCCACCCTCACGGGTGGCCCTTCGGCTTTTCGGAACCCTGCGGATGCGCTCAGCGCTTCTGGGTCTGGAACAGCGGCTGGGCCAGCGCCTCGGTCCGCGCCCGCCAGAGGTCGCGCTCCTCGCGCAGGGCCTCGTACTCGGCCGTCAGGGTCAGGCGCTCGGCCCGGAGCGCGTCGCGCTCGGCCATCGCCCGGTCGCGCTCTGCGCGAAGCTCCTCCCGCTCGATCCGGAACCGCTCGCGTTCGGTGCGGAACTCCTCGCGCTCGACCCGGATCTCCTCCTGCTCGGCGCGCAGATCCTCCAGGGAGCCGATCTCCTCGCGGATATGCTCGCGCAGGGCGCGGATCTCGTCCGCCAGAATCGCCTGCAGCTCGTCCTGGCGCTCGGCTTCCAGGCGGAGCTTGGCCTTCAGCATCAGGTTCTCGGCCATCAGCTCGGACACGTCGGCATCCTCGGCCGCCGCGCGGGGTGCCTCCGCGGGCGGCACGAGCCGCGGTGACCAGGCCTCGGCACCGCGGGCGCTCTTCGCATCCGGGTGCGGCTCCTCCGACCCGGCATGGCCGCGCAGCTCGGCCGGCGCCTGCGCCTTCATCGCGGCGAGCCAGTCCCGCAGCGGACCGGGCGCGGGGCGCCCGCCGGCCTCGAGCGGCGGTGTGGAGCGGGCGGGTTCCGACATCGGCAGGCGTCCTGAGCGAATACGCGTCGATGACAATCCCAACATGCTTAACGATCGGTAAAAGTTAATGCCGATGCCTTGCCCCGTTCCGGGGCTCGCCGGCGCGCGAAATTGACTTTCCGCCCCGGCGCGGGTACGCCCCGGCCTCCCGATCCGAAGCAGATCGCCCGATGCCAAGCCGACCGGTCCCGTGAGGCCGGAGGTCAACGCCCGACAGCGCGTCCGCGCCCTCGGGCGCGATGGGCGTTGGGCCGATCCGCGGCGCCGGGACCCGCCGACCGAGGCATCCGCATGACGCGAGATCAGCAAACGTTGCAGCACGAGTTGCACATCGAGGACGCGATCAACGAGACCTGCCCCTGGTCGGGCAAGCCGATCTCGGCCGACTCGCTGACCCTCTACAACGGTGCCGTGGTCGGCTTCTGCAACCCGGACTGCCGGGACAAGTTCGCCAAGGCCGTGCGCAGCTTCGAGGCCGCCCTCCAGGCGCGCCGCGTCGAGCGCGCCGGGCTTGAACAGTAACGGCGGGGCGTCAGAGCATGTTCGAAGGCCTGTCCGACCGCCTCTCCGGCATCCTCTCGGGGCTCACCCGCCGGGGTGCGCTCACCGAGGCCGACGTCACCGCCGCCATGCGCGAGGTGCGGCGCGCCCTCTTGGAGGCCGACGTCGCCCTCGAGGTGGTCCGCGGCTTCACCGACAAGGTGCGCGAGAAGGCCGTCGGCGCCGTCGTGCTCAAGTCGGTGACGCCCGGCCAGATGGTCGTGAAGATCGTCAACGACGAGCTCGTGGCGATGCTCGGCACCGACGCCGAGACCGTCGATCTCAACGCCCCCGCGCCGGTGCCGATCCTGATGGTCGGCCTGCAGGGCTCGGGCAAGACCACCACCACCGCCAAGATCGCCCGGCGCCTCGCCGAGCGCGAGAAGCGCAAGGTGCTGCTCGCCTCCCTCGACACGCGCCGCCCGGCCGCCATGGAGCAGCTCGCGGTGCTGGCCAAGCAGGTCGGCGTCGAGTCCCTGCCGATCATCGCCGGTCAGTCGGCCGTGCAGATCGCCAAGCGCGCCATGGATGCCGCGCGGCTGGGCGGCTTCGACGTGGTGATGCTCGACACCGCCGGCCGCACCACGGTGGACGAGGGCCTGATGGCCGAGGCCGCCGAGGTGAAGGCCGCGACCAAGCCCCACGAGGTGCTCCTCGTCGCGGACGCGCTCACCGGTCAGGACGCGGTCAACACCGCCCGCGCCTTCGACCAGCGGCTCGGCGTCACCGGCATCGTGCTGACCCGGATGGACGGCGATTCCCGTGGCGGCGCGGCGCTCTCCATGCGCGCCGTCACCGGCAAGCCGATCAAGCTCGTCGGCGTCGGCGAGAAGGTCGACGCGCTGGAGGAGTTCCACCCGGCGCGCGTCGCCAACCGCATCCTCGGCATGGGCGACATCGTCTCGCTGGTCGAGAAGGCCGCCGAGACCATCGACCACGAGCAGGCGCTCCGCACCGCGGAGAAGATGCGCAAGGGCAAGTTCGATCTCGAGGACCTGTCCATGCAGCTCGCCCAGATGGAGAAGATGGGCGGCATCGGCGGCCTGATGGGCATGCTGCCCGGGATGGGCCAGATCAAGAAGCAGGTCGAGGGCGCCAACCTCGACGAGAAGATGTTCAAGCGCCAGCGGGCGATCATCTCGTCGATGACCCCGCAGGAGCGGAAGAACCCCGACCTCCTCAAGAACAGCCGCAAGAAGCGCATCGCGGCGGGCTCGGGCGTCGACGTCTCGGAGATCAACAAGCTCCTGAAGATGCACCGGACCATGGCCGACATGATGAAGGCGATGGGCCAGGGCAAGCGCGGGATCGGGCAGGCGCTCGGCTCGATGTTCGGCCTCGGGGGCGGCGGGATGGGCGGCGGCATGCCCGGCCTCCCGCCCGGCATGCCGGAGCCGACGCCGGAGCAGATCGCGCAGCTCGAGAAGCAGTTCGGCGGCAAGCTGCCGCCGATGCCGCCGGGCCTCGGCGGGGGCGGGATGCCCAAGCTTCCGGGGCTTCCCGGCCTCGGCGGTCCGAAGCTCCCGGGTCTCGGTGGGTTCATGCCGGGGAAGAAGAAATGAGCGTGCTCGCGGCCCAGGCCATCGATCCCGAACTCGCGCGCCTGCGGGACAGCATCGACAATTTCGATGCGGCGCTGATCCATCTCCTCGCCGAGCGTTTCCGCTGCACGCAGCGTGTCGGCGAGCTCAAGGCCCGAAAGGGGATCCCCCCTTCCGATCCGGACCGGGAGGCCCGTCAGGTCGCCCGGCTCCGCAAGCTCGCGGTCGAGGCCAAGCTCGACCCCGATTTCGCCGAGAAGTTCCTGGCCTTCGTGGTCAAGGAGGTCATCCGGCACCACCAGTCGATCGCGGCGACGCACGAGTCGGCGACCGACACCGAGAGAAAGTCGTAAGTTATGGCCCTGAAGATCCGTCTCACCCGCGGTGGCGCCAAGAAGCGTCCCTATTACCGCATCGTCGTCGCCGACGCCCGCGCCCCCCGCGACGGCCGCTTCATCGACAAGGTCGGCGCCTACGACCCGATGAAGGCCAAGGATGATCCGGCCCGCATCGTCCTCGACAACGAGAAGATCCAGAGCTGGCTCGCCAAGGGCGCGCAGCCGACCGATCGCGTCCTGCGCTTCCTCGATCAGGCCGGCCTCGCCAAGCGCCCGGCGCGCAACAACCCGCAGAAGGCCGAGCCGGGCGAGAAGGCCAAGGAGCGTGCCGCCAAGCGCGCCGAGAAGGCCGCGGCGCCCGCCGAGGACGCCGCCGCTTAAGGCGCCCGATCATGGCGCGCCGCCCCGCAGGTTCCACCCCCCGCGACGGCGGCCGCCGTGGCCGCACGAGCACGGCGATCGGCGCCATCGCGCCCGGTGCCGCGACCTCGCCCAAGGCGCCGGCCTCCAAGCCGGCACCGCCACCCGTGCCGCCCGATCCGAATCTCGTCCTCCTGGGCGAGTTCGGACGCGCGCACGGGCTCAACGGCGAGGTCCGACTGAAATCCTATACCGCCGATCCGCAGGCGATCGCCGCCTACGGCGCCCTGCTCACGGCAGACGGGCGGACGCTGTCGCTCGCCGACGTGCGCCCGGCCCCGGGCTCGTCCCCCGACATGCTGATCGCCCGGGTGAACGGCGTCTCCGGCCGCAGCGCCGCGGAGGCGCTCAACCGCGTCGCCCTGTTCGTCCCCCGCGACCGCCTGGCCGCGCCCGAGGATGAGGACGAGGTCTATACCGCCGACCTGATCGGCGCCACGGCGGTGGACGAGGCCGGGGCGGTGATCGGGACGATCGTCGCGGTGCCGAATTACGGCGGCGGCGACCTGCTGGAACTGCGTCCTTCGGCGGGCGGCGCCACCGCGCTCCTGCCCTTCACCAAGGCCTTCGTCCCGGTCCTCGATCTGGCGGAGCGCCGCGTCACCGTGGTGGCCCCGGAGGACCTGTTCGCCCCGCCCGGCGAGAAGCCCGCCGACGATCCAGGTTGAGGGGTCGGCGTCCCCTTTCCCGACGTCTCTCCCACGTCCCCGCTCCTCCTGAGGTGCCGGAGCGCGGCGGAGGCCTCGAAGGAGGGCTCCAGAAGACGCCGCGATCCGTGGAGGGCTCCTTCGAGGCCCGCTCACACGGGCACCTCAGGATGAGGCTGCGGATCGGACGGTCCGGCCCGACAGGCCCGTCCGGACGACGGCACCGGCCGCGAAGGATCTCCTACTGCGCCGTCGCCGCATCGCGGCAGGGGCGGATCGCCTCCGGTCTCGGCCGCTGATCCGGCACGGGGGCCGCGAACACCGCGAGATAGGCGCCCCCTTTCAGCGGGTGAAACCCGGTCTCCCGATAGCCGGCCGCGCTGAGCTCGCAACGCAGGAGCGCCGGCGGGGTGCCGTGCCGCGAGGGGATGTCGTCGGCATCGACGATGCCGACGCGCCCGCCCGGACGCATCGCCGGGGCGAGGTTGTAGAGCAGGCCGAAGGGCTGGGTGATCTCGTGGTACATGTGCACGAGGATCGCCGCGTCGACGGAGCCCGCGGGCAGGCGCGGGTCGTGCGGCTCGCCCCGCACCACGGTGACGTTGCCGAGGCCCCGCACGCGTTTCTCCAGGGCCGCCAGATAATCCGGGGTCACGTCCTCGGCCAGAACCCGGCCGCCCGGGCCGACCCGGGGGCTCAGCCGGACCACGTAATAGCCGCTGCCGGCGCCGATATCCGCGACCGTCTCGCCGGGGGCGATGCCCATCCCCTTGGCGACCGCGGCGAATTCGCCGGCCTTGTCGCGCTCCGCCTCCGACGACCAGCGCGGCGCGACGATCTCGGCCACCGGACGGTCGGGTTCGGGGAACGCCCGCGCGGGCGCCCCCGCCGGAGCCAGAGGCTCGGCCGCAAGGGCCGGTCCGGACAGGGCGAGGGAGAGGACGAGCAGGGGGCGGAGCATGGCCGACAACACGCGAGGCGCCCCGGCGGTGCCGCCGACGTTGACCGTGCCGCACCCCGCACGCCATCAAGCGCCATGACGCGCGCGGACACGCCCTGGCGGGCCACGATCCTCACCCTCTATCCGGAGATGTTTCCGGGCCCCCTCGGCGTCTCGCTCTCGGGCGACGCCCTGGCCCGGGGCGACTGGAACCTGGACGCCCGCAACATCCGCGAGCACGGCCTCGGCCGCCACCGCTCCGTGGACGACACGCCGGCCGGCGGCGGCGCCGGGATGGTGCTGCGCTGCGACGTGCTCGCCGCCGCCATCGACGCCGCGACCGGGGCGGGCGACCTGCGGCCGCGCCTGCTGATGTCGCCCCGGGGTCGGCCGCTCACGCAGGCGCGCGTGCGGGATCTCGCCGCCGGGCCGGGCGTCCTGATCGTCTGCGGCCGGTTCGAGGGCGTCGACGAGCGGGTGATCGCCGGGCGCGGCCTGGAGGAGGTGTCGATCGGCGATTACGTGCTCTCGGGCGGCGAGATCGCCGCGCTCGTGGTCCTCGATGCCTGCGTGCGGCTCCTGCCCGGCGTGATGGGCAAGATGGAATCGGGCGTCGAGGAGAGCTTCGAGGGCGGTCTCCTCGAATACCCGCACTATACCCGGCCCCGCGACTGGGAGGGGCGCGCGATCCCCGAGGTGCTCTCCGGCGGCAACCACGCGGCCATCGCCCGCTGGCGTCGGGCCGAGGCCGAGCGCATCACCGCCGAGCGGCGCCCGGACCTGCTCGGCGCGCCCGATCAGGCAGCCTTGAGGTCGATCACCGGACCGTCGAGATCGTAATCGGTCGGGTCGAGGCGCAGCGGCTGCGCGGCCGGGCGGCGGAGCCGGCTCGCCAGGGCGAGGTAGGCCGTTAACGCGCCAATAACCACAAGCAACACGGACCAGACCGCCAATATCGCGGCGCTGTGGACAGACATCAGCGTACCTCAAACGCAACACGGCACAGCATTAAGGCTAACGGAACTGGATTAATCGACTGTTCCGGGGCTCCCGGCCGGCTGTCCCGCGCAGGGGCACGGGGCGAAGACTGCTGGCCGGACAGGCGCTTGCAAGCCGGCCGGTTTGGGCGCATGCGCGGATCCGGGAACGCCTCCCCGCCGAGGCGCGCCCCTCTGCAAGGATGGATTCGAATGACCAGCCGCCCCACGCAGCGACCGCGCGTGCCCCATTTCTCCTCCGGCCCCTGCGCCAAACGTCCCGGCTGGTCCCCGGCCGCCCTGGCCGACGCCGCGCTCGGCCGGTCGCATCGCTCCGCCCTCGGCAAGGCCAAGCTCGGCCGGGCGATCGATCTCACGCGCACGGTCCTGCAGGTGCCCGCCGATTACCGTATCGGCATCGTGCCGGCCTCCGATACCGGCGCCGTCGAGATGGCGATGTGGACGATGCTCGGGCCGAAGCCCGTGGAGGTCGCGGCCTGGGAGGCGTTCGGCAAGGAGTGGGTCACGGACGCGCTCAAGCAGCTCAGGATCGATCCGCGGATCCACCAGACGCCCTACGGCGTGCTGCCGGACCTCGCGGCGATCGACACGAAGCGCAGCGACGTGGTCTTCACGTGGAACGGCACCGCGGCTGGCGTGAAGGTGCCGAACGGCGACTGGATCGCGGCCGACCGCGAGGGGCTGACGATCTGCGACGCCACCTCGGCGGCCTTCGCCCAGCCCCTGCCCTGGGACAAGCTCGATGTCGTGACCTTCTCCTGGCAGAAGGTGATGGGCGGCGAGGCCGCGCACGGCATGCTGATCCTCTCGCCCCGCGCCGTGGCGCGGCTCGAGAGCCACACGCCGTCCTGGCCGCTGCCGAAGGTGTTCCGCCTGACCAAGGACGGCACGCTGATCGAGGGCATCTTCAGGGGCGACACGATCAACACGCCCTCGATGCTGGCCGTGGAGGATTATCTCGACACGTTGGGCTGGGCCGAGCGGATCGGCGGCCTGAAGGCGCTTCATGCCCGGGCCGACGCCAACGCCAAGGTGATCTACGACTGGGTCGCCCGGACGCCCTGGATCGCGCCGCTCGCGGTCGATCCCGCCACCTACTCGAACACCGGCGTCTGCCTCGTGATCGCCGATCCGGACGTGCTCGCCCGGGGCGACGCGGCGGTGGCGGGTTTCGCCGCCGGCCTCGTGGAGCGCCTCGAGCGCGAGGGCGTCGCCCTCGACATCGGCGCCTATCGCGACGCCCCGGCGGGCCTGCGCATCTGGTGCGGTGCCACGGTGGAGACGGCGGATCTCGAGGCGCTGACGCCCTGGCTCGACTGGGCTTTCGCGGAGGAGAAGGCGGCGCTGACGCGGGCGGCGTGAGCGGCGGAGGTCGCACCTTTCCCCTCCCCGTTGCTGGGAGGGACTAGGGGTTAGGGTTGGTTCAGGATCGCGCGCAGCGGTGCCATCAGCCCCCACCTCGAACTCCGCCCCGCAAGGGCGAGGAGAGAGCCCGGCGGCCGGAGATCGGTGGACATCTTCGCCCCTGCGCGAGCGGCCGCGCATCCTTGGCGCCGCGCCGGGATTGCGCGATGTCTCGGACCACGCTTCGGAGTTCCGCGATGAGCCGCCAGGCGGTTGTCCGCTGTGCCTGGGATTCGGATCAAGCGTTCTGAGACGAACCTGCTCGGCGGCGGAATCGTCAAAAAAACCCCGGCTCTCACGGAGCCGGGGTTTTTCTTGCCGTGGACGCGGCCCCGCAGGGCCGCGCCATCCGCCTCAGTAGTTGTAGGCGCGCTCGCCGTGATCGGCGATGTCGAGTCCCTCGCGCTCCTCCTCCTGCGTCACCCGCAGGCCGATCGTCACGTCGACGATCTTGTAGAGGATCGCCGAGCCGATGCCCGACCACAGGAGCGTCAGGCCGACCGCCTCCGCTTGGGTGATGACCTGGCTCATCATGTCGTAGGCGCCCAGGACCATCTCGCCCGGCTTCGAGCTGTAGTCCGGGATGCCAACGCCGCCGAGGTTCGGGTCAACCAGGATGCCGGTCGCCAGCGCGCCCAGGATGCCGCCGACGCAGTGCACGCCGAACACGTCGAGGGAGTCGTCGTAGCCGATGGCGTTCTTCACCGTGGAGCACATGATGAAGCAGACCACGCCGGCGACGAGGCCGAGGACGATCGAGCCCATCGGGCCGGCGAAGCCCGAGGCCGGGGTGACGGCCACGAGGCCGGCGATCGCGCCCGAGACCATGCCGAGCAGCGACGGCTTGCCCTTGAGGGCCCACTCGGCGAACAGCCACGCCACCGCGGCCGCGCAGGTGGCCACGAAGGTGTTGAGCATCGCGAGCGCGGTGGTGCCGTTGGACTCGAGGTTCGAGCCGGCGTTGAAGCCGAACCAGCCGACCCACAGCAGCGAGGCGCCGATCATCGTCATGGTCAGCGAGTGCGGGGCGAGGAGGTCGCGGCCGTAGCCGATGCGCTTGCCGAGGATCAGGCAGCCGACGAAGCCCGCGATGCCCGCGTTGATGTGCACCACGGTGCCGCCGGCGAAGTCGAGGGCGCCCTTCTGGAAGAGGAAGCCGGCATCCTTGTTGACGGCGTCGAGGGCCGCCTGCGCACTCGCCTTCGAGGCGTCGTCGGTGGCGGCGGCGAGGGCCTTGGCGGCGTTGCCGACGGCGTCCGGGCCGCCCCAGTACCAGACCATATGGGCCATCGGGAAGTAGATGAACGTGACCCAGAGGATCATGAACACCACCAGCGCCGAGAACTTCATCCGCTCGGCGAAGGCGCCGACGATCAGTGCCGGGGTGATCATCGCGAACGTCATCTGGAAGCAGATGTAGACGTATTCGGGGATCACGACGCCGTTGGAGAAGGTCGCGGCCGTGGAGTTCGCGTCGACGCCCTTCAGGAACGCCTTCGAGAAGCCGCCGACGAAGTCGTTGAGGCCGCCGCCGTTGGTGAAGGCGAGGCTGTAGCCGTAGAACACCCACAGGAGACCCACGATCGCCACGATCGCGAAGACCTGGGTCAGAACCGAGAGCATGTTCTTGGTGCGCACGAGGCCGCCGTAGAACAGGGCGAGGCCCGGGACGCTCATCATCAGCACGAGGGCCGAGGAGACCAGCATCCAGGCCGTATCGCCCTTGTTGGGGAGCGGCGACGGCGCCGGGGAAGCAGCCGCCTCGGGTGTCGGCGTCTGCGCGAGGGATGGCTCGATCAGGAGGGCGGCGATGGCCGCGCCTCCCAAGCCGAGCATGAGGGCATGACGAAGTTTCATGGGCACGTGGCTCCCGGTCTTAAATCCGTGTCGTGTGAGGAAGTCTGGGGTCCGCGGGTCCGGGCGCGCCGGGCCCGGATCAGCGAGCGCCGGTCAGAGGGCGTCGGCGTCGGTTTCGCCGGTCCGGATGCGCACCGCCTTCTCCAGCGGCATCACGAAGATCTTGCCGTCGCCGATCTGGCCGGTGCGGGCGGCGCCCGCGATGGCGTCGATCACGCTCGACGTCAGGTCGGAGGCGACGGCGACCTCGATCTTCAGCTTGGGCAGGAAGCTCACCGCGTATTCCGCGCCGCGGTAGATCTCGGTGTGGCCCTTCTGCCGGCCGTACCCCTTGACCTCCGTCACCGTCAGGCCGTGCACGCCGATTCCGGTGAGCGCGTCGCGCACCTCCTCCAGCTTGAACGGCTTGATGATGGCCATCACGATTTTCATGGGCGACGCCCCCTTCGAAATCCTCGGGAACCGTTGCCGTCGCCCGACCTCGCGGACGATCCGGCCCGGACCGTCCGAAGGCTCGGGATGGCCCGCGGTTGGGCGTCGCTATTCAAGGACTATGCCAGGCAAGCTCGACCGGGAACTTTTCGGCACGTCGCCATTCTGCCCACGGATTCATCCGATCCGGTCAGATGCCGTGCAGGTCTCCGCGCGTCGCTGCACGTCCGGCAGGCAATCGGCTGGAAAATGGGCATGTCCGGCCGTTGCGGACCGGCAACACACGCCGGACGGCGTGATTTAATCCGCGGTCGGGCGGATCAGGCCTTCCTGCGCGACCGAGGCCACGAGGTTGCCGGTCCGGTCGAAGATCTGGCCGTGCGCGAAGCCGCGCGCACCACCCGCGGCGGGGCTGTCCTGCGCGTAGAGGAGCCAGTCGTCGACCTTGACGGGGCGGTGGAACCAGAGCGCGTGGTCGAGGCTCGCCGCCTGAATGGTGGGATCGAACACCGAGCGCCCGTGCGGGATCAGCGACACGTCGAGCAGCGTCATGTCGGAGGCATAGGCCAGCACGGCCCGGTGCAGCGCCGGATCATCCGGCAGGGTCGAGGCGGCGCGCAGCCAGACGTTGAAGACGGGCTCGGGCGGGCGCCCACCCGTCCCGGCAGGGATGTAGCGGTTCAGGTCGACCGGCCGGAGGTCGATCGGGCGTTCCCGGCCGAAATAGGCAGCGATGGCCTCCGGCATGCCGGTGCCCCCGGCCGCCGCCAGGGCCTTGCCGTCGAGGAGTCCCTCGGGGCCCTTCACCGCGGGCATCGCGGGCTGATGCACGAGGCCCTCCTCCACCACTTGGTAGGAGACCGTGGTGGCGAAGATCGCCCGCCCGTGCTGGATCGCCTTGACCCGGCGCGTGGTGAAGCTCCGGCCGTCCCGGATCCGCTCGACCTCGTAGACGATCGGCGTCCGGGGATCGCCCGGCAGCAGAAAATAGGCGTGCAGGGAATGGGCCGGGCGATCGTCCGGCACGGTCCGGGTCGCGGCGACCAGGGCCTGCGCCACCACCTGCCCGCCGAAGACCCGCCGCCAGCCCGTCTTCGGGTTCTGGCCCCGGAACAGGTCGACCTCCAAGCGCTCCAGGTCGAGGATGGCGATCAGCTCGGCGACGGCGTCGGTCATCGCGTCGGTATTGGCGTCGGTCATGGCCCGCGGGGTTTCCGTTCGTTGCCCGCGTGCGACATAGGCTTTTCAAGCGTAACGATCCACGCGTCCCGCGCGCGGGACACCCACCGGAGATCCGCGACGATGACGGCCGAGATGCCCCGCCCCGGAAGCCGCAGCCTCCTGATCGCGGGCGGCGGCCTGCCCAGCCTCGCCCTGGCGCTGGCCCTCAAGCAGGCCCACGGCCCGGCGCTGGCCGTGACGGTGATCGATCCGGGCGCCGCCGATCCCGCGCGGCACCACGGCCGCGCCTACGCGCTCGCGGCCGGCGGGCGACGGATGCTGGAGCGGCTCGGCCTCTGGAACCGGGTCTCGGCCGCGGCCCAGCCGATCACCGAGATGGTGATCAGCGACAGCCGCCTCACCGACCCGGTGCGGCCGGTCTTCCTCACCTTCGGCCGGGAGGACGAGGACGCGCGGGCGACGGGCGAGCCCTTCGCCCATATGGTCGAGGCCGAGCCCCTCGCCGAGGCCCTGGCGGAAGCCTGCCGGACGGCGGGCGTGACCTTCGTCACGGCGGGCGTGGTGCGTGCGACGCCGGACGCCGCCGCGATCCGCGCGGACCTGACGACCGGCGACAGCCTCCGGGGCGACCTGCTGGTGGCCGCCGACGGGGCGCGCTCGCGCCTGCGCGAGGCGGCGCGGATCGGCTGGGTCGGCTGGTCCTATCCCCAGGTCGGGATCGTCGCGACCATCGGCCATGCCCGGCCGCACGGGGGCCGCGCCTTCGAGCATTTCCTGCCCTCCGGCCCCTTCGCGATCCTGCCGCTGCGGGACGGAGGCACCCTGGGCCACCGCTCCTCCATCGTCTGGACCGAGCGGTCGGACGCGGCCGACGCCCTGCTCGCCGGGGAGCCCGACGAGGTGCTGGCCGAGATCGAGCGCCGCTTCACCCTGGATCTCGGGACGATCGCGCTGGAGGCCGGTCCCAGCCGGCACCCGCTCGCCTTCGGCATCGCCCGGGCGTTCCGCGCGGAGCGCCTCGCCCTGCTGGGTGACGCCGCCCACGTGATCCATCCGATCGCCGGCCAGGGCCTCAATCTCGGTCTCGCGGATGCGGCGGCCCTCGCGGAGGCGATGACCGGCGCCTTGCGGCTGGGCCTCGATCCCGGAAGCCCGGACGTCCTGCGCGCCTACGAGCGCGCCCGCCGCTTCGATAGCTTCGCCATGGCGGCGGCGACCGACGGGCTGAACCGGCTGTTCTCGAACGACGCCCTGCCGCTGCGGCTCGCCCGCGACCTGGGCCTCGGGATCGTGGACCGGCTGCCGGGGCTCAAGCGGTTCTTCATCGGCGAGGCCGCGGCCGCGCGCGGGTCGCGGCCGCGGCTGATGCGGGGCGAGGCGCTGTAGGCGTTCGTTCGCGACAGGCCTCCTCTCCGGTGCGGGCCAGGACGCGTCACCCGCCGCGGTCCGGACCGCGCGAGTGCGTCCACCCGGCGGACTCCCACCCGCACCCTCATCCTGAGGTGCCGGAGCGCAGCGCAGGCCTCGAAGGCGGGCTCCAGATG
>CAXDNE010000102.1:0-22327 GCA_963990595.1 uncultured Methylobacterium sp.
CGCCCGGATCCGGAACGCGCGCCGTCGCCCGGATCCACCAGCACCACCGCCCCCATCTTCACCCCCCGTGGTTCGATCAGCGGCCGAAGATCCCCTTCAGGAACTGAGCCGTCCGGTTGCGCTTGCGCTTGCGCTCCAGCTCCGACGCATCCTTGAGCCACGCGACCTGGACCACCCGCCGCTCGCCCTCGAAGGGCTCGTGGCCGTGCCAGGAATTGTCGGCGCGCAGGAAGGCGAACATGGTGCCCATGGTGGGCGGCACCTCGACCGCGAAGGGCGCGTAGTTGCGTCCGTCGTAGAGCACCCGCAGGCGGCCGGCGGCCGGCGCGTCCCAGGCGTCGTTCATGTAGACGAGCAGCGTCAGCACCTTCGACGGGCCGTCGGTGTGGATCGAGCCGTATTTGAGCTGGCTGCGCCGCATGATCGTGGTCAGGCGCGGGCAGGAGACGAGATCGATGCCGAACTTCTCGCCGAGGATCGCCGAGAATTCGTCGCTCTCCAGCTCGTCGATCAGCGCCTTGAACCGGCCCTTGAGGGCGACCTCGTCGACGGTGAGGTAGCCGGGCTTGGCGATGTCCGGGAAGTCCCGCCGGATATCGTCGATCGCGTCCGGATTGAGGACGTTGCTGCCGAGCGTATAGGCGTAGGGCTCGCGGGAGAGGGGCGCGGCACGCACCGCGGAGATGTCGAGGATCGAGAGGGCGGACATCGTTGGATCCCTTGCTCCGGCGCGGGTCGGCCGGCACGCCGGGCGCCGGAGACGCGTGCCGGAGGGCCGGTCGGGGCGCTGTGCCGAGGCCGCCCGCGCAGGCGTCTCTGGCCGAGAGTGTGCAGCCCTTCGCGGCGATCCGGAAATCCCATAATCCGCCGATTGCGGCGGTCCCACGGCGAAAGCCGCCCGGTGGCGCATTCCGGTGACAGTCTCGGGCCGCCCGCCCGTGCAGGATGGTGCGATGCCCGCGGGCTTTCTTCCCGGGTGCGTGTTGGAACCCGTCCCTGATGAGGCCGTTGGCCCTCGCTTTGCTGTGCGCCCACCTCGTCGCCGTCGCGACCGGGATGGGAGCGTTTGCCCAATCGCGACCACCGCGCGGGTCGGTCACCGCGCGCATGACCTGCGCGGAGGCGATGGCCCTGGTGAAGGGGGAGGGCGATGTGGTGATCGCGGCCGGAGCCGCGCCCGAGCGTTTCGTCAGCGGGCCCGGCCAGTGCAGCGGCTCGGAGATCGCGGAGCTGCGCTTCGTGCCGACGCGCGACAACCCGCAATGTCCGATCGGCTATCACTGCCGCGAGCCGGGTTTCGAGGAATGGAACTGGTAGGCGCTCCCCCGGCCTAAATCGCCGCAGCCCGCGAACGTGACGAAAGTTTCACGCGACAGCGCCGGGCAAGTGCCACTATCTCGCCATCAGCCGGGCCCAAGGCCGCCGGGCTGCGCCTCCTTGCCGGGCGCGTACGGGACGGGGAGATACGCGTGGCTGCACTCAGGACCGGGCTCGGGATCCAAGCCGTGCTGACGGCCGTGGCCGCGCTGATCCTGCTGGCCGTTCCGGGTGTCCCGAGCCCGCCCCTCTACGTCTCGCTCGCCGGCTTCGTCATGGCCGGCATCCTCGTCGCCTCGAACGGCATCTCGGCCTATCTGAAGGTCTTCGTCTCGGTCTACGGCGTCGGCTACCTGCTGCTCGCCGGCTCGAAGACGGTCGCCGCCATGGGGCTGCTCCCGCCGGTAATCGCGGCCCTGCTCCCGCCGGCCTTCGCGGCCACCGGTGCGGTGGTGTTCGCCGCCATCGTGCTCGGGATCTCGTATCTCGAGCCGATCCGGGCGATCACCAACATCGCCGACCCGTATTTCGCCAACCGCGACCAGCCCACGAAGGAGATCGGCCTGTTCCGCTGGTTCGGCACCACCGAGGGCCGGATCGGGCGCAACCTCGTCGCCCTGTCGATCTTCGTGAACTTCGCCGACGTGGCGCTGACGCTGCGGTTCAACTTCTTCTACCGCGACATCTATAATTCCCTGCAGGAATACGACGCCAACGCCTTCTGGTACCAGCTGCTCTGGGTGTTCGTGCCGCTGGCCACCCTGAACATCGCCATCGGCATGTTCGATCTGTTCGTGGATTCCTCGCTGCTCATCCGCTGGCGCACGTGGCTGACCCACAGCCTGTACGAGCGCTGGCTCGGCAACGGCACCCATTACCGGATCCCGTTCACCGACGAGGAGGCCGACAACCCGGACCAGCGCATCCAGGCGGACGTCAACAGCTTCATCGTGCAGACAACGACGCTGTCGATCCGGCTCCTCAGCCAGGCGGCGCAGCTCGTCTCCTTCATCGTGATCCTCTGGACCCTGTCGCGCGACTTCGTGGTGCCCTTCACCGACACGGTGATCCCGGGCTTCCTGGTCTGGCTGGTGATCGCCTACGCGGTGGTCGGCACGTGGCTCACCCACCTGATCGGCCGGCCGCTCATCGGGCTCGACTTCCGGCAGGAGCAGGTCGAGGCGAATTTCCGCTTCGCGCTCGCCCGCAACCGCATCTACTCCGAGCAGATCGCGCTGCTGCGGGGTGAGCGTGCCGAGGCCTCGCGTCTGGCGACGCTGTTCCACAGCGTCATCGAGAATTACGTCGGGATCATCTTCCGCCGCATCAAGCTGATCGCCTTCACGTTCAGCTACCGGCAGGCCAGCGTGATCTTCCCCATGGTGCTGGCGGCGCCCTCGTTCTTCGCCAAGAAGATCACCCTCGGCGCCCTCCAGCAGACCTCGCAGGCCTTCGGCCAGGTGCAGAGCTCGCTGTCGTTCTTCGTGGATTCCTACACGACGCTGGCCGCCTACAAGGCCAACACCAACCGTCTCGGCTCCTTCCGCCGGGCGATGACCAAGGCCGAGGCGCTGGAGGCGGCAGGCTACGGGCTCATCCAGGGGAACGAGAGCACGGGCGACGTCACCGCCCAGGGGCTGGTCCTGGCCCTGCCGGACGGCCGGCCGATCGTCTCCGCGGACGCGCTGACGCTCCCGCAGGGCGGGGCGACGCTGGTCACCGGACCGTCCGGCTCCGGGAAGTCGACGCTGTTCCGCGCGATCGCCGGCATCTGGCCGTTCGGCAAGGGCCGGATCGACGTGCCCGCCGGGCAGTCGGCCCTGCTGCTGCCTCAGCGGCCCTACATCCCGCTGGGCACGCTGCGCGGCGCGGTGGTCTATCCCAACACCGCCGAGCAATTCTCGGACGCGGCGATCCGGGACGCCCTGACGGCGGCCCAGCTGCCCCAGCTCGTGGACCGCCTCGACGAGACCGATGCCTGGGAGCGGCGGCTGTCGGGCGGCGAGCAGCAGCGGCTCGCCATCGCGCGGGCCCTGCTGGCCAAGCCGGAATGGCTGTTCCTCGACGAGGCGACGGCCTCGCTGGACGAGCCCTCCGAGGCGGCGCTCTACCGGATGCTGCGCGAGCGGCTGCCCGGGACGACCATCGTGTCGATCGGCCACCGCTCGACGCTGGACGCCTTCCACGACCGGCGGATCGCGCTGGAGCCGGAGGGCGGCCTGTTCACCCCGCGGAACCGGCTTCAACCCCTGCCGGCGGAGTAGCGGCGCCCGGAGGTCACGGAGCTCCCCTCCACACCCGCGTCCTGAGGTGCCCGCGTGAGCGGGCCTCGAAGGACCACTCCAGGGATCGCGCGGCCGGCTGGAGGTCTCCTTCGAGGCCTTCGATCCGCGGCGGCACCTCAGGATGAGGATGCGGGTGGGATCCCGATGCGCGGCCGGTGTCGCGGCATGCGGCCCCGGCCGTCGCCTACGCCGCCTTGCGCAGCCCCGCGGCGGCCCGGGCCGCCCGCTCGATCGCCGCCGGATCGGGCGTGCCGGGCTTCACCACCCAGCTGCCCCCGACGCAGAGCACTGACGGGATCGCCAGCCAGTCCGGGGCCGTCGCCTCGGTGATCCCGCCCGTCGGGCAGAACCGCACCTGCCCGAACACGGCGGCGTGCGCCTTCAGCGCCTTGATCCCGCCCGCGGCCTCGGCCGGGAAGAACTTGAACCGGTCGAGGCCGTGGTCGAGCCCGCGCATGATGTCGGCGGCGGTGGCCACGCCCGGCAGGTAGGGCACGCCGTTGGCCTTGGCGGCCTCGGTCAGCGGATCCGTCAGCCCCGGCGAGACGATGAACTCGGCCCCCGCCGCCAGGGCGTTGTCGAGATCGCGGGGGCTGAGCACCGTGCCGGCCCCGACCACCGCGCCCTCGACCCGGGTCATCTCCCGGATCACGTCGAGGGCGGCCGGGGTGCGCAGGGTGACCTCCAGCGCGGTGAGACCCCCTTTCACCAGGGCCTCGGCGATGGGCCGCGCCTGCGCCACGTCGTCGATCACCAGGACCGGAATGACGGGCACGGAGCGCATCAGCGCGTCGATGCTGGTCAGATCGTTCATGGTCGGCAACTCCCTGTACGAGGATCAGAGGCCGGCGGCGGCGAGCATCGCCGAGGCGCCGCGCTCGGCCGTGTCGGCCCCCTGGCGCATGAACGCGAACAGCTCTCGCCCGGTGCCCACGGCGGGTGCCGGCGGCGCGGCCTCCGGGCGGGCGGCGAATTCCGCGTCGTCGACCATCACCTGGAGCAGGCCCTCGGAGGCGCTCAGACGGACGATGTCGCCGTCGCGGATGCGCCCGATCGGGCCGCCGCCCAAAGCCTCGGGGCTCAGATGGATCGCGGCCGGCACCTTGCCCGACGCGCCCGACATCCGCCCGTCGGTCACCAGCGCGACCTTGTGGCCGCGATCCTGGAGCACGCCGAGCGGCGGCGTGAGCTTGTGCAGCTCCGGCATGCCGTTGGCCTTCGGGCCCTGGAACCGGACCACCACCACGACGTCGCGCTCCAGCTCGCCGGACTTGAAGGCCGCGAGCACCTCGTCCTGGTCGGAGAAGACCCGGGCCGGGGCCTCGATCGTCCGGCGGTGCTCCTCAACGGCGCTGGTCTTGAACGTCGCCCGGCCGAGATTGCCCTTCACCAGCCGCATGCCGCCGTCCGGCTGGAACGGGGTGCCGGGCCGGCGGAGCATCGTGTCGTCGAGGCTCTCCGTCACCGCATCCTCGAAGACCAGATCGTCCCCGGCGAGCTTCGGGTCGCGGGCGTGGTCGCGGAGCGACTGGCCCGCCACCGTGAGGATGTCGTCGTGCAGCAGGCCCGCATCGAGGAGCGCGGCCATCACGAAGCTCATGCCGCCGGCGGCGTGGAAATGGTTCACGTCGCCCGAGCCGTTCGGGTAGACGCGGGCGATCAGCGGCACGGCGCTGGAGAGCCGGTCGATGTCCTCCCAGTCGATCACGATGCCGGCGGCGCGGGCGATGGCCGGCAGATGGATCGCGTGGTTGGTGGAGCCGCCCGTGGCGAGCAGGCCCACGGCGGCGTTCACGATCGCCTTCTCGTCGACGCACAGCCCCAGCGGGCGGTAATCGTTGCCCCCGGCGCCGATCTCGGTGAGCCGGTGGATCGCCGCGCGGGTCACGGCCTGGCGCAGCTTGGTGCCGGGATTGATGAAGGACGCGCCCGGCATGTGCAGGCCCATCATGTCCATCATCATCTGGTTCGAGTTGGCGGTGCCGTAGAAGGTGCAGGTCCCGGCGCCGTGATAGGAGGCCGACTCGGATTCGAGGAGTTCCGCGCGGCCGACCTTGCCCTCGGCGTAGAGCTGCCGGATCCGCTGCTTCTCCTTGTTGGCGAGGCCGGAGGGCATCGGCCCGGCCGGGATCAGGATCGTCGGCAGGTGGCCGAAGCGCAGCGCGCCGATCAGTAGGCCCGGCACGATCTTGTCGCAGATGCCGAGGAGCGCCGCGCCGTCGAACATGCCGTGACTCAGGGCCACCGCGGTGGAGAGGGCGATCGTGTCGCGGGAGAACAGCGACAGCTCCATGCCGCGCTGGCCCTGCGTGACCCCGTCGCACATGGCCGGGGTGCCGCCCGCCACCTGGGCGGTGGCGCCGCGCTCCCGGGCGAACAGCTTGATCTGGTCCGGATAGCGCCCGTAGGGCTGATGGGCCGAGAGCATGTCGTTGTAGGCGGTGACGATGCCGATATTCATCACCGTCCGCTCGTCGCGGAGCGCCGCCTTGTCCTCGCCGGAAGCCGCGAAGCCATGGGCGAGGTTGCCGCAGGCCAGCTTGCCGCGATGCACCCCCGCCTCGCGCTCGCGGGCGATCAGGTCGAGATAGGCGCGCCGGGTCTCGCGGGAGCGCGCCACGACGCGCTCGGTGACCGCCGCGACCTCCGGGTGAAGCTCGGTCATGCTCGTTCCTCCAGCCTGGATGCCGACGGGTCGCCGGGCCGGGGCTGCGATCAGGCCCGGCGGCGCGACCGCGTCGCGCGCCGGTATCTAAGGGGGTGCGCCGCAGGATGTAACCCGGCGGCTGTGCGGCGCGACCCCGGCAGGTCCGAGATCCGTCGTCCAACCCGCCGACCTCATCCTGCGTGCCCGCGCACGCGGGCACGCAGGATGAGGGGACAGATGGGATCGACCGGGTCGCATACGGTGCCGGACACGCGCCTGCGACCCGCCCGCATCGGGCCGCCGCGGCCCGATGGCCCTCAGTATTCCCAGAAGATCCGCTGCAGCTCCTTGGTGTCGTTCGTCTTGGTGAGCGCCACGGCCGCCAGGATCTTGGCCTTGGCGGGGTTCAGATCGTGCGCGACCACCCAGTCGTACTTGTCGTCGGGCTGCTCGGCGTTGCGCAGCACGAAGCCGTCCGGCACCCGCGAGGAGCGGATCACGATCGTGCCCTGGGAGCGGATGTCCTTGAGCTTGTCGACGAGGTAGCCCGGCACCGAGCCGTTGCCGGTGCCGGCATTCACGATCGCCTTGGCGCCGGCCTGGACCTCGGCGTCGTAGACGCCAGGGATCATGTTGCCCGAGCCGTAGACGATGCCCACCAGCGGCAGGCTGTCGATCTGGTCGATGTCGAACTCGGAGTTGGTGTTGTGCCGCTTCGACAGGGCGCGGAAGAAGTAGGTCTTGCCCTCGACCACCATGCCGAGCGGGCCCCACTGGCTGTAGAAGGCGCTGGGCACGACGTTGGTCCGCTTGTTCACGTCGCGGCCGGACTGGATGTAGTCGTTCATCGTCACGGTGACGCCCTGGCCCACCGCCTCCTTGCTGGCCGCGACCGTCACGGCGTCGAGGAGGTTGAGGGCGCCGTCCGCCGAGATCGCCGTGGAGGGCCGCATCGAGCCGACCACCACGATCGGCTTGTCGCTCTTGATCACGAGGTCGAGGAAGAAGGCGGTCTCCTCCAGGGTGTCGGTCCCGTGCGTGATGACCACGCCGTCGACGTCGTCCTGCTTCAGGAGCTGGGAGACGCGCTTGCCGAGCTGGACGAGCTGCGCGTCCGTGAAGCTCTCTGAGGCGATCTGGAAGACCTGCTCGCCGCGCACGTTGGCGACGTTGCTCATCTGCGGGACCGCGGCGATCAGCTTGTCGACCGGCACCTTGGCGGCCGTGTAGGTGGCGCTGTTGGCGGCATCCGCCCCGGCGCCCGCGATCGTGCCGCCGGTGGCGAGGATCACGACGTTCGGCTTCTTCGCCGCCGCCGCCGTGCCGGCCTCCGGCATCTCGCGGGCGAGGAGCGGGGTCGCCCCGAGGGAGCTGGCGAGGGCCAGCGCGAAGGCCGCCCCGCGCAGGGGATGGGCCGCGCCGCTTCGGCTGGAGAACATCGGTGATCCTCGAAGGTTGAAGGGGTGACGTGTCCGACTCGACGCGGCGATGGTAGCCGCCCGCCCGCCCCAGGCAAGGATCGTGCGGGGCCGCCCGGCCACAGCCAAGCCGGATCTTAATCCAGGTTGGGGCGTTGTCGCGGGTTGCTGTCCGTTCGGAGGTAAGCCCCCATGCTGAATCTCGCCGGCCTGCTCGACGAACTCGAGCGGAGCGAGCCCGCGCGGGCCGCGATGTCGATTCTCGAGCGATCCCTCGCCCGACGCTCGGTCGAGGAGCAGGGCGCGTTCTGGCGCGCCGTCGACATCTACTACGTCTCGCGCAAGGCCCCACCAGAGGCGGCGGAGGCCGCGGCATTCGCGGCCGCGATGCCGGTGGAGCCGGCGCGCGTCGCGGCGACCTGAGCCGGGCCGAAGCGCGATCAGGCGCGCGCGGGCACGGCCGGAGGCAGCGGGCCGCGGCTCTCCGGCTCGCGCCCGGCGGCGGTGGCGCCCCGGGTCTCCGGCATCAGCACGAGGTAGAGCACGAAGCCCAGCGCCGCGATGGCCGCGAGGGCCAGGAAGGCGGCGGCATAGCCGGCCGACACGATGATCACGCCCGCGAGCGTCGCGCTCAGGGACGCGCCGATCCCCTGCGCGGTGGCCACCGCCCCCTGGGCGGCGTTGAAGCGCCCGCCGCCGCGGGTCAGGTCCGAGACGACGATCGGGAACAGCGCGCCGTAGACGCCCGCGCCGATCCCGTCGAGGAGCTGCACCCCCACCAGCCAGAACGGGTTGTCGGAGACCGTGTAGAGCACGCCCCGCAGGGCCAGGACCCCGAAGGCCGCCAGGAAGATCGGCTTGCGCCCGATCACGTCGGCCCGGGCGCCCACGAAGATCGCCACCGGCACCATCACGCATTGCGCCGCCACGATGCAGACGGCGATCAGCGAGGTCGCGTGGTCCTTGCCGGACAGGTGCGTGAGGAGCTGGCCCACCGAGGTCAGCATCGCCGCGTTGGCGAGGTGGAAGATCGCGCAGAGCACCGCGAAGAGCAGCAGCGCGCGGTTCTGCAGCAGCGTCGCGAGGCCGGACGGTGTCTCCTGCGCCTGCGATTCGGTCTCGGTCATGCCCCGGGCGAGGTCGTTGTCGATCGCCCCGGCCGGCACCATCAGCATGGCGCCGATCGACAGGGCCGCCAGGATGCCCATGAGCCAGAACACCACCACCGGCCCGAAGACATAGGCGAGCCCGCCCGCCAGCGCGGCCGAGACCGCGTTGCCGGCATGGTTGAACCCCTCGTTCCGGCCGATCCGCTTGGCGAACATCTTCGGACCGACGAGGCCCAGGGTGATCGCGGCGAGCGCCGGCGGGAAGATCGTGCCGGCCACGTGGGCGATCGATTGGGTCACGGTTACGAGGTAGAAATTCGCGATGAACGGCAGGACGAGGCAGCTCGCCGTGACCGCGATGGCGCCGCCGATCACCACGGCGCGCTTGTGGTTGGTGGCGTCGATGAGCGCGCCGGCGGGCGTCTGCGCCACGAGGCCGAGAATGCCCGCGATGGTCATGACAAGGCCGGTTGTGGCCTCGTTCCAGCCCTGATCGGGCCCGCGCACGGCGATCAGGTAGATGGCGAGGTAGGGCCCGAGCCCGTCGCGCACGTCGGCCAGGAAGAAGTTCAGCGCGTCGAGGCCGCGCAGGGCCTGCGCGGAGGGCGTCCGCGGGCCCGGATTCGGGCCCTGCACGCCCGCATCGATCCTGTCCATCGTGCCTCGATCCCCCGACCGGTCGCGGGATCCGACACAGGGTCGGCCGGCCCGCCGCGGTGCTCGACGCGCGCGCCGCCGATCGGTTCCCGCGGAACGGGGGCTGCCGGCCGCCGTCGGACGAATCTCAGCGCCGGGAGGGGGGTGCCCCGGCTATGACGGATCGGAAGCGTCGGGATTCCCGACATCGGCTGTCGTGTCTTCGGACAAATCGGCGCCCGGTACACCCAGGCCGTAGCGCTCGATCTTGGCGTAGAGGAGCTGCCGCTGAATGCCGAGGCGGCGCGCGGCCCGGGCCCTGTTGCCGTCGGTCTCGCGCAGCGCGGCGGCGATCATGGTCCGCTCGAGGCGTGCTACGGCACCGGGCAGGTCGCCCGAGAGCCAGTCCTGGGATGCGCCGTCGGCGGCCGGCCTGTCCGGTCTGTCGGCCGGCAGATCGATATCCCCGGCCGCGATCACCGCGCCGCGCACCAGCAGGGCCGCCCGCTCCACCACGTTGCGCAGCTCCCGCACGTTGCCGGGCCAATCGTAGGCCAGAAGGCGCGACGCCGCGCCCCCGCTCAGGCGCTTGCCCGTGCGGGCGAGGAAGTGTTCGGCGAGCGGGACGATGTCGGCCAGGCGTTCGCGCAGCGGCGGCAGGTCGATCGGCACCACGTTGAGGCGGTAATAGAGGTCGGCCCGGAACCCGCCCTCGGCGACAAGAGCCGGCAGGTCGCGATGCGTGGCGGCGACGAGCCGGACGTCGACCCGGGCGGGGCGGCCGCCGAGCGGCGTCACCACGCAATCCTGGATCACCCGCAGGATCTTGGCCTGCATGGATGCCGGCATGTCGCCGATCTCGTCCAGGAACAGCGTGCCGCCCTCGGCCTGGTGGAACGCGCCGGCGCGGTCCCCGGCCGCCCCGGCGAACGCCCCCCGGACATGCCCGAACAGCTCGCTCTCCAGCTGGTCGCCCGGAATGGCCGCGCAGTTCACCGGTATGAAGGGCCGCGTCCGCCGCCGGGAGAAGGCGTGGAGCGCCCGCGCCACCTCCTCCTTGCCGGTCCCGGTCTCGCCGCGGATGAGAACGGTCGACGCGGTGTCGGCCACGAGACCGATGGTCTTCTGGATCCGCCGCATGCTCGCGCTGGATCCGACGAGGCCCGGGTGGCCGGCCTGCACGGCCGGCCCGGCCGGATCCGGCGGGCCCGTCCGCAGCATCGCGTCGAGGGCGGCGGCGAGGTCGGCGCGGCCGATCGGCTTTGTGAGATGATCGTGCGCGCCGAGGCGCATGGCCTCGATGGTGTTGGCCGGGCTCGCGAAGGCGGTCAGGACGGTCACGGGCGGCCGGTCCGGCAGCGCGCAGATCCGTTCCAGCGTGGCCATGCCGTCGAGATCGCCGGGCATGCGCAGGTCGAGGAGCACCGCCGCCACCGGATTCGCGCGCAGGCATGCGAGCGCCTCCGCGCCGGACGCCGCCGGCACGGGCGTGTGGCCGAGGTCGGCCACGGTCTCGGCGAGCCCTTCGCGCAGGGCCCGGTCGTCGTCGACGATCAGGATGGTCGCCATGGCAGGTCCAGCAGAAAAGTGGTCTCTGGTCGGTCTTCGGCCAGCCCGACCGCGCCGCGATGCGCCACGGCGATCTCGCGCACGATGGCGAGGCCGAGCCCGGTCCCGTCCGGACGGCCCGTGACGAAGGGCTCGAACAGGTTGGCGCGTATCGCGGGATCGATCCCGGGTCCGGTATCGCTGACGCTGAGGCGCAGGCGTACGGCGCCATCGACCGTGATCCGCTCGGCGCCGAGGCGCACCCGGCCCCCCGGCGGCGTGTGCTGGAGTGCGTTCAGCAGGAGGTTGTCGAGGGCGCGGGCGACCTGCCCCCGGTCGATATGCGGGTGGTCCGCACCCGGCAGCCCGTCGGCCGCGATCTCGACCCGGACGGCGCGGGCGCTCGCGAAATCCTCGTGCAGGCGCATGCAGGCGGCGAGCAGCGGTCCGATCGCACTCGGCACCCGGTTGAGCGCGCGCGCCTGCGTGAGGTTCAGGAGGTCGCGCAGTAGCGTGTCGATCCGCGCGATCTGGCCGAGGATCATCTCGAGGGCGGTCGTCGCGCGGCCCGGGTCACCGCTGACCAGGGCGTTCTCGGCCTTGAGGCGCATCGCGGCGATCGGGTTGCGGATCTCGTGCGCGACGCTCGCCGCGAGCCGTCCGAACGTGGCGAGGCGCTCCGCGGCTCCGACCCGCGCCCGCGCGTCCCGCAGACGCCCGCCCGCCGCGTTGAGGGCATCGACCAGACGGTCGAGTTCGCGTTCGCCGGTCCGGTCGAGCCGGGGCAGATCCTCGCCGTCCGGCCTCGCCGCCGCGAGCGCGGCGGCGAGGCGCGCGATCCGGCCGGAATATCCGTAGAGGAACCAGCCCAGGAAGGCCGCCGAGCCGAGCACCGTCGCGGCCAGGAAGCCCAGGGCCGCCAGGAAGCGCGTGTAGGTGGGGGCGTCGTTGACGTGGGCGCGGCCCATCGCCCACGCGGTCAGCCCCGGCTCGGGGCCGTGCAGGGGGCAGCTCTGGAGCAGCAGCACCTGCGTGCGGCTCGGGCGGCGGAGGGAGACCGCATGGTCGGCGCGCAGGGCCTCGGCATTCAGCGCGCCGATCGTGTCGCGCTCGGCCGCCGGGAGGTCGGTTTTCGGACCGGTCCCTTCATAGGTGGGATAGGCGTAGGCGATCGCGCCGTCCGCCGCGCTCCAGATCCCGCCTTCGACGCCCGCGGAGCCGCCGAGCGCCGAGCCGACCACGTCGACGAGGTCGCCCTCGGCGATCCTGTCCCCGTGAAGGCGGACACGCGCGGCGTACCGGTCGATGATCGCGCGGCAGGCGCGGCCGACTTCGAGCTCGGCCTGGGCGACCTGCAGGCCGGTCGATTGATTGTAGACGCCGTACATCAGGTAGGCGGTCGCCGCCGCGGAGATCAGCAGGAGCACCCAGAGCGCGAGCAGCCGGGCACGCAGGCTGTAGGCTGTCACGGCGCGGTCCCGTCGGGCACAGTGCGGGTTCCTCCGGCGATGTCCGTTCGCCTGCATCCATTCCTAAGCATTGGCCGACGCCGTGGCCACTCGATCGGCGGCAGATTCGTGTGGCACGCGCAGACTTCACAAGTCCTGCAGATGCAACCTTACGTCGAATCATTCCGGAGCCTGTGAAATCGGCCCCGCGCAGATCTGGACCGACGGGCCGAAACGGCGTCGGTCTCCTGCGTTGACCAACGTTGGGGATTGAGCTTTGTTGAAACGATGGCACAGACCGCCGTAATCAGATCTGCGCGACCGCGTGCCCTGGACGGTGACGCGCTGGCGCGCTTCTCTCGGATCGCCCGCGAATCCGAAATCGGAGACGGACGGTGTCACAAGCCCTCGTGAACCCGGATGCGCTCGAAGAACTCACGGCCGCGATCGGTTCGGAGAAGCTTGTCCGCATCCTCGACCGGTTCGTGCTGAGTCTCGCCACGGCTTTCGAGGGCGCGGACCGCGCGGCCGATGATTACGGGCGCGAGGCCCATACCCTCGTGTCGATGTCGGGCATGCTCGGCTGCGCGGCCCTGTCGACGGCCTGTCGCGGCCTCGAACAATCCGCCCAGGCCGGCGATGACCTGACGGAGCCTCTGAGCGACCTTCGAACCCTGCGCGACCGGACGATCGCGGCTCTGCGGGACGTGCGGCCGGAGGCGGGAATCGGCGCGTGACGCCGGTCCCGGCGATCCTCGGTCAACCCATCGTCACCGCATCGAGCGGCGCCTCGAAGGTCAGCACCGCCCCCTCGCGGGGATAGCTGAGCTGCGCCGTGCCGCCGAAGCCGTGGGCGAGGCTGCGGGCGATCAGGCGGGTGCCGAAGCCGGTGCGGGTCGGCGGGATCACGGGCGGGCCGCCGGTCTCCTGCCAGCGGAACCGCAGCCGCTTCTCGGTCTGCGCGTCGGTCACGTCCCAGGTGATGCCGACGCGGCCGGCGGCGACCGACAGGGCCCCGTACTTGGCCGCGTTGGTCCCGAGTTCGTGCAGCATGAGCGCCAGGGTCAGGCCGTGGCGCGGGCTCAAGGTCAGGTCCGGCCCCGCGACCTGGAAGCGTCCCGACACCCCGTCGCCGTGCAGGGACACCGCGCCATCGACGAGGCCCGCCAGGGAGGCCCGGGCGAAGGAGCCCTGCAGGAGGACATCGTGGGCCCTGGCGAGGGCCAGCAGCCGCGCGGCCAGCGCCTCGCCGGCCGCTTCCAGCGAGGCCGCGTTGCGCATGGTCTGCGCCGCCACGGCCTGCACCATGGCCATGGTGTTCTTCATCCGGTGCGCGAGTTCCTGCATCAGCAGCGTCTGGCGCGCCTCGGTGAGCTTCAGTTCGGTGATGTCGCGCGACACCGCGAGGATGCGCTCGGGCTGCCCGGGCGTCGCGCCGATCGGCGTGATGGCGACATCCCACCACCGGATCGCGCCGCCGGTCTCCAGCTGCGCCTGGAAGCGGCTCGGCCGGCCCATCCGGGCCCGGTCCAGGGCCGCCGCCACCGCCTCGCGATCCTCCTCCCGCGTCCAGATCTCCGCCCAGGGGCGGCCGATCGCCTCCGCCTCATCCCGGGCGCCGAACAGCGCCGGGCCATCCTCGCTGGCCGTGAGCAGGCGTCCGTCGCGATCGAGCACCTCGAGGTAATCGCTGGCCGGATGCGGGCGTCCGGGCGGCCTGGGCCGGACGCCGCCGGCCGTCGGGGCTCCGGCGCGCTCGGCGGCGAGTTGGCCGGCCTCGAAGCGGCTCGCCGCCTCGACGAGGCGGCCGAGGCGGCGGCTGCGCTGCCGCTCCCGGTCGGCCTGGGCATTGGCGTGTGTGAGCAGGGCGCGCAGGCGGATGTTCTCCGCTTCGAGGATGTCGAGACGGCCCTGCGTCCCGTCGATCCGCGGCAACACGATGCCCGCATCCATCGCCCGCCCCCTGTCGTGCCGGCGGGGCGCCCGCGCGCGCCGCGTCGCCGGAGCTCCACCGACGGCAAGGCGCGGCGACGCGATGTCGGGCGCAAGGGCACATCGGCGGTTCGAACCGCTTCTGATGCCACCCTCGCCCGCGACCCGGCGAATCGTTGGATGCGCCACGCTAGCACGGCGCCGACGATTATCAAACGATCCCTGTATTGGCCCGCGGTCGATAACTTATGTTGAGGATCGCGCTAGGGGTAAAGTCCCCTACTTGTTTCGCATCAGCAGCACGAGCCAGCCGATGCCGAGCACGAAAATAATTAATCCAATCGAGACGAAGACCGGGGTGCCCAGGTCGATCAGCCGGGGCGCCAGCTGGGTGGCGAAGGCCGCCACCACCAGGGCCACCGCGACCCGGGCCGCGGCGCGCTCGATGCCGCGGGTGACCTTGTCGAGCCCCTTCACCTCGATCTCGACGGTGACGCGGCCCTGCTTCAGCCGCACCAGCATCAGGTGGATCAGGGTCGGCAGCTCCGAGGCCGCGCCGTAGAGCCCGACCCCCAGCGCTTCGGCCTTCTGCTTGAGGGCGGAGAGCGAGAACTGCGTCTGCATGCTCGCCCGGACGGTGGGGCCGGCCGCCGCGAACAGGTCGAAATTCGGGTCGAGGTGGCGCATCACCCCGTCGGCGGTCACCAGCCCCTTGAACAGGATCGCGAGGTCGGTGGGCATCGCGAGGTCGTTCTCGCGGGCCATGTTCATGAAGTCGGTGAGCACGAGCCCGAGATTGAGCGGGATCGAGGAATGGCTCTCCACGAAGGACTGGGCCGAGACCTGGAGCTTGGTCAGATCCGGGTTGCTGGCGCCGGTCCAGTCGAGGAGCACGGCCATGAGGCCGTCCGCGTCCTGCTTGAGCATCGCGCCGATCAGCACGAGGAGCTGCGAGCGCCGCCGCTGCGAGAGCCGGCCGATGATGCCGAAATCGATGAAGCCGATGCGGTTGCCCGGCAGGGCCAGCATGTTGCCGGGATGCGGATCGGCGTGGAACAGCCCCTCGATCAGCGCCATCCGCAGGAAGGCGTCGGTCCCCTTCTGGGCCAGCAGCTTCTTGTCGATCCCGGCCGCCTTCAGGGCCGCCTCGTCGTTGGGCGGAATGCCGTGGATGAAGTCCTGCACGAGCACCCGCTCGGAGCAGTATTCCCAGTGGATCTTCGGGAAGACGATGTCGTCGCGGCCCTCGAAGATCTGGGCGAGCAGCTCGCAGTTGCGCGCCTCGTTGAGGAGGTCGAGCTCGCCGTTCAGGCCCTCCGCGAGGTGGCGCATCTGCTCCCGCGGCTGGTAGCGGGCCATGTCGGGCCACTCGTTCTCGACGATGCGCGCCCCGTGCGCCATCAGGCGCAGATCCGCCTCGATGATCTTGCGCAGGTTCGGCCGCAGCACCTTGACGATCACGTCCTCGCCCGTGTGCAGGCGCGCCCGGTAGACCTGGGCGATCGACGCGGAGGCGATGGGGTTCGTGTCGAAGGCGGCGAACACCTCCAGCGGCGAGCCGCCGAGATCCTGCTCGAGCTGCGGACCGATCTGCTCCCACGGCACCGGCACGACCTGGCTGTGGAGCTTCTGCAACTCCTCGGTCCAGGCCGGCGACAGGAGGTCGGGCCGGCTCGCCAGCACCTGCCCGAACTTGATGAAGGTCGGGCCGAGCGCCTCGATTGCCCGCCGCAGGCGCTCGGGCTCGGACAGGCGGGTGACGTCGACCCGGGGCTGGCGGCGCGGCAGCAGGGGCAGGTGGCGCAGGCCGAGGCGGTCGACGACCCGCGTGACGCCGAAGCCGATCAGGATCGTCGCGATCTCGGACAGCCGCTGACGGTCGCGGGCGGCAACGAAGGCTGTCTTCAGCATGGAGGGCGCGATCCGGTCGGACGGGATTGGGCGTCCGGACAGCACGAGCATAAGGACTTTTTTGCGGTCGCGAACCCGGGAGGGCCGCGACCGGCGCGACTTCAGCGTCGCGGGCGGGGATCCGCGGCGATCCCCGCCTGGATCCCGTCAGGTGCGCGGCGCCACCGCCGGGCCGGGGGCCGCCGCGGGCCGGCGGGCGTCGCCGAAGCGGGCATTGACCACCAGCAGGGTCACGATCACCGCCGAGAAGGCCAGGGCCGCCAGGAAGTACAGGCCGGCCTCGAAGCTGCCGCTGGACTCGCGGATCCAGCCGACGACGGACGGCGCGACAAAGCCGCCGAGATTGCCCACGCAGTTGATGAATGCGATGCCGCCGGCCGCCGCGCTGCCGGAGAGGAAGACCGACGGCAGGGCCCAGAACGGCGCCTTGCCGCCGTAGAGGCCGGCCGCCGCCACCGCCATGAACGCCACGGCCCAGAGCGAGCCGGTGGCGAAGCCAGCGAGCGCCAGGCCCGCCGCCGTGAGCAGGAGCGCGCCCGCCAGCGTCAGGCGCCGGTCGTTGGTCCGGTCGGAGATCCAGCCGATGGTCAGGCCGCCGACGACCCCGAACACGTAAGGGACCGCGGTCATCAGGCCGGTCTGCATGTCCGACAGGCCGGTGCTCTTGAGGATCTGCGGCAGGAAGAACGCCAGCCCGAGATTGGCGCCGGTATTGGCGAAGTAGATGAACGACAGGGCCATCAGCCGCGGGTCCGTGAAGGCCGTGCGCAGGCTGGTCCCGTGGGTCGCCGCCACCGCCCGCTGCTCCGCGTCGATCACCGCCTGCAGGGCCGTGCGGTCCGCGGGCGCGAGCCAGGCCGCATCCTTGGGCCGGTCGGGGATCAGGGCGAGGAAGACGAAGCCGAACAGGGTGGTGGGCACCCCTTCCAGCAGGAAGAGCCACTGCCAGCCCTTGAGGCCGAGGATTCCATCGAGCTGCATGATGGCGGTGGAGAGCGGCGCGCCGATCGCCAGCGAGACCGGGATGCCCACCGCGAAGGCGCCGAAGATCCGGGCGCGGTAGGCCTTCGGGAACCAATAGGTGAGGTAGAGGATCACGCCCGGGTAGAACCCGGCCTCGGCGGCGCCGAGCAGGAAACGCAGCACGAGGAAGCTCGTCGCGCCCTGCACGAACATCATCGCCGCCGAGAGCAGCCCCCAGGTGATCATGATCCGGGCGATCCAGCGCCGGGCGCCGACTTTCTCCAGGATCAGGTTGCTCGGCACCTCGAAGATGAAATAGCCGATGAAGAAGATCCCGGCCCCGAGACCGAACACGGCCGGGCCGATGCCGAGGTCGGCGTTCATCCGCAGGGCCGCGAAGCCGACATTGATCCGGTCGACATAGGCCATGACGTAGCCGACGAAGAGCAGCGGCATCAGCCTGAAGAAGACCTGCCGGACGATCCGGTCCTGTTCGTTCGGGGGCATCGTTTCCTCGTGGTCCGTTGTTCTGTTTGACCCGGTCGACCGGGATGCGCGTGACCGGTTTCCCCGGCGCAGACCCCTCATCCGGGGGGCGCATCAGCGGCCGCATCTCGGGATGCGGCCGCGATCGGGGTCACGCGGCCGGTCAGAAAGCCGGTTCGAGGCCGCTGGTCCTGTAGGCCTCGGCGGCCTGCGGCGTCATCAGTCCGGCGAGGAAGCGGGCGGCGCCCGCCCGGTCGGTCGCGCCGCGCAGGATCGCGGCCGAGAAGGTCGTCATCTCCTGCACCGGGTCGGGGAGGGGGCCGACGACCTCGATGCCCGGCACCACCATCAGCTCGCTGATCTGCTGGACCGCGATATCGGCCTCGCCCGAGACCAGCTTCTCGGCCGTGAAGCCCTGCGGGATGATCGTCGCGCGGGCGTTGACCGCCTCGGCGAGCCCCAGGCGCGGCAGGAGCCCGGCGAAGTAGATCCCGCTGGCGCCGGTGCGCGAATAGGCGACGGAGCGCGCCTCGACCAGCGCGCGCTTGAGCGCCTCGACGGTGCCGATATCCGGGTGCGGCGCGCCGGCCTTCACGGCGATGCCGTAGCGGGAGCGCACCGCGTCGACGCGGCTCTCCGGCTCGACCCGGCCTTCCGCGATCAGGCGCTCCATGGCGTCCGAGAGGACGAGGACCGCGTCGGCGGTCTCGCCGGCCTCGATCTCCTTCATGATGACCGCGGTCGGCGCCCAGTGGATCGCCGCCCGGCCGCCCGCCGCCTCGAAGGCGGGGACGACATGGGCGTCGAAGGCGCCCCGCACCACCAGAGCGCATTTCAGTCGCGTCGCGGTCTGCTCGTCGGCCATGTCGTGTTCCATCGTTGCGTTGGAGGGCCACGCGCCCCGACACTCCGTCAGGTCGCGCGCGCATGTTTCGTATTGCCCGCGCTCATCATCCTGAGGTGCCGAAGCGCGGCGGAGGCTTCGAAGGAGCCCTCCTTCCAGGCCCGCTTCGCGGTCATTTCAGGAGGCGGAGGGGTGGGCTCTCCATCTGCGACCAGCCGTCACCTCACCGCGTCGGCGCCGCACGAGAATAGTCGATCCCCGTGAACCCGCCGCCCTGGTGGCGCTCGATCACCGGATTGCCGCTGGTCTTGCCCTCCAGCGCCGGGGCGTAGGAATCGGCGCTGTCCTGCGGTGCCCAGCCGATGACGTCGCGCCCGTCCCGCCGCCACCAGGTCATGCGGCTGTTCTTCGAGGCGCCCCAGATCACGACCGTCCCGGCGGCGCCGAGACTCGGCGCCAGGGCGGCCCGCATGACGAGACGGGTCATGTCGCCGTAGGAGAGCCACGTGGCCAGCATCCGGGCGTCGGTGGGTTCCGGGAAGCAGGAGCCGATGCGCAGGAAGACGCTCTCCACGCCGTGCTTGTCGCGGTACAGGCCGCCCATCAGCTCGCCATAGGCCTTGGACAGGCCGTAATAGCCGTCCGGCGCCAGGGCGCAGTCATCGTCCAGCACCTCGGACCGCTCGTGGAAGCCGATGGCGTGGTTCGAGGAGGCGAACACCATCCGGGCGCCCTCCCGGCGTGCGGCCTCGTAGGCGTGGTAGAGGCCGCGGATGTTGGGGCCGATCACCGTCTCGAACGGATGCTCCACCGAGATCCCGCCGAAATGGAGGATCGTGCCGCAGCCCTCCGCCAGGCGCAGGATCGCGGGCCCGTCCTCCAGATCGGCGGCCTGGAAGCGCGCGCCCGCGGGCAGCGGATCCGGGAAGGGCACCCGGTCGGTGAGCCGGAGCGTCCAGCCCTGTTCCCCGAGCGCCCGCGTCAGCACGCGCCCGAGGGCGCCCGAGGCTCCGGTCAGGAGGACGGGTTTCTGCGGGACGGTGTCGGCGCGCGCGCTCATGGTCTGGGCTCCGGGATCAGGCGGGGATCAGGCGGCCTCGGCCGCGTTCAGGGGACGGGCCGCCTCCGGGACGCGGGGACGGCGCACGAAGATCGCCATCGCGACCACGCCCGCGGCGGCGATCAGGGCGGCGATGACGAAGGCGCTGGCGTAGCCGCCGAGATACTGCACGGCGAGCCCGGTCGCGGTCGGTCCGACGATGCCGGAGATGTTGCTGAGCAGGTGGACGAAGCCGCTGACTCCGCCGACCCGCGCCTCCGGCACCAGCTCGTGGATCGTGGCCCAGCAGGACTGCACCGAACTCGTCAGCATCAGCACGGCGAGCGCGATCAGCGCGACCGCCACGGTGGCGTTCGGCGCGGCGTTGACCGCGATGAGCGCGACACCCGCGATGGCCAGCGGCACGATGGTGGTGAGCTTCCGGGCGGCCAGCTTGTCGCCCATGCGCGTGTAGAGATGGTCGGCGACGACGCCCCCGCCGACATAGCCGACGAAGCCGCAGGCCCATGGGATCGAGGCCACCAGCGCCATCTGCTGCACGGGCATGTGCAGGGCGTCGGTGAGGTAGCTCGGGAGCCACGAGAGGAAGATGTACAGGGTGTAGTTCACCGCGAACATGCCGAGGCCGAGCGACAGCGTGCTCGGCAGGAACAGGTATTCCCGCAGGGTGCGCGCGTGGTCGGACGGCGCCAGATGCGTCACAGCGCGGCTGCGCTCGACGAGGGCGATCTCCTCCGGGCCGACGCGCGGGTTGTCCTGCGGCCGGTCGGTCATCAGCAGGCGCCACGCCACGACCCAGAGCAGACCGACGGCGCCGATGGCGACGAAGGCCACCCGCCAGCCGTACTGGATCGCCAGCAGGCCGACGATCGGCGCCGCGATGGCGCTGCCCACGGTCTGGCCCGAGAAGGTGAAGCCGATCGTCCGGGCGGTCTCCTCGCGGGGGAACCACGTGGTGATGGTGCGGTTCGTGGTGGAGTTCATCGGGCCTTCGGCGAAGCCGAACAGGGCGCGGACCACGAACATCTGGGCGAAGCCGGTCACCGCCCCGGTGAGCATGCACAGGATCGACCACGCGGCGGCGGCCCAGCTGTAGACGCTGCGCGGGCCGTAGCGGTCCGCGAGCTGGCCGCCCACGAAGGCGAACAGCGCGTAGCCGAAGAAGAACGTGCTGAAGATCACCCCCAGCTCCGCGGGCGACAGGTTGAGGTCCTGCTTGACGAAGGGCGCCGCGACGCCGAGCGCCGCGCGATCCATGTAGTTGATGATCCCCGCGATGAAGAGAAGGAACGCGATCAGGAACCTGTATCGTTTGGCAAACATAGGGTTTCCTCCAGATATTTATGTTTTTGTTTTATGTTTTTGTCGATCTCGGTTGTTCCAAGACCCGGCCTCATCCTGAGGTGCCCGCGTCAGCGGTCCTCGAAGGAGTCGTCCAGAGAGCGCCGCGCCTGCTGGAGCCCTCCTTCGAGGCCTCCGCTTCGCTGCGGCATCTCAGGATGAGGGATGGATGGGACGGGCCGCGGTTTCGACGTTCGGTCTCCTCAAATCGTGAATTCAATCAGACGCTTGGCCTTCCTACAGGAAGGCGATCGTGCAGGGGCTGAGGCTCGGGCGAGAGCCCGTCCGGGCGAGGTCGCCGGTCCCGGGATCGATGGCGAATTCGACGAGGCTGTCGCCCTGCTCGTTGGCGACGAGCAGGTGCGTGCCGTCCGGGGTCAGCGTCATGAAGCGGGGATCGCGCCCGCCCGACGGCGTCCAGCCGGTGGGATCGAGCCGCTCGGCATCCGCGTCCACCCGGAAGCGCGCGATCCCGTCCTGCCCGCGGTTCGACGCGAAGACGTACCGGCCGTCCGGCGTGACCACGATGGCCGCGGCCGTGCTCGCGCTGAAGAAGTCCGGCGGCAGGGTCGGGACGAGGTGGAGGGGCGTCAGCGTGCCGGCGGTGCCGTCCCAGCGGCAGGTGGCGAGGCTCGACTCCAGCTCGTTGACCAGGAAGGCGAGGGGCCTGTCCGGGTGGAACGCGATATGGCGCGGCCCGGCGCCCGGCCGCATCGCGATCTGCGAGGCGATGGCGAGGCGCGCGCCGTCGAGCCGCAGGACGAAGACGCGGTCCAGACCCTTGTCGGGCACGAGCGCGTGGCGCCCGCCCGGCGCGAGGACCACGTGGTGCGGATGGGCGCAGGCCTGCTCGGTCCGGTGCGGGCCCGGCTCGCCCGGAAGCGGCAGGACCTGGATCGCCGGTTCCAGCCCGCCATCGGCCCGGACTGGAAGCAGGGCGACCGAGCCGCTGGCATAGTTGGCGACGATCAGGAAGCGCCCGGTCGGGTCGAGGGCCTGATGCACGCTGTTGGTGCCGCCCGTGGCGGCGCTTCCGAGACCCCGCAGGGTGCCGTCGGGGAGGGCCGCGAAGGCGCTCGCCGCCTCGCCGTCGCCCTGCACCGTGTAGACCACCGCGCGTCCCGGATCGGCGACCAGGAAGGAGGGGTTCGTCAGGCCCTCGATCCGGCCGAGATGCGCCCAGGCCTCGAGCCCGGCTCCGGTCCGGTAGACATCGATCCCCTGGCCGCGCGCCTTGCGCCGCTCGGTGGTGAAGCAGCCGACGAAGGCGAGGCCGAGGGGGGCGGGACGGGGCGCGGCGTCGGGCATGGCGATCTCCGGATCAGCCCCGCCGCGGGACGCGGCGCAGGAAGTCGGGATTGAGTTCCGACAGGCGGTTCACC
>CAXDNE010000103.1:0-22254 GCA_963990595.1 uncultured Methylobacterium sp.
CACTATCCTCTTCGTCGGCAGCGTCAGATGTGTATAAGAGACAGCTGCATCGCCAAGCGCGCGCCGGGCGCCGAGGTCGTGCTGGTCGACATCAACCCGGCCGCGATGCGGGCAGCCCGCGTCAATGCCCGGCTCGCCGGTACGGACGGCGTCGCGGTCCGCCGCAGCGACATGCTGCGCGACGTCGAGGGCCCGTTCGACCTGATCGTGTCGAACCCGCCCTTCATGATCGACACCGCGGAGCGCGCCTACCGGCATGGCGGCGGCCCGCTCGGGGCCGGTCTGTCGCTGGCCGTGGCCGAGCAGGCGGTCGAGCGCCTCGCCCCCGGCGGCAGCCTCGTCCTGTTCACCGGCGCGGCGATCGTCGAGGGGGAGGACCCGTTCCGCGACGCGGTGGCGGCGCTGTGCGACCGCGCCGGCCTGGATTGGACCTATCGCGAGTTCGACCCGGACGAGTACGGTGAGGAACTGGCGCATGCCGTCTACGATGAGGTCGAGCGGCTCGCCCTGGTCATCCTCACGGTCACGCGCCCGGGGGCACATCCATGAACGGCGAATTCCTCCGGGACGCCCTCGCGGGCCTGACGGCCGAGCCGAAGACGCTGCCGGGGAAGTATCTCTGGGACGAGACGGGCTCCGACCTGTTCGACCAGATCTGCCACAGCGCCGATTACTATCCGACCACCCAGGAAATGGCGCTGCTGCCGCAGGCGGCGGCCGACGTGGCGCGCGCGGTCGCACCGGGCGCGACCGTCGTCGAGTTCGGCAGCGGCGCGAGCCGCAAGATCCGCACGCTCCTCGATGCTCTGCCCAGCCCGGCGGCCTATGTGGCCATCGACATCTCGGGCGAGTATCTCGAGGCGGCGATCCGGCGGCTCGCGGCGGATTACCCGGCCATCTCCATGGTGCCGGTCTGCGCCGATTACTCGAAGCCGGTCCAGTTGCCGGTCGCGGCGGGGGCCGGCGGGATCCTGGGCTTCTATCCCGGTACCAGCATCGGAAATTTCGATCCGCGGGAAGCCGGCCTGTTCCTGGAACGCGCGCGTGCCACGCTCGGGCCGAGCCTGTTCCTCGTCGGCGCCGACGGCACGACCGATCCCGACCGCCTGCGACGCGCCTATGGCGAGGCCGGCGGGCTGATGGCCGCCTTCCACCGCAACATCCTGACCCGGCTCAACGCCGAGCTCGGGGCCGATTTCGACCGCGACAATTTCCAGCACACGGTCCGGCTGCTGCCTGAGCCCTTCCGCGTCGAGGCGCATCTCGTGGCGATCCGGCCCGCCACCTACCGGCTGGGCGACCAAACCATCGCTTTCGCGGCCGCCGAGAGCATCCGGACCGACACGTCCCACAAGTACACGGCGGACGCGTTCCGTGCGGTGGCGGCCGCGAGCGGTTGGCGGCCCCGCGCGCTCTGGCAGGGCGAGGGCGGAAGCTTCAACCTCCACCTGCTCGAGGCCGAGGCCTGATCGACGGCCTCACCCGGCTTGGTAAGGCGCGTGCTTGCCGTCATGCGCCGCAGCCGAGGCGAGGGTCTGCGTCTCCGGCGCACGCTGCTGATCCCGCGAAGGCGACGGATAATCGGTGAGCGGCCGCCAGGGGGCGGCCGGGGCACCCAGACGGAACCCCTCCGGGCGCAGGAACAGCCAGACGGCGACGGCCATCCACGGAACGACGAAGAAGACGAACGCGGCGAGCCCCACGGCGACCCTCCCTGGACCGGTGCAAGATCGGTGATCGTGGGCGGAGAACGCGGAAGCGGTCGCCGTGGATCCCCGGCCGTCACTCCGGAGGGTCGACGGCCTCCTGCTCGGGCGCTGCGCGGCCGGCCGGCAGGACGAGATCGCCCAGCGCCACGCGCACGGCGTCGAGACCCTCGACGCCGTGCATCAGGGCGATCTCCCCCCGCTGCTCGTGCCGGATCCCCTGCGCCATGATCCGCAGGCGGGGATCGTCCGCCCGGCCCATGGCCTCGTCGGCCATCTCGATCGCGCCGGCATGGTGGAACGTCATGAGCACCACGAAGCGCGCGTCGAAGGCCTCGCCGGCCAACGCGCGCAGGGCGTCGATCTGGCCGGGCTGCAGCATGCCGGGCATGGAATCCTGCTCGGCCGGCGCGCAGATCTGCGACGCGTCGCCGAACCAGCTCCGCCACCATTGGTCGAAGATCTTGTTCTCACCGATCTGCGCGGCGGCGATCAGGCGCGCCACGGCGCGGAGGTTCCCGTCCTGCGCGCCCTCCGCGCCGAGCTTGGCGAGTTCGATCCCCTGCATGTGGTGGGCCATCATGCGGCGCATGTAGCCCTGGTCGTAGGCCGCATCCTGCCCGGTCCAGGGCAGTTCACGGCCCTGCCAGCCGAGGAAGGCCAGCGCTCCCAGGGCGGCCATGCCGAGGACGGCGCCGCCGCTCCAGCCGGCGGCGAACCGGCGCTGGGGCGAGGGGCGCCGCCCCGCCACCCAGTCCCGCAGATACGGGAAGAGCGGGTAGAGCGAGGCCGAGGTGAGGTGGACCAGGAAGCCGATCCAGTAGGGCTGCTCCAGCGGGAAGATCGGCTGCCAGAACGGCAGGAGTGGCACCAGGAGCAGCCACTCCGTCGCCGAGGTGAACAGCGCCCAGAACAGCGCGACGCGCAGGATCGTCCAGGGGCCGAGGCGGGCCGTCCACCGCCCGAACAGGCCGAAGAACACCACCGCCCAGGAGAAATCCGCCCATTGATGGAACAGGATGCCGGTCAGGATCACCGGCCAGGAGGGCTCCACCTGCAGGGCGGGCTCGCGCAGCGGGATCGTGGCGACCACCATCCAGTCGACGACGGCGTCCCGGCCGATCCGGGCGGCCGTGAACTGGCTGAGAAGGGCCGAGAACGTGCTGCTGAACAGGCCGAGCAAGGCCGCGGCGCGCCAGTCGATCCCGGCCTCGCTCGACCAGACACGCCTCACGGTCCCGTCCACGCGCCGCCCCGCTTCGCGATCGGGCCTGCCATAGGGAACCGGGGCCATGCCGGCCACAGCCTATGTTGAAAATCGGTCGACCGCGCCGCCGCGGCGGCCCTTGGAGCCCGCCGCGTGCGGAACCTACAAGAGACCGACAAGAATCGGCTGCTCGGTCCGATCCCCGGACACGAGCCGCAGGTCCTGCAGGGAGCACGCGATGGCAGACCTCTCCGGAAAGACCGTCCTGGTGACGGCGGCGGCGCAGGGAATCGGGCGCGCGAGCGCGCTCGCCTTTGCGCGCGCCGGAGCGCGGGTCCACGCCACCGACATCAACGCGGCCGCGCTCGGCGAACTCCGCGCCGACAGGCTCAGCACCGCGGTTCTCGACGTGCTGGATCCGGGCGCCGTCGCCGCGCTGGTCGCGCAGATCGGCCCGGTCGACGTGCTGTTCAACTGCGCCGGCGTGGTCCATGCCGGCAGCATCCTGGAGATGCGCGAGGCCGATCTCGACGTCGCCATCGACCTCAACGTCAAGGCGATGATCCGCACGATCCGGGCCGTGCTCCCCGGCATGCTGGACCGGCGCGACGGCGCCATCATCAACATGGCCTCCGTCGCCTCCTCGGTGAAGGGCGTGCCGAACCGCTTCGCCTACGGGCTCACCAAGGCGGCGGTGATCGGCCTCACCAAGTCGGTCGCCGCCGATTACGTCGGCCAGAACATCCGCTGCAACGCGATCTGTCCCGGCACGGTGGAGAGTCCCTCGCTGCAGGAGCGCATCCGGGCACAGGGGGATTACGAGCAGACCCGCGCCGCCTTCGTGGCCCGGCAGCCGATCGGGCGGCTCGGCACGCCGGACGAGATCGCCGATCTCGCCGTCTATCTGGCAGGCGCGACCTACACGACCGGCCAGGCCGTCGTGATCGACGGCGGCTGGACGATCTGACCCGCGCGGGGCCGGGTCTCAGAACCGGGCGACGAGCCCGACGCCGCCGATCATCAGGCCGCCGCCGAGGAGGCGCCACAGGCTCGCCGGGTGCTCCTTGAAGCCGACCAGGCCGAAATGGTCGAGCAGGATCGACGTGACCACGCCCGCCGTGACGATCAGCCCGAGGAAGGTGGCGGCGCCGATGGCCTTGGAAATGTAGAGCTGCGCCATCGTCAGGCCGGCGCTCATCAGGCCGCCGAGCCAGGCCCACCAGGGGACCTGCGCGAGGCGGTCCGCCCCCGGCAGCCCGAACTGGCCCGTCACCAGCATCGCCACGGCGATCGTGGCGATGCTGACCACGAGGCTCACGACGCCGGCCAGGAGCGGCCGCGCGAGGGACTTGGCGAGACCCGCGTTCTGGCCCGGCTCGATCGCGGTCGCGACGCCCGCGAGCAGGGCGAAGCCGTAGAGGAAGAGCATGGTCGAATCCTGAGGGAGCGAGCGTTCGGAACGTCGGCCGGGTCGTCAGAACACCGCCACGAACGCGACGCCCGCGACCATCAGGACGCCGCCGAGGACGCGCCAGCGGCCGGCGCGATGGCGCTCGAATCCCATGAGGCCGTAATGGTCGAGGAGGATCGCGCCGATCACGCCCGCCGTGATGACGCAGCCGAGGAACGGCGCGGCGCCGACCTGTTCCGAGACGTAGAGCTGCGCCAGCACGACCGCGGCCCCCAGAACGCCGCCGGGCCACGCCCACCACGGGGCGCTCGACATGGCGCCGGCGCCGGACCGGCCGCGGAGCCGGACGACGATCATCGCGCCGAGGAAACAGACGATCGACAGGGCGAAGCAGAAGAGGCCGGCCAGCATCGGCTGGCCCGTGACCTTCGCCAGGGTGGCGTTCTGGCCCGGCTCAATAGCGTTGGCGACGCCGGCCAAGAGGGCGATGCCGTAGAGATACCACATGGGCTGTCCGGGTTGTCGCGGAGAGGAGAGAGGCGGGCGCACCGGGCGGACACGGCCGCGAGGGTCTGCTGCCAAACCCGTCCGCGCCCCGGATGACTGCATCACATCGCCGAGATGCCGCCGGGACAGATCGACCCAGGCCGCAGCCCGCCGGGTTGGGTGACGTTTCCGGCAACCGGGGCGGGAAAGGTTCGGCCCCTCGCGCGGTTTGCAACCGACAGCCCGAGTGGATGATGGACGCCCAGACCCCGACGATCAGGACGACGGGGCAGGACCGTCAGGTGGAGCTGACGCTCCGCGGCATCGCCCTCGGTGCGGCGATCACGGTCGTCTTCATGGCCGCCAACCTCTACATGGGTTTGAAGACCGGGATGACGTTCTCGTCCTCGATCCCGGCCGCCATGATCTCGATGGGCGCGTTCCGGCTGATGGGCGGCGCCGGCATCCTCGAGAACAACATCGTGCAGACGCAGGCCTCGGCCGCCGGCACGCTCTGCAACGTCATCCTGGCCCTGCCCGGCCTCGTGCTCGTCGGGCACTGGCACGGTTTCCCGTTCTGGCAGACCACGGCCGTCTGCATGCTGGGCGGCCTGCTCGGCGTCGCCTTCTCGATCCCCCTGCGCCGGGCCCTCGTCGCCGGGAGCGACCTTCCCTACCCGGAGGGCGTGGCCGCCGCCGAGGTGCTCAAGACCGGCCACGAGGAGGCGGGCGGCCACGGCCTGCGCGACCTGCTCGGGGCCGCCGCGGCGGCCGGGACGATCGGGTTCGCCACCAGCGGGCTGAAGATCCTGGGCGACGGGCTGAACGGTGCGATCAGCCTCGGCGGCGCCGCGTTCCGGACCGGGACCGGCTTCTCGCTGGCGCTGGTCGGCGTCGGCTACCTCGTGGGCATCGGCGCCTGCCTGGCGCTCCTCACCGGCGTCGTGATCGCCTGGGGGATCGCGGTGCCCGTGCTCACCCTGCTGTCGCCCGACCACGCCAAATCCGCCGGGGAGGCCGCCGAGGCGGTCTGGTCCGGTCAGGTTCGCCTCATGGGCGCCGGCATCATCGCGGTGGGCGGCCTCTGGACCGTGGGATCGCTGGCGCGCCCGATCCTGGCGAGCATCCGCTCGGCCCTGTCCGGCAGCGGCGGGCTCGGCAAGGACCACCCGCGCGAGGAGCGCGACCTGCCGATCACCTGGGTGGCCGCCGCGACGCTGGCGCTCGCCGTGCCGCTGGCGCTCCTGTTCGGGTTCTTCGCGCGGCCGGCCGATCTCGGCGGCCTGATGATCGTGCTGGCGGTGGCGGCGACCCTGTTCACGGTCCTGTTCGGCTTCCTGATGGCGGCGGCCTGCGGCTACCTCGCGGGCCTGCTCGGCTCCTCGTCGAGCCCGATCTCGGGGATCGGCATCCTGACCACGATGGCGACCGCGCTGCTCCTGCCCGTGCTCCTCGGCCATTCCGCCGGCCCGGAGGGCGACCGGTTCGTCACCGGCATGGCCCTGCTGCTCACTGCGGTCATCGTCACGACCTCCTCCATCGCCAACGACAATCTCCAGGATCTGAAGACCGGGCAGGTCGTCGGCGCCACGCCCTGGCACCAGCAGGTCGCCCTCATCCTCGGCGTGCTGGTCGGCGCCGTGGTGATCGCGCCGCTCCTGTCGCTGCTCTACGAGGCCTACGGGTTCGTGGGCGCGCCGTCGCATGACGGACAGAGCCCGGGCAGCGCCATGCCGGCGCCCCAGGCCGCCCTGATGACGCAGATCGCGAGCGGCATCACCCGCGGCGAACTGCCCTGGACGATGGTGCTGATCGGCGCCGGGCTCGGCGTGGTTCTGGTGGCCGCGGAGACGTGGCTGAAGCGGCGCAGCCTCACCTTCCCGGCGCTCACGGTCGGGATCGGCATGTACCTGCCCCTCTCCGTGGAGATGACCATCGCCATCGGCGGGGTGCTCGGCTGGATCGCCGAGCGCCGGCTGCGCGGCCGGATCCGCGGCGGGACGGGTGACGCCAGAGCCGACAAGACGGCCGACAAGGCGGTGGGCGCCGCGCGCCGCCGCGGCGTCCTGCTGGCGTCGGGCTTCCTGGTCGGGGAGAGTTGCGTCGGCGTCCTGCTCGCCGGGGCCGATCTCCTGGCCGGGCACAGCTCGTCCCTCGCCATCGCGGGCGAGGGTTTCGCGCCCTACGCCACCGGGCTCGGCCTCGCGGTCTTCCTGGGCGGCCTCGCCGTCTACCTGCGGATGGTCTCGGCGGACCAGAATGCGCCGCCGGCGCGGCCTGCCGCCTGATGCAACCTGCGTTGGTGTCGGCCCGGCCGGAATGAGCCATCCTGCCCCGCGCCGTCGGACCGTCCGGATGCCGCAGTCGGGAGGGCGATCTTCGCACCCGCGCTGACCCTCGACGACCTGCTGAGGCTGCGCTGCAGCGGGTGGTGACCGCCGCCCCGGGGCAGGCTCTCCCGCGCGGCGGCCTCCGCGGTCACATCTCTGTCTCGGCTTCGCCAAGGAGCGTCCGGATGAAGCGGCGGGTGCGCGGGTCAGCCGGCCGGACGAACAGGTCGGCGGGCGCGCCCTGCTCGACGACCGTCCCGCCCTCCAGGAACACCACCGTGTCGGCGATGCGCCGGGCGAGGCGCAGGTCGTGCGTCGCCATCAGCATGGTCATGCCGTCGCGCGCGAGGCCGGCCAGCACGTCGACCACCTCGGCGGCGAGTTCCGGATCGAGGGCCGAGGTCGGCTCGTCGCAGAGCAGCAGGCGCGGGGAGGGCGCCAGGGCCCGGGCGATCGCCACCCGCTGCTGCTGGCCGCCCGACAGGCTGGCCGGCCAGTCCGCCGCCTTGTGGGCGAGGCCGACGCGCTCCAGAAGCGCCATCGCCCGGTCCTGCGCCTTCAGCGGCGGCCACTTGCCGACGGTGACGAGGCCCTCCGTGACGTTCTCAAGCACGGTGCGATGGGGAAAGAGCTGGAAATTCTGGAACACCATGCCGGTCTGGCGGCGCACCGCGAGCACGTCCCGTCGCGATGGCGGGGCGCCGGGCCGGAAGACGAGGCGGACATCGCCGAGGGTCAGGGTCCCGGCCTGCGGGATCTCCAGCAGGTTCACGCAGCGCAGGAGGGTCGACTTGCCCGAGCCCGACGGGCCGATCAGCGCCGTCACCCGTCCCTCCGGAACCGCGAGGTCGACGCCCCGCAGGACCGGGGTGCCGCCGAAGCTCTTCTCGATGGCCGACAGGGCGATCACGCGCGCGCCTCCAGGTAGCCGCCGTAGCGCCCGAGGCGCCGTTCCAGGAGCGTCTGCAGCCAGGACAGGAGCGAGGACAGGACGAGGTAGATGAGCGCGGCCTCGATGTAGAGGATCAGCGGCTCGTAGGTGACGGCGACGATGCGCTGGGCCGCCTGGAACAGCTCGGGCACGGTGATCGCCGCGGCCAGCGAGGTATCCTTGACGAGGGCGATGAAGGAATTCGCCAGCGGCGGCACCGCCACCCGGGCCGCCTGCGGCAGGATCGTGCGGCGCATCGCCTGGGTCGGGGTCATGCCGGTCGCGTAGGCCGCCTCCCACTGGCCCTTCGGGATGGAGGCGATGGCGGCGCGCACGATCTCGGACGTGTAGGCGCCGACATTGAGGGTGAACCCGATCACGGCCGCCGGAAAGGCGTCGATCAGGATCCCGGCGCTCGGCAGGCCGTAGAAGATCACGAAGAGCTGGACGAGGAGCGGGGTGCCCCGGAAGATCCAGACATAGATCCACGCGAGGGCGGCCAGCGGGCGGGGCGCGAACAGGCGCACCAGGGCGGTCCCGAGCCCGAGCCCCAGGCCCAGGACGAAGGCGATCAGCGTCAGCGGCACGGTGAAGCGGAGGCCGGCTTCGAGCAGCGGCCCGAGCGACTGGAGCATGAGGTCGAGCCAGTGCGGCACGGGGCGGCGTCTCCTTCGGCAGGCAGATGGGGCGAGCGCGCAGGCGCCCGCCGGGATGTCGTCTACTGCGAGACGTCGGCGCCGAAGTATTTCTGCGCGATCGCCGCGTAGCTGCCATCGGCCTTGATCTCCGCCAGGGCCTTGTCGAGGGCGGCCTTCAGCGCGGGATTGTCCTTGCGCAGCAGGATGCCGGACGCTTCGGCATCCGCCTTCTCGGCGACGATCTTCACGGGGGCGTTCGGCTTCTGCTTGTGGAAGTCGAGGAAGGACAGGTTGTCGTTGATCGTGGCGTCGGCCCGGCCGGTGACGACCAGCTGGATCGACTGGTCGAACCCGTCCGTGCCGACGAGCTCGGCCCCGGCCTCGGTAGCCAGGCGCGCGAAATTGCTGGTCAGGCTCTGCGCGGCCTTCTTGCCCTTGAGGTCGGCGAAGCCCTTGATGTCCGCCCGGTCGGCGCGGGTGATCAGCACGGCCCGGGAGCGGATATAGGGCTCGGAGAAATCGAACTTCGCCTGACGTTCCTTGGTGATGCCGACCTGGTTGATCACCACGTCGTAGCGCTTGGCATCGAGCCCCGCGATGAGGCCGTCCCACTTGCCTTCGAGGAACTGGGCGCTGACGCCGAGCTTCTCGGCGACCTTGCGGCCGATCTCCACGTCGAACCCGACGAGCGCCCCGGAGGCGTCGTGGAACGTGAAGGGCGCGTAGGTGCCCTCGGTGCCGATGCGCAGCGTCTTGGCGGCCCGGATCGCGTCGAGGTCGTCGGCCCGCGCGGGGGCGCCGAAGAGGAGTGCCGAGACGGCGAGGATCGCGGCCAGGCCGGTCGAGAAAAGTCGCATCCCTAATTGCTCCCGCTCGATAATAATGTTCTCGCGCCGTCGCTGAAGTCGATCCCGGATCGGCGCGTGCATCGCGTCAATGAATCGAGTCGGGCGGCGCTGGCAAGGGACCGGATCGACAGGCACGGATTTCTGTCCCGTCGCGGCGCTCTACTCCGGCGCGCGCGTTCTTTATCCACCGGCCTCCGGGACCGATCAGGCGGCCGGCCGGGCGCGGGCGGGCTGCATTGTCCCCGCCGATCGCTCCGGGGCCCGACGGCGGCGCGCCGGCTTCGTGCTAGATGGGCACGGGTCCCGATTCCCCGACCGAGTCAGGCGCCGGGGCGCGGCCCGCTCGACGGAAGGATCGCGCATGACCTCGCCCGCTCAAGCCTACCGGGGCGTCTTCCCGGTCGCCCCCACGGTGTTCGACGCCTCCGGCGCCCTCGACCTCGACGGACAGCGCCGGGCGATCGACTTCATGATCGAGGCCGGCAGCCAGGGCCTTTGCATCCTGGCCAACTTCTCGGAGCAGTTCGTCCTCACCGACGACGAGCGCGAGACCGTGATGCACGCCGTGCTGGAGCATGTGGCCGGCCGCGTGCCGGTGATCGTGACGACGACGCACTTCGCCACGCAGGTCTGCGCCGAGCGCGCGCGCCGCGCCCAGGCCGCCGGGGCCGCCATGGTGATGATCATGCCGCCCTATCACGGCGCCACGATCCGCGTGCCGGAGCTCGGCATCTTCGACTTCTTCCGCGCGGTCTCGGACGCGATCGCGATCCCGATCATGATCCAGGACGCGCCGGTGGCGGGCACCCCGCTCTCGGCCGCTTTCCTCGCCCGCATGGCCCGGGAGATCGCGAACGTCGCCTATTTCAAGATCGAGACCGCGGGCGCCGCGGCGAAGCTGCGCGAGCTGATCGCGCTCGGCGGCGACGCGGTCGTGGGCCCCTGGGACGGCGAGGAGGCGATCACCCTGATGGCCGATCTCGACGCCGGCGCCACGGGGGCGATGACCGGCGGCGGCTACCCGGACGGGATCCGGCAGATCACCGACGCCTACGCGGCCGGCCGCCGGGAGGAGGCGATGGACGCCTACGCGCGCTGGCTGCCGCTGATCAACTACGAGAACCGGCAATGCGGCCTGCTGGCGTGCAAGGCCCTGATGGCCGAGGGCGGCGTGATCGCCCACGAGACGGCGCGCCTGCCGATCCAGCCGCTGCACCCGGACACCCGCGCCGGCCTGATCGAGCTCGCCCGCCGGAACGACGCGCTGGTCCTGCGCTGGGGCCGGTGACGCGTCCTCAGCGCGCGCGGCCCAGCGCGGATGACAGGCGCTCCACCGCCTCCCGCGCCAGGGCCGGGCTGATGGCGAAGCAGATCCGCACCAAACCTTCGCCTTCCGGGCCGAAGGCGGTGCCGGGCGCGACGCCGACCTTCGCCTCCCGCAGCAGGCGGAGCGCCAGGTCGAGGCTCGGCTCGTCGCCGCCCATCCGGGCCATGAGGTAGAACGCCCCGTCCGGCGGCGCCACGGTGACGCCGGGAAGCCGCGAGAGACCCTCCACCAGGATGGCGCGGGCTTCGGCGCAGCGCTCGACCATCGTGCGGATGAAGCCGTCGCCCTCCTCGAGGGCCGCGATGCAGGCGTGCTGGACGAAGGTCGGGATCGAGGTCGTGCTGTACTGCCCGAGCTTGGCGAAGGTCGGCGCCAGCCCGCGCGGGAAGATCAGCCAGCCGGCGCGCCAGCCGGTCATCGCCCAGTTCTTGGAGAAGGTGTTGGTCACGATCAGCCGGTCGTCCTCCGTGCAGATCTGCAGGAAGGACGGCGCGATGCGGTTGCCGTAGGTGAAGTGCGCGTAGACCTCGTCCGAGAGGATCCAGAGGCCGCGGTCGCGGGCGAGGTCGCGCAGCGCCTTCATCTCCGAAAGCGGCATGGTCCAGCCGGTCGGGTTCGAGGGCGAGTTCACCATGATCACCCGGGTGCGCGGGGTGAGCGCCGCCTCGATGTCGGCGAGCGGCAGGGCGAAGCGCCCGTCCGGCAGGGTCCGGTAGGGGACGGTCACCGGCACGCCGCCGGCGATGCGCACCGCCTCGCGCAGGTTCGGCCAGGCGGGGGAGGGGATGATGATCTCGTCGCCGGGCTCCAGCAGCACCTGCGCGGCCTGCATGATCGCGTTCATGCCCCCCGCCGTGACGGCGAACCGGTCGGGCGGGATCTCCACGCCCCAGTGCCGGGCATGATAGGCGCCGAGGGCCTCGCGCAGGGCCGGCAGGCCGAGGGAGGTGGTGTAGCGGGTGTGCCCGGCCAGCATCGCCCGGTGCGCCGCCTCGACGATGAAGGGCGGCGTCGGCAGGTCGCCCTCGCCGATCCAGAGCTTCACCACCTCGGGGTCGTCGCGCCCGCGATCCGCCACGAGGCCGATCTGGCTGGTGCCGATGCCGCGGATGCGCGTCGACAGGGCGTCCGCGAGATCGACGGACGCGGCGGGAACGACGGAATCGGCCATGGGTTCGCGACTGCTCTCCTCGCACCGGGACGCGGCAGAGACCGCAGGGCAGCAGGCCGATGGCGGCCATCGCGCCTGCTGGGATCCCGGTGAATGGGTGATCGGCCGGACCCTGACGCGTTCGGACCCGCACGTCCAGGGCCGGAACGACGGGCCCGGCCCCGGATCACCCCGGCCGGCGGGGCCGTCGCGCCGTCACGACGGCATCCGCCGTCAGGCGGGGGCGAGCGCGCCGCGGTAGGCCGCGATCAGGGACCTCCCCACATGCTCGATATGGGCGCGCATGAGATCCGCCGCCGCCTCGACCTTGCGCGCCTCGCACAGCTCCAGGATCTGCGCGTGCTCCTGCTCGGCGCGGGCGATGTCACCGGGATTCGAGAGCTGGATGCGGGTCGGGCGGTCGCAATCCTGCAGCAGGCCGGAGACGATCGCCAGCGAGCGCGGGCGGTCCGCGTGCCGCAGGAGATCGAGGTGGAAGCGCCGGTTCAGCTCGCCCCACCGCAGGACCTCGCCGGCTGCGAGAGCGTGGCTGTACTCGCGCGAGAGCGCGTGCAGATCCTGGATGTCGCTCGTCGTGAGATGGGGGGCGGAAAGGACCAGTAACTGTGGCTCGAGCTGAGCGCGCAATTGGAAGATGTCTTCCACCTCTTCCGGGGACAGGCCCGACACCACGGCGCCGCGGTGCGGAACGATCTTGACGAGATTGCTGGCTTCGAGTTGCAGCAGCGCTTCCCGCACCGGGATCCGGCTGATCCCGAACTCCTCGGCCAGCGCATCCTGGCGCAGCTGGACACCGGGGGGCAACTCGCCGTTCAGGATCCGCTGCCGCAGCGAGTCGGCCACGGCCGCGGCCATAGTCCTGTGGCGCAGCCGGTCAGGGGCAGGTCGGGCCGAAACCGCTGGGGACATCAACGCCTCGAACTGGATGGTTCACTTTCATACATGACGGCGGGCGGCGGCAAAATCCTACTCGAGGCTAATCGGCACACGATTATGGGGACGTCAGGTTGCCATGCCGGGTGGCCTGACCGCAGATGCCGGACACAATCCCTCTCTGACATCGCGCGGTCCTGACACGGGCATCCGGGGTCAGAGGGGCATGTCCCGGCTCGCCGTGGTCGATCACGGGCGGCGTCCTGCAAGACGCGTTCCGCAAGAGAGGCCGCTGTCCGAGCCGGCGCGGGACATAGTCCATGCCCGGCCAGCGCGCCCTCAACCACGTTACGTTTTCTCCAGCCGCCGCGACTCCACGCGGTCCGGACGGGCGGGCGGCTCCGCCCAGGGGGCCTGGGCGAGCCTCTGCGCGAGGAACCCGATGAGGGCGGTGACGCGCGCCGGGCGCGGATCTCCCGGCGGCGTGACCAAGTGCAGGGCGATCGGGGGTGGGGACCAGCCGGGCAGCACCCGTTCCAGGCATCCTGCTTCGAGATCGTCCCAGATCATGAAATCGGGCTGCAGGGCGAGGCCGAGCCCGGCCCGGAGCGCCGGCGCGAGCGCCTCGGCGTTGTTCGCCCGCAGCCGGCCACCGGGCGCGACCACGACCTCGACGCCGGCCTCGTCCATGAAGCGCCAGCGGTCCGGCGTCGGCAGATAGGCGTAGCCGAGGCAGGCATGGTGGGCGAGATCCTCCGGATGCCGGGGCCGCCCGTGCCGGTCGAGATAGGCCGGGGTGGCCACCAGTGAGCGCCGGATCGCGCAGAGCCGGCGCGCCCGAAGGGAGGAATCGGGCAGGGCCGCGATGCGCAAACCGATGTCGAACCCGCCGCCCACGAGATCCACCACCGCGTCGGAGAGGTGCAGATCGACCGACACGGACGGGTATCGCGCGAGGAAGTCGGGCAGGAGCGGCGCGACGTGCATCACCCCGAAGGTCATGGGGGCGGCCAGACGCACCAGCCCGCGCGGCTCGGCGGCGCCCGCGATGGCGAGGGCCTCGGCGGCCTCGCCCTCCGCCAGGATGCGCGCCGCGCTGGCCCGCGCGGCCTGACCCGCCTCGGTCAGCGCGAGCCGGCGCGACGTCCGGTTGAACAGCCGGGCCCCGATCCGGGCCTCGAGCCGGCCCACCGCCTTCGAGACGGTGCCCTTCGAGAGCCCCAGATCCGCGGCCGCCCCGCCGAAGGAGCCCGTCTCCACCACTTTGGCGAAGACCGCCCAGGCCTCGAAATCGGGGAGCCGCATGGGTCAGATCCGGAAACGATAGGTTTCCATCGTTTCTATTTTCGAAGGCGTTGGCAAGGGGCACATTCGCGTCATCGGAAACGCCCCGCGCCACGCGGCGGCCTCCCGGGAGACATCGCCATGGTTCAGACCGGCCTCCACCACGTCACGGCCTTCTCCGGCCCCGCCCTGCGCAACCTCGACTTCCACACCCGCGTGCTCGGGCTGCGGCTGGTCAAGAAGACCGTCAACTTCGACGATCCGGGCACCTACCACCTCTATTACGGCGACGCGGCCGGGCGGCCCGGCACGATCCTGACCTTCTTCCCTATCGAGCATGCCGCCCCCGGCCGCGTCGGGATCGGCGAGACCCAGGAGACGGCGTTCCGCGTCCCCCGCGCCTCCATCGGCTGGTGGACCCACCGCCTCATCGAGAAGGGCGTCGCCCACGAGCCGCTGGTCCAGGTGTTCGGCGAGCCGACCCTGCGCTTCCGCGACCCGGACGGCATGATGCTGGCGCTGGTCGGCGTCGATGTCGGGGACGAGGCGGGTTGGGCGTCGGGCGAGGTCCCGGCCGAGCACGCGATCCGCGGCCTGCACGGCGTGACGCTCCTCCTGGACAAGGCCGAGCCCACCGCCGCGATCCTCACGGAGGTGCTAGGCCTCGGCGAGGTCGGCCGCGAGGGCAGCCTGATCCGCTTCGCGGGCAGCGCCGCGGTCGGCGGCCTCATCACCCTGCGGGCGGTCGGCGGGTTCCTCCGCGGCCGGCCGGGCGCCGGCTCGGTCCACCACATCGCGTTCCGGGCGGCGGACGACGCCGCGCAGGCCGCGATGGGCGACGCGCTCGCCGCGCGGGGCCTCCACGTCACCGAGCAGCGCGACCGCCAGTACTTCCGCTCGATCTACTTCCGCGAGCCTGGCGGGGTGCTGTTCGAGATCGCCACGGACGCGCCCGGCTTCGCGGTCGATGAGCCGATCGAGGCCCTCGGCCAGGCCCTGAAGCTGCCCGCTGGTCTCGAGCCGCACCGGGCCGAGATCGAGGCGGTGCTGCCCAAGGTCGCCTGAACCCCCAGAGCCGCCCCGCGCAGAGCGGGGCGGGATCCAGACCCTCGCGAGGTTGCCATGACCCAGGAATCCCTCGGCCTCATCCACCATGTCGAGCCCGGCCCGGATGCCGCGCACCCGCTGCTCCTCCTGCACGGGACCGGCGGCACCGAACACGACCTCCTGCCGCTCGGCCGGATGTTCGCCCCCGAGGCCGCCCTGCTCGCTCCGCGCGGGGCCGTGTCCGAGAACGGCATGCCGCGCTTCTTCCGGCGGCTGGCGGAAGGCGTGTTCGACGAGGCGGACCTGCGCCGCCGCACCGCGGATCTCGCCGCCTTCGTGGCGGCGGCGCGCGACCGGTACGGGCTCGGGGCGCCGCTGGCGCTGGGCTTCTCGAACGGCGCCAACATCGCCGCGTCGCTGCTGATGCTGCGTCCGGAGACCCTGGCGGGGGCCGTCCTGATCCGCCCGATGGTGCCCTTCGCCGAGCCGCCGGCGGCCGATCTCGCGGGCCGCCCGGTCCTGATCCTCTCCGGGGCGATGGACCCGATCGTGCCGGTTGAGAATGCCCGCCGTCTCGCGGCGCAACTCGCGGCCTCCGGGGCCGCGGTCGAGCACCGCATCCTCCCCACCGGCCACGGACTGTCGCAGGCCGATCTCAGCTTGGCGCTAGGTTGGCGGCGCAGCCTCGCGCGCCCCGACGCAGCCTGATTCAACGACCGATCACACGACAGGGTGGTATCCAGCCATGATTTCCTCGACCTCTTCCGTCTCGACCTCCGCCGCCTCGGCCGCGGCCGGCCTGGCGCCGGCCGCCCTGCTGCCGGTGACCGGCCGGATCCTGATGAGTGCGATCTTCCTGGTGAGCGGTGCCGGCAAGCTCGCCGCGCCCGCCGCGACGCTCGCCACCATCACGAATGCCGGCCTGCCGCTGCCCCCGGCGTCCTACGCGGCGGCTGTCGCCGTGGAGATCGTCGGCGGGCTTCTGCTGATCGCCGGCTACCGGGTCCGGCTCGTCGCCCTGGTCCTCGCCGTCTTCGCGGTGGCCACTGCCGTGACCTTCCACGCGGCGCTGGGCGACACGAACCAGATGTTCCACTTCCTGAAGAACCTCGCCATGGCGGGCGGCCTGCTCCAGGTCGCGGCCTTCGGCGCCGGCCGGTTCAGCCTCGACGCGCGGCAGGGCCGGGTCTGACCGGAGGCCCGCGGAGCCGAACCGCCGCGCGGTGGCCTGCCGGCGCCCGCCGATCGGCGGGCCGCCATCCAGGGGGGCGCCGGGACGCGATCTTTCCCGCCGCGGTCCGGGAGATTAAGGGCTGGCGGAGCCTCGGACAGGGGCCTGCCAGCTGACGGAACCGCGGATGCCGACCACCGACGCACCCCTCGCCCTCGGGATCATCGGCGCGGGGATCATGGGCGAGCGCCTGCTCAACGCCATCCACGGGGCACCGGACTCGCCGGTCCGGATCGCCGCGATCTGGGATCCGGCCCCGGAGGCCCTGGCGCGGATCGGCGCGGCCTTCCCGGCGGTGCCGCGCGTCGCCGACGCCGCGGCCGTCATCGCGGCGAGCGGCTGCGTCTACGTCGCCTCGCCGCCCGCCTCGCATCTCGGTTACGCCCGCGCCGCCATCGCGGCGGGACGGAGCGTCTTCTGCGAGAAGCCCCTCGCCATCGATCTCGCCGAGGCCCGGGCCTTCGTGGCGGAGGCCGGGGCGGCCGGCGCGGTGAACTTTCCCTTCGCCTCCTCGCCGGGCGTGGCGGCGATCGCGCGCTGGATCGCCGAGGGCGCGATCGGGACGCCGCGGCGCCTCACCGTCGCGGTGGCGTTCGCCCGCTGGCCGCGCCCCTGGCAGGCCGACGCGGCGCGCTGGCTCGACGCCCGGGAGGAGGGCGGCTTCACCCGCGAGGTGGTCTCGCACTTCCTGTTCCTGGCCCGGCGCCTGCTCGGTCCTCTGGAGGGGATCGAGGGCCGCATCGCCTTCCCGGAGGCCGGCCGGTCCGAGCGGGCCATCGACGTGACGCTCACGGCGGGCGGCCTTCCCGTGACCCTGATCGGCCGGGTCGGCGGCGTCGATGCGGACGATCACAACACCTGGACCCTGGAGGGCGATGCGGGCGCCCTGCGGCTGCGCGACTGGGCCATCGCCGAGCGCCGCGGCCCGGATGGGCGCTTCGAGCCGGAGCCCGACGCGATCCCCAACGAGCGGCTGCGCCCGATCACCCTCCGGCGCCAGATCGCGGGCGTGGTGCGGATGGCGCGCGGCGAGCCGCACCACCTCGCCACCTTCGCCGAGGCGCTCGCCGTCCAAGAGGCGGTCGAGCGTATTCTCGCGCTCTGAGCGCGCCCTCAGCCCTCCAGCAGGTCGATCAGGAACGGGATCAGCGGCGCGTCGGCCGGGGGCATGGCGAGGTCGCGCAGGGCCTTGGGCCGGACCCATCGGAGCGCCTGCCCCTCCATGGGCCGCGGCGTGCCCGTCCAGCGCCGGCAGACGTAGAGCGGCATCAGCAGGTGGAAGTCCGGATAGGCGTGGCTGGCGAAGGTCAGGGGGGCCAGACAGGGCTCCTCCACCCGGATGCCGAGTTCCTCCGCGAGTTCCCGGATCAGCGTCTGCTCGGGGCGCTCGTCGGGCTCGACCTTGCCGCCGGGGAACTCCCACAGGCCGGCGAGCTGCTTGCCCGCCGGGCGCTCGCTCACGAGCACGCGGCCATCGACATCGACGAGGGCCACCGCGACGACCAGCAGGAGGCGCAGGGGAGCTGGCGCGCTCATTGCGCCACCGCGAAGGTGGCCGAGACCTCGGCGGACATCTGGATCGTGCCGGCCTCGATCGGAACGCGCCGGCCCTTGGCCGCCATGGGGGCCGCGAGGGCGCGGTTCGCCGCCGGGAACGGCGCCCCGCTCGGGGTGGAGAGGGTGCAGAGCGGGCCGAGCCGGGTGCCCAGCGCCTCCGCGAGCGCCTCGGCGCGGGCCCGGGCGTCGCGCGCCGCCGCCACCTGGAGCGCCGACTCGGCCTTGTCGGGATCGCGCAGCCCGAAGCTCACGGCCTCGATGCGGTTCGCGCCCGAATCGAGCGCCTGCCGCAGCAGATCCCCGAGGCGGTCCATATCGGCGAGGCGGACGGTCACGAGATTGCCGGCGCGGTAGCCGTCGGGCTCCTCGGTGGTCCCGCCGCCCGGCCGGACCACCGGGCGGGTTGCGGCCTGGAGCGTCACCGCGGCCGTTCCGATATCCGCCGGCGGAACGCCGAGGGCGCGGGCCTGCGCGGAGATCCCGGACACCGCTTTCGAGGCGGTGTCGAGGGCCGCGGCCGGCGGGGCGCCCCGCGCCGCGCTGCCGACCGGGACCGCGGCGCAGTCGGGGGCCCGCGTGTCGGTGGCCCGCCCGACGACGCCGATGTGGCGCTTGCAGGCCGAATCGTCGGCGCGCGCCGGCACCGCCAACACCGGCGCGAGGAGGAGGCCGGCGAGAGCCGTCCTCACGAGCGGTAATCCCCGTTGATCTCGACGTAGGCCTTGGTCAGGTCGCAGGTCCAGACGCGGGCCTGGCCGTCGCCGAGGCCGAGATCGACCCGGATCCCGATCTCCGGCTCGCGCATCACGGCGCTCGCCGCCGCCTCGCTGTAATCCGGGTCGCGGGCGCCCTGCACGGCCACGCGCACGTCGCCGAACCAGATCGCCAGCCGGTCCCGGTCGGCGGGCTCGCCGGCCTTGCCCACCGCCATCACCACCCGGCCCCAGTTCGCGTCCTCGCCCGCCACCGCGGTCTTCACCAGCGGCGAGTTGGCGATGGACAGGGCGATCCGGTGCGCGGAGGCGTCGCTCTCGGCCCCCGTCACCCGCACGGTGACGAATTTGCGCGCGCCCTCGCCATCCTTGGCGACGAGCTGGGCCAGCTCGATCAGCAGGCCCTCCAGGGCCGCGCGGAAGGCGGTGAGCCTCGGGTCGGCGGGGTCGGAGACGGCGGCATGGCCGGCCTTGCCGGTGGCGAACAGCATCAGCGTGTCGGAGGTGGAGGTGTCGCCGTCCACGGTCACGCAGTTGAAGCTGGTCTTGGTGCCCGCCGACAGGAGATCCTGCAGCACCGCCTGGGGCAGGACGGCATCGGTGAAGACGAAGGACAGCATCGTCGCCATGTCGGGGGCGATCATGCCGGCGCCCTTGGCGATGCCGTTGAGCGTCACCCGCACGCCGTCGATCTCGGCCGTGCGGGTGGCGAGCTTCGGGAACGTGTCGGTGGTCATGATGGCGCGGGCCGCCTCGGCCCAGGCGGCGGGACCCTCCGCGGCCCGGGCCGCGCAATCCGCGAGCACGCCCGCGAACCGCTCCGCCGGGAGCGGCTCCCCGATCACGCCGGTCGAGGCCACGTAGACCTCGCGCGCGTCGCAGCCCGCCGCCTGCGCGGCGATCTCGACGGTGCGCGCCACGGCGTCCCGTCCCAGGCGGCCCGTGAAGGCGTTGGCGTTGCCCGAATTGACCACCAGCGCCCGCGCCGAACCGTGGGCCAGCGCGTCCCGGCACCAATCCACCGGCGCCGAGGGACATTTCGAGCGGGTGAACACACCCGCCGCGCGGGTCCCGGCCTCGAGCGCGACGTAGAGCACGTCGGTCCGGCCGCTGTAGCGGATCCCGGCCTGGGCGGTGGCGATCCGCACGCCGGGAAGCGGCGGCAAGTCGGGCATCGTGGTCGGCGCCAGCGGGGAGACGGGAGGGGCTTTCGCGGACGACATCGGCTCGGGCTCCGGCAGCGCGCGGCTCAGGTCCCGCGGCCGGCCGGTGTTGCCCGCGCGACCCCCGCGGCGTCAACCGCTTGCCCAGCCGATGGCCAGAGTTCGGGCTGCACCGGCTTTGTGCAGCCGCGGCGCCGAATACGGCGTCTTCACGGCGCCGGACTTGCGCCACCATTGTATCCCGGCTTAGCATGCTGCATCGCAACGCCAGCGCGAAGTCGAGTGCGGAATGCCCCCAGCCGACGTCGAGACTGCCTCGGGCACGCTCCCGCAGGGCGGATGCTACCGGATCCAGGTTCTCGTGGTCGGTCGGCATAAGCGCTGGCGCGACGAGGTGGCCGCCCAGGTTCGCCTGCTGGGCTATCAGGTGACGACCTGCGACCGCGGCGTCGATGCCATGACGGTCCTGGCTCTGGGCCTCCCGGTCGACGTGATGGTGGTGGATTCCGCCTTGCAGGGCGGTCTGTGCTGCGCGCAGCTCGCCGCGGAGGCGCGGACCCTGCGCCCGGCTCTGCGCATCGTCCTCGCCAGCGATCCGGTCGAGGCTCTGGACGGCGAAGCCCCGGCGCAGGTGCCGGATGCGATGCTCGTCCGGCGCGATCAGTTCCAGAACGGGATGGTTGCCACGACGATGCGCGAGGCGCTGGCGAATCGCGCCGCCTGACGCCCGGCGGCATCCGCTGTTCGGCTCGGCGGCCGGCGGCCCTCGGCTCGACTTTCCCGACGCGTCTTCGTGCGTGAGGCCGCCCGCCGGTCTGAACGCGACGCGCGGCATCCCCGCCGAATCGGCGCCGACCTGAATCGGTGTAGGCCTCACGCGCGCGGATCCTTCACGGGCGGCATCCTGGACGATCCGGGACGGCCGACATCGATGCTTCGAAGCCGATCCCGGGCGATGTGGCGCGGAGGGCGTGTCCATGCACAGGCCGCTGCCGGTCTCGTGCGGCGAGAGACCGCCGGAGCCGAGGCTCCCTGCGCTGCCGCTGCAGACACGCAGAAGGCGAGGCTTCGCGGCGGTGCGGCCGACCGGTCAGACCTGCGACATCACGACGAAAATGCGCCAATTGCCGCCGGTCGGACTGACAGGCAATCGAGAGGCTCGATTGTTGTGCCGATATAAATATTCGAGAGACATACTTTTAAAGTCTTTAAGATGTATAAGTTGAATGAACATTTCCGACATGATGTTGTCATGATTGGCTTCTCTATCATCGGTCCCAGGAGCGGCCTATTGCGTGAGAGATAAGCCCGTGAGACTCGGAATACGCATTCGGCTATACGCGGGATTCGCGATGCTCGTTACGATTACCGGCATGATCGGTGCGTATGCGATCTATCAGCAGACTGTGATCAGCCAGGAATACGGGCTGCGGGAGCGCGTGGAGCGGGGGGTGCAGTCGGTCCTCATCATCGACGGTCTCGCGGCGCGCCTCACCGGCAATGCCGAGCGGTACCGGTTGCTCCCGGATCCCGAGCAACTCGTCGCGATGGAGGAGGCGCGGCGTGCCATCGAGCTCGCCTGCGACAAATATGTCTCGCTGGCTATCACCGACACGGGACGGAAGCTTTACGACGACACCCGGGAGAATGCCCGGGCGATGAAGCCGGAATTGGAACGTCTCAAGGTCGCGGGTGCAAGTCTTCACGACGCCAAGGCGCAATTGTACGCGACAGGCAATGCCCTCACCACGCTGGTGAACACCCTGCTCGCGGACGTGCGCGCGCGCGAGGGGGAGGCAGCGCTCGTCCGCGCACAGGCCATCGAGAACGCGGTGCTGCGGGCTCGCCTCGCGTCTGCACGCTACGTGATCAACTTCGATCCGCAGGATCGTCAGGTTTACGAAGAGCGGACCGAACAGGCTCTGGCCGACCTGGAGGCCTTCAGGAGGACGCAGAGCGGCGCAGCCTTCGCGCAGCAGGTCGGGGCCGTCCATGACGCGCTGGGCGCGGCCGCGTCCGCCTTGCGCACCTATGATCGGGCGAAGGCCTCGGCGAAGGCGGCGTTCGACACCGGCATCAAACCCCATACGGACGCGATCGACCGGATCGGGAAGGTGCTGCGGGACAGAATTTCGGCCGTCGGCCAGGATGTCGCCAGGGCCACCGTCGAGGCCGCGGCCCGTGCCCGGTACGTCTTGATCGGTCTGGTCGGCCTGGCCCTGGGCCTCGGCGGCGTCCTCGCCTTCGTGATCGCCCGCAGCATCATCCGGCCGGTCGCCGGCATGACCGAGGCGATGCGGCGCCTGGCTGACGGCGACACCGCCGTGGTGG
>CAXDNE010000104.1:0-22049 GCA_963990595.1 uncultured Methylobacterium sp.
TACACTATCCTCTTCGTCGGCAGCGTCAGATGTGTATAAGAGACAGCCGTACTGCGTCTCCTCCGACGCGCCTCTTCAGGGCGGCATCGGGGAGGCTGACCCTCGCGAGCGAGCAGCGATAGCTTTGTCAGTATTGTACTCGTGCAACTGCACGCAGCAAACCGCACCGCCGACCGGGTCTTCGAGTATCGCGTGTGAGATATCCGCAGTCACAACTCCTGGATTGTGTCGGCCCTCAATCCAGAAGTGTTGTGTGGCGCTTCCGCATCTACCGCCCGCCCGGCGACCCGTGCATAGGAACCAAGGTCCGATACAGGGTCTTAGCTAAGGGCGACGCGCGTCGCCAGGGCGGTCCCATTCTCCGGGGCCGTCTGCGTAGGAAGGAAGACACATGGCATCCCAGTCTGGGTCCGCCAACGAGCCCACGGACGAACAGCGCTTCCGGCTCCTGGTCCAGTCGGTGACCGACTACGCCATCTACATGCTCGATCCTACGGGCATCGTTGCGAGTTGGAATCCCGGTGCGGAGCGCTTCAAGGGCTACACCGAGGCCGAGATCATCGGCCAGCACTTCTCGCGCTTCTACATCGAGGAAGATCGGCAGACGCGGCTGCCGCACCGGGCGCTCGCGACCGCGATCAGCGAGGGGCGCTTCGAACAGGAAGGCTGGCGCGTCCGCAAGGACGGCACCCGGATGTGGGCGCACGTCATCATCGAGCCCATCCGCGACCCCTCCGGGACGCTCGTCGGCTTCGCCAAGATCACGCGGGACATCAGTGCGCAGAAGGCCGCGCGGGAGGCCCTTCGCCAGAGCGAGGAGCGCTTCCGGCTCCTCGTGCAGGGGGTGACGGACTACGCCATCTTCATGCTGGACCCGGACGGCGTGGTGACGAACTGGAACTCGGGTGCGGCTCGGATCAAGGGCTACACCGAGGCCGAGATCGTCGGGCAGCACTTCTCCCGCTTCTACACCGAGGAGGACCGGGCAGCCGGCGTGCCTGTGCGGGCTTTGGAGACGGCCAAGCGGGAGGGCCGGTTCGAGGCCGAAGGCTGGCGCGTCCGCAAGGACGGCACCCGCTTCTGGGCGAGTGTGGTGCTCGACGCGATCCGCGACGATACCGGCCAGCTCATCGGCTTTGCCAAGGTCACCCGCGACATCACCGAACGGCAGAGGACGCAGGAGGCGCTGGAGCAGGCGCGCGCCGCCCTGTTCCAAGCGCAGAAGATGGAGGCGCTCGGCGGCCTGAGTTCCGGCATCGCGCACGACTTCAACAACATCCTGACGGTCGTTCTCGGCAACCTCGATCTCCTCCGCCGCGCGCCGGAGCAGCGTCGCGAGCGCCTGATCAACAATGCGGTCCAGGCGGTGGAGCAGGGCCGCAAGCTGACCCAACAGTTGCTCGCCTTCGGGCGTCGGCACCTGCATCAGCCCGAAGTTCTGGACCTGAACCGGTTGATCCTCGGCATGGACGACATGCTCAAGCAGTCGCTGCGGGGCGACATCCAGGTGGTGTTCGATCTTACGGAGGGGCTTTGGCCCGTGGAGGTCGATCCGGCCCAGCTTCAGATTGCGCTGATCAACCTCGCGGTGAATGCGCGCGACGCCATGCCCACAGGCGGCACGTTCCGGATCAGAACCGAGAACGTCACCATACCGGGTGGTGACCTCGAGCAGAGCGTCGCGATTGCGGTGAGTGACACCGGGTCCGGCATGCCGCCCGAGGTGGTCGCCCGCGCCTTCGAGCCCTTCTTCACCACGAAGGAGGTGGGCAAGGGCACGGGACTGGGGCTGCCGCAGGTCTACACCTTCGTGCAACAGTCGCTCGGCTCAGTGCGGATCACGAGCGAGGTCGGTCGCGGCACGACCTTCACGATCTCGCTGCCGCGGACGCGGGCGCAGGTCATGGAGACGCCCCGGGCGAGCCACGATCAGGCCGAGCCCGAGCGCCTTCTGCGCGTTCTGTTGGTCGAGGACAACGCGCAGGTGGCGGAAGTCGCGGCCTCGGTGCTGGCCGAGCGGGGCCACACGGTCGTAAGCAGCGCCAGTGCGTCGGAGGCCCTGCACGTGCTGGATTCCGGGCAGTCGTTCGACGTGATCTTGTCCGACCTCGTGATGCCCGGCGAGATCAACGGGTTCGATCTGGCCCAGCGCGTGCGCGAACGCTGGCCCACGCTGCCGGTGCTGCTGGCCACAGGCTACAGCGATCAGGCGGCCAAAGCGATCAAGGCGGGCTTCCCGCTGATCTCCAAGCCCTACCAACCTGCGGCGCTTCTGCTCGCCGTTGAACGGACTGCTTCGGCGGCTGCCGCTTCCGCATTGCCGGCCAATGTTGTCCGTCTACCGCGCACAGCGAAGTGATCAGAGGCGGGCCCCGAGAATCCCTGCTCCATCTGCGACCGGCGCCCTCGGAAAGTCTCGACCGCGTGACGGCTATCCGGGAGCCCATCCTGCCCAGATCCGTTCAGGCCTGACCTACAGGAAGGGCAATGGGCCGCCGCCTATGATAGACACGGTGGGAAGCGCGCTGGCGGTCCAGCGTTGAACGCCTCCATGGAGAGTTGCAGTGGCGCGTCCTGACCTTGGCACGAAGCGCATTTGCCCGACGACAGGCAAAAAGTTCTACGACCTCAACAGGGATCCCGTCATCTCACCCTATTCCGGCGAGATCGTTCCGATCGCCGTTTCGACCTCCTTTACCCGTGCGACAGCCCCGGTCGTCGCGCGCAAGGTGGCGCCGACCGAGGATGAGGACGAGACGGACGGTCCGGAACTCGTCTCGCTGGACGAGGTCGAGGCCGAAGAGGCCGACAAAGATACCGATGCTGACGGTGATGACACCCTCGACATCGAGGAGGATGGCGACACGGTCGAGGATGACACCCTCGTGGTCGACGAGGACGACGAGGACACCACCGACTTGGTGGAGGTCAGCGACGACGACGACGAGTAGCGGCGCCCGCACGCGTCACCCGGTCATCCGCGTGCGCCCCTCGGGAAGGGTTTCTAGCGAGCGGGTGACCGAGATGCGGGGCGCGCCATGAGGAGGGCCGCTCGCACCGCCATGCGGCGCGACGGTTCGTCGGTCTCGATATCGGCCATCGTTGCGCGTGCGGAGGCGTGGGCGGCAACGGCCGCAGCCAGATCGAGGACGTGGTCTGGCCCGAGCGGGTAAGTCTGCGTGGACGGCCGAGAGAGGTAGACGTCGACCGCCGCACCGACGTCCTCGATGGCGATGCGCTCGTCGGTCACGAGGTCCCAGAGCGTGGCATCATCCGACATCGTCGATGTTCTACACCGCACGTCAAAGTTCGCAACACTGTTACATCGAGGGCTGCGTCATCATCAAGGAACCACGTGGGCTGGTCGGTCGCCGGTCGACACACCCGCGAACGACCGCTGCTCTCGCCCCGAACCGATCATGCGGCCCCTGTACGGTGTGTTGTCGTGTTCTGGAGATCGAGGCGCTCGACAAGCCTGCCGGGCTCCTCTGCCGCCACAACACCGGCTCGGCGTGCGGGATCTACCGCGAGCGCCCGGATGTATGCGCCCGATGGTACTGCGCGTGGCGCAAGATCGGCGCCCTGCCGGATGAGCTCAGGCCGGATCGGTCGGGCGTGGTGTTCTCATTGGAGAACCGGCCGCCCGTCGCAGATACTCCTGAAGAGGTCTGTGTCGTGGGTCGTGCCGTCGACGGCGCACAAGCCTTCGAACGATGGGAGGTGGCCGAGGCGTTCGCCATGTTCGTGCGAGAGGGGTCGCTGCCGGTGTGGAAGGTTGCTGACCGGCATGCGACCTTGATTTACCCGCGCCCGCAGAACCTTCACGGTGGCGCGGAGGCCGAGCGACATCGATGAGAACATCCGATCCATCGAGGCGAGCCGATACGCAACTTGGCTCGCAGGAATGACGGAACCTCGCTCCGGTCAGCCGAAGCCCACCGACGCGCGCTCAGAAGCGTGCTGGACCAAGAAGGCTCAGGCGCTCTTCAGGTTGGCGGCACTCTCCTTGCCGCTGCGCCGGTCGGCCTCGACGTCGTAGGCGATCTTCTGCCCTTCGATCAGGTTGCGCATTCCCGCGCGCTCGACGGCCGAGATGTGCACGAACACATCCTTGCCGCCGTCGTCGGGCTGGATGAAGCCGTAGCCCTTGGTCTCATTGAACCACTTCACAGTACCGGTAGCCATGGAGATACCCTGGTCGTCTCTGGCGCGCCAACGTGGCGTGCCATGAGGCACGAACGGGCGGCATCGGCCGCGTGTTCCGTCCCGTGCAGAGTCCGATGGTGGTCAGCCGGTCATCGTGCTGGCCTCGCTGGGACTTCGTCCGCGGTTGCGTGCCACCCGGCCATGCGGGCTATCTTTGCGGCTCAGAGAGGCGCAAGATGCCGGATCGACGGATGGACGGCTGAGCCTCCAGCAACTCGGGGGCCGTGTCCCCGTCTGTGGCAGACAGGCGTTCGGATGGCAGACGTCGTAAGCTTTCCAGCTACCGGCCGCTCCTCCTGCACGGTCTCGCCTTATCGGGCGTACCGGTTCGCACCGGATGGGAGCGTGCGATCAACCATACCGATCGAGGCCTCCACCGACGCGGAAGCGGCAGAACGCGCACTCCACTTGAGCGACGGAGACCGCGTTGAACTCTGGTCTCGTGCGCGCTTCGTAGCCCACGTCGGCCCGCTGGATGGCCCGGTCGCGACCTCGATCACCTTGCTCGAGGACCAGACGCCGAGGACCGATCCGTGAAGGCGGCGGCTTTCCGCCTGTGAAGCTCACGTGGGAGCGAGACCATGGCTACGGAGAAGAAGCGCGGGAACCGTGAAGCCAAGAAGCCGAAGAAGGCCGTGCCGAAGACCAATGCCGCGGCCCCCTCGACCAAGGGCACCGTGGCCGGGGTCATGAAGACCTCTGGCCGGGGTTGAAGCGCCAGCCGCTCCCCGTGGATGGCTGGCCTTTTGAGAGAAGCTGCGTTCATGCAGGCCGCTGAGATGGCGCGCTCCGAACTGCCGCGCCTCACAGGCGGTCGTGTGGCGCGCGGGGGCCCCCGGCATCCGACAGCGCGGCGTCCTACACGCTCAAGCGCTTCGTGTTTGCGGCGACGTGTTCGCGGTAGCGGGCAATGACGGTTTCGGGTGAGCCGCCGAGCATGAGCGTCGTCATGGCCTCGGCTGCCGCGTTGACCTTCTCCGTCACCATTGACTGTGCCTCGGCGCGGCCTTCGCTCCCGCCCCAGGCGAGACGCACCAGCCGCAACTCGATGACACGTTGCGACTCCATCGCGAGCATCAGGAATGACAGGAAGGGGTTATACACGTCAGACTCCGGGTGATGGTCGAAACAGCAAAGATCAAACGCGGCTGAACCGCGGAACGATCCGGCGTGAGAACGCATGGCAGCTCAGCCTGCCCGATGGTGCCTTAATAGAACGGGGCCCGTGTGCTACAATTCGCCGATGAGTATGCCAGAACGCCTCCGCCAGGCCGTCGTCGCCCGCTTCGGTCCACTGAGCAAGTCACTGGAGCAGCAGTTTCACACTCGTGAGAACATGATCGTCGCGTTGGAACGCCGAGGATACCGGCCCCGCGGAAAAACCGATGAGCAGATCGTCCAGATGATCAAGCGCGGGGTGTGAGGGACGGCGTCGCCTCCCAGCTCCTCCGATAAGGCCGCGTATCGTTCTGCTCCGATGGGCCAACGACAGGACGTCGATTGGGCTCAGCCGACGGGCCGCCAATCGCGGAGAGAGAGGGTCCACGCCTGAGCATCGTGGTATCCGACTGTCACACAGCCGTGGCTGATGATCCTGGCGAGCATGACCTGGTCACCGAGAGCTGTGATCTGAATGATGGTCGGGCCGTAGCCGGCATCCCCGACGAGGCGCGTGCCGACCGTCCAGCCGTGCTCGCGGCAGATTTCCGCGGCGTTCCGATGATCGTGCCGGGTGCTCGCCATGGCGGGTGGGCTCCTCGTGCGCGGGGCTGCGGATAGGGCGGCTCGCCACCCAGGATGGCGAAGCCACGCGCGGGCGATCCCGCGCCGCCCGTACGGTTCCGGGTTGCCGCGATCTGTGCGCAGGGCTTCGGGCTGCGGCTGCCCGGCCGGTCGCAAGCAGGGCCGCTGCTGCCGCGCGCGCCACAGTTTCGCTGCGCGACCGGTCATCACCGGAAGAACGCGGTGCAGCACAGCCTGAGATCCCGACAGAGCCTGGATCGGTTCGACCCGATCAGGAGACCGGAACGAGTTCACCCTCCCGGGCCGCGCGCTCGACGCCCGCGCATTTGATCCGATAGGTCGGCTCACCCGAGCGATCATCTGGCGTGAGGCGGACCACCTCGAAGAGACCATCGACGATGCTCTTGTTTCCAGCGTAACTGGTCCCGAGTTGTCGAACGCTCTGACCGACCTTGAACTTGTGAGACATCTGTCATCCTCTGCGGTTCAGCGTGTCACACCACAGGGCTGACCTACCGGCGGGCTCTCGCCTTGCGGGCAGCAAAGCGTGCGTCGCGCGCCGCTTTCTGTCCGGCGGCGAGTGCTGCCTGCCGTTCTGCTTTCTCGACGGCCTGACGCGCGACCTCGGCCTCGGCGCGCTCCCTTGCAGCCAGAGCGTCAGCCTCATGCCGAGCCTCTGCCGCGAGACGCGCCGTTTCCCGCTCGGTGATCCGTGCGTCTCTCGCTCGGACGACAGCTTGTCGCGCGGCTTGCCGCGCGAGGACGGCTGGATCGTCAGCAGCAGGGCGAGCCCGGAACCGGGCGAGTGCAGCCTGCCGCGCCTTGGCGACGGCCTCGAGACGATCGACGAGCTGGTTCGTTCTGAATTGACCCACGTATTCTCCTCATGCGCACCAGAACTGTGCCCTGGTGGCGAGACATCGATGAAGCCGCTCCGAGGGGAGCGGCTTCGACGGTCGTCCGCGGAGGACGAGCGAGGCTCAAGCGGCCTGAAGGTTGCCGGCCGACTGCTTGCCGCTGCGACGGTCCGTCTCCATCTCGTAGGAGACCTTCTGACCCTCGATCAGGTTGCGCATGCCGGCGCGCTCGACCGCGGAGATGTGCACGAACACGTCCTTGCCGCCGTCATCCGGCTGAATGAACCCGAAGCCCTTGGTGTCGTTGAACCACTTAACGGTGCCGATGCTCATAGGTATTCCATATCATTTTAGGCGAACGAATAAGTCGAGCGCATGCGTCGCACGCGCTCGGTCGCTGATCGTCGAAAATGGGAGAGATGCAGAGCGCTCGCCCTGTTGAGGCGATGCGGCCGAATATCTGGCCAAAAGTCGATTTATCCTCTGTACGTCATCGGAGAGATAATCACAACCACCGAGTTTGATCCGGCGAATCTCGACACGCCGCGCCGAAGAGCTTGGCCATCTTGATCAGCGGCAGGATGCCTCGCGTTGATTGCCGGATGGCCCTTGCAGCCGATGGGAATGTCCAAGCCGATCGTTTGACCGAGCGACGCGGTGCCTCGTCTCAGATCCCCACGCTTTCCGCGCCAGCGGCCGCGGCTTGTTCCACGGAAGCGCCCCCGCGCAGAGCCATGGCGATGGCCGTCGACATGGTGTCGATGGCGAGTGCACGATCCTGGCCATAATCGTAAGAGCTGCTGCTGCCTGAACTCAGTCTGGCATAGTAGCTGTCCGGGAATCGCCGATCGATCTGCAGCTTCAGCAAGCGCGTGGCCGCGTTGTAATCGTCTTCGAATGTCCTCGATTTTCCGGAATAGTCACCCTCGAACGTGCCGGCCTCCCGCTCTTTTGCCATCGAGCTCGCCCGACGCACCTGCGATTGACCCGCGAGGAAGCCGGTGATTCGGCCGATCAGCCAACGCATGACGGGCATGGACGCCTCCTGCGGTTGAGGTGGGACAACGCGTCCCGATGAGATTGGTAACGTCCGCGTCGAACGCAGCGCTATCGGCCCCTCAGCGCATCACCTTCTTACGCCGGGGCCGAAGCGGCTGCCTGAGCAGCGCGGCAATCGTCCGCTCGACCTCACCGTCCGCGGTCACGGCCGAGCGTTTGCCGCACCCGACCGCGACGCCGCGCAGGACGCACGCGCCCGGCACAACGTCGCAGGCGATGATTCAGGCCGTCAGCGGCAGGAACGCGCCTCGGGTCAGCTCCGTTCTTCGGGCCATCAACTGGGAGTACGAGCATGCGACTTGTCGGGCACGCGTCAGCCATCGCCCTCATGACACTCATGAGTGTCGGAGCCGCGGAGGCGAGGGGCTGCATCAAGGGCGCGATCATCGGCGGCTTGGCCGGGCACTATCTCGCCGAGCGCGGTGTCGTCGGGGCGGTCGCCGGGTGTCTGACGGGACGCGCTCTTGCCAACCGTCAGGCGCGGCGTGAGATCGATTATGGCGCGCGCGTGCAGCCGCGCGGCACGGGCTACGGCCCGCCGCAGGCCTATCCGCGCCGCGACTACAGCTACTGACCGGGCATAGGAGACACCGGGGCGGAGCAGCCGGCCGGAAGCCGCCCCGCTTCCTCACGACCCGCCACAGCGCGGTCTTATGGGCCTCGATGCGATCCGACAGCCGGCGCTTGCCGTCATCGCGGCCCATAAGTCCCGGACCCCGCTGGTCACGAGGCCGCTCGCGTCCTGCAAAACCGTTGCGGTCCTGTCGCCGAAACGGAAGCGGGCCGGACCTCTCAGGTCGCGGCCCGCTCTCCTTGCGTCGTGGCGGCGACTGACATGCGTCGCGCCTTCGCGGTACCGCCCCGAATTCCGCGGCCTTCAGGTTGGCCGCCGGGGACCTTCGCCCCCGGCTGACAGACGTTGCGCGTCTGGCTGACCAACGTCCCTGTTTCGCCGACAAACATCGGCTTCACCCACGAAAACCGGTTCTGGTGCGGGCGCTACGAGCACCCGGTGGTGGACGCGCAGTTATATAAGGCCTCCCCCACTCTTCGTGTGTATGTTCAATGACTTAGGGTGGAGCATATGCCGACGTGGTTATGCCGCGTTGAAGCCCTTGGGAAACATCTTGCCTTGGGTTAAGCGCATTCTCGGCACCCAGGCCGAGTGGACCGGGTCCGGTGACCAATCTCCGGGAGGATCTCGTGAACAAGGGTCCATCAGGCCCCTGGCCAAACCTCGCTGGCCCACCGGCGCGCTGGTCCCATCCGGTGCGGAAGGGCTCGACAGGGCGACGCGAGTACGAAGGCTTCATCAAGCTGCGACTTGGCCACAGCGAGGGGCGGAGCTATCTGATACCCGACTTGCTGATAGCCGTTGGCGGCCATCGCTACTTCCTGCCGAGCTTTTTCTCGCCGCCTCGGCTCAGCTTCAACGTCGAGCCAGGCAAGCACGTCGCCGTATTCGATTTCGACGTAGGCGGTGCGCGGGCGTCTGAACTGCAACGCCTACACGTCAGCGTCAGGTCCGAAGACCGCGTTTTTGCCTATGACGACGGGGCGCAACTCTACCGGTGCTCCTTCAACGGACCGCGGGGACTTGCCTCATACGCCAAGGGTGAATGCCGCCAATCGCAGGCAGGGGACTTCCTACTTAGGGTTTACCACCACACGACCCCGGCGAACGCGAGCAGCATCAAAGCCGGCGGCGAGCTTTGGTCCTCGGCGTGGAACCTTGCCGGCACCCGTCGGCTGACCAACGTCTCGTACGGGTACTTCACGACGCTACCGCGCATCCAGAACGAGGAGGACCTGCGCTTGATCGCCATGGCCTCCGACGGCCTCATCCAATTCCAGACGACATCGGAACGTCTGAGGGAGGAGGTCATGTCGCTCACGGTTTACCGCGGCGATACGCGAGATCGCACTGCGGCGTTGGCCTTCGATCTTCCCTGCGGGTTGATCGCGCCTCCACACCTGTTGCTGCATCCACCGGTTGGTGCGGAGCCGGCCTACTATGAGGTCGTCAGCCCCGAGATCGTCCGTGTCGGGGTGGTTCCGTCGGCGAAGTTGCGTCTGGCAGGTTCCGAAGTGAGCGTGGAAGCCGGCAACCTCAAGCGGTTTGCCTATGTGATCATCGGCGACGCCCAATCCGTCGCTGGGCTGGCGGCCCCCTACGAGGAGGAAGAGACGCGGCAGGTCACACACCTTGAACAGCTCGGTGCCGACATCGACTTCTTCACGTTCTGGCTCACTCACCAGAATACGGACCAGGTTTCGGGTCGTCTCATCGAGCCAAGACGGCTGGCCCCATCCTGAGGCAACATCGGTGCGACCAGGCGGCGCGCCGACCTACGCTTCATGACCCGGTGGGAACTGGCCTGGCGCGACGCATGGCCGAGGACCGTCGTTCACCGGCCGAAAGAGGTTTCGTGCGATCCGGAAGGGGTCCCAAGGACCGCCTGTGCCCGCGGCCACCGGAACCCGCAGGCGCGCCGCTCGGCGGCCCAGGGCTGTAGCAACGCCTGTTCCGGTGTTCCCGGGGCGCCGACAATGACGACCTGACGCTCGCCCCGCGTCAGGGCCGTGTAGACCCAGGAGGGGTCGAGCAGGCGGCACGGAGTGAGCGCGATGATCACGCGCTCCGCCTGCGAGCCTTGGGCGCGATGGCAGGTCAGCGCGTAACCGAGGTCCAGGTCCAGGAGGTCGTCGCGCCCGAAGCGGTGGGCCTTGCCCTCGAACTCCGCGACCAGACCACCGCGCTCGATGGCGGCCACCCGGCCGAGGCTGCCGTTGAACAGGGCCCGGCTGTAATCGGTCCGCGCGTGCACCACCGGTTCGCCGGGCGAGAAGCGTTGCCCGAGGGCGCTCGCGACCTCGTCAAGGCCGTCCGCATCCACATGGAGGTCGTGCATGGCATCGTTCAGGGCCCGAATCCCGGACGGGCCGCCCTTCGTCGGCGCGACGACGAGCGGTTCGGCGCCGGCCAAATCCTGGTAGACCCTCAAGACCGCGTCGCGGATCGCCGACGGATCCCGGGCATGGACGACGGAGACGCCGTCCGCGAGGCCGCCATACGGCGTCAGCGCCGGCATCCGCCGCTCGCGGATGGACGCGGCGATGCGCGGGATGCCGCTGGCTTCCGTCTGGCGGTGAACGACGGTCAGGCTCGCGGTGACCGCCGGATCCCGGACGATGGCGTGGAACACCAAACCGAAGCCGACCGGGGGTTAGTTGGCGCTCGTCGCCGACCAGGAGGAGCCGGGCGCCGGCGGGCATCCGCCTCAGCAGGCCATAGGCGGTCGGCAGGTCCACCATGGAACTCTCGTCGACGATGACGAGGCTCTGCGGCGTCACCTCGGCAAGCGCCGCGCGCCGGCCGCGGAGGCGCATCACCTCTTCCGCCTCGACGCCCTCCAAGAGGCGCCGGTCGATCTCGGCGCGCTCGTCGAGCTCGCGGATTAGCCGGAACAGCGTGCGCGCCAACCGTCCCGTCCCCTGGGACAGGCGGAGGGCGGCCTTCCCCGCCACGGCGCCTAGGACGACGTCGCCGCCAATCCGTTCCCAAAGGTCGCAGACCGTGCCCACCACAGTCGTCTTGCCAACCCCGCCCCCACCACGCAGACAGGCGAAGGGGGAGGACAGGACCTTCAGGACAGCCGCCCGCTGCTCGGGACGAAGCATGCGCGCGCCCTCGTAGGATGCGAGAGCGGCACGGAAGTCGAGCAGCGGGGCCGACTGGCCCTGGATGTGCCGCAGGGCAAGCATATCGCCCAGCCGGTCGAGCACCGCTTCCTCCATCAAGGCGCAACCGGGCGCGCGCCAAAGGCCACCCACCCCTTCGACCATGGCGCCGTTGCGCCGGCCCGCCGCCAGGGCGGTGGCGACACGGGGGTGAGTCGGCTCCACCGCCAACCTTGAGGCGACGGCGGAGACGAGCTCCCTGTCCTGCGTCGCGGTGGCGCCCGTCGCGATCAGGGCCCTCATCGCGGCATCAACCGCGCCGACGAGGCGCTCGGGCGCGTCGTCCGGCCTTTGGCGCCCGGCTTCGGCGAGCAGGCGCCGACCCAGCGCGTCCACGATCGCCCAGGGCAGGAAGGGGATCAGGACGTAGGGATTTCGCCCAAGCGTCTCGACCGCACCGTCGCCGAGGATGGCCGCGATCCGGCGGGTCGAGCGCACGTCCTCGACGCCGCGCACCTGCAACCACGCCACCAGCGCCGTCTCCCCCGCCGCGTCCCTCCAGGCGCGAACCGCCGCGGTCGCGATGCGGGGGCCGAGGACGGGGCGATCCGGCGCGATCACGGAGGCGAGGGCGGCGATGTCGCCGCTCGCCAGGGCTTCCGGCAGGACGGTCCCGAACGCGTGCCAGAGGCGGTCCGCCCGCTCCCGCCCGATGCCCGGCACATGCTCCGCTAGGTATTCACGGATCAGCGCCCCCTCCAGGGGGGCCCGCGCGGCGGTCGCGGCGTCGAGCTGGCGGCCCCACCGCGTGGCTTGGAGGCGCCCCTCCACGGTCCAGGTTTCCCCCACCAGCGGATCGGCCGGCAGCAAGCGGCGCGGCACCCTGACGCGCAGCGTCGTACCGGCCGGCAGCGAGCCGTGCACCACGGTGCCCGCCAGGATGACCCCTGACGGGCGCGCCGAGACGATGCCCGTGACACGCACGGCCGTCATCGCGGGTCCTCCCGCCGCATGGCCATGCCCGTCTCCTCAAGAAGGCGCATCTGCTCCCGCAGGCCGTGGTTCTCCCGGCGCAGCGCGTCGATCAACGCCTCCCGCTCGGCCAGGGCCTGCCGCAGCCCCGAGGCCTCGCGCGCGACCTTGCCGAGGCGCCTGCCGAGGGCCTCGTCCTCTCTTGGGAGCCGCGGCTGCCGATGGGCGCGAGGCCCTGCTCGGCCGCGACCGCGTTGACGGCCGGCCGCAGCGCCGGCTTGTCGAAGAAGTGTTGCTCATGCGAGGCCAGGATGCGTGCGTCGCGCCGCATGAGCCGTCGGACCAAGTCCCGGACGTTGACCTTCCCGTCCGTCGCCGGAAGCGTCGGCGCGGCTCCCCCCGCAACCGCCCAGGCGCGCTGCGCCTCCTCCAGGTAGGGTTCCAGCACCGACAGGATGACCGGCTCGACGGAGGGCATCGGCATCAGGAGTCTCCCCCCTTGGTCCGCTTGGCGAAAGAGACGACGTTGCGGCCGGCGAGCTCGATCTTCAGCCGCTCCACCTCGCGCTCCAGCTCCGCGTTGCGGGACGTGAGCCGGGCGATCTCGATGCGCGCCTCGACGTATTCGAGCTCGGCCTCCGCGGCGGCCTGCCGGTGCGCGGCGAGGGCGCCCTGGGCCGCATCCACGCGCTCGGTCACCGCGCGTCTGATCGTGCGGGCGCCGCGCGCGACCCGCTTCGCCGCGCCAGCCACCCAGGCGGAGACACGGCACTTGAGGTCGCGATGGTGCTCCTTCTCCAACGCAGCGGAGCTCAATCCGGCGCGCCGCAGCACCTCCTGGACCGAGATCCGGCCGTCGTTGAGCGGGTAGAGACCACCGTTCCGCTCGACGTCGCGCTCGATGTCACGCATGGCGGCCTCGCAGCGCTCCCGGGTCGTCAGCTTCCGTGCGGCGGACGCGCGTCCTCGCGGGTCTGGGGACACCGGCCTCCCGGTTGAGCGCGCCACGGCTCACCTCTCGGCCCAGATGGCGGCGGCGAGGGCGCTGCGCGACAACCAGCGCGAACGCACGGATTCCCAGCGGTGCAGTTGGGCGAGGACCTGGCCACGTAGGTTCTCTGCGAGCAGCTCGGCCCCGTTCGCGATGGCAGCCTCGGTCTCGGCCAGCAGGCTACCGATAACCTCGTCGCATTGCGCCTCCGCCGCGCGCGTCTCCAGCCTGTGGTCGCAGGTTGTGCGGCAAGCAGCGAGGTCCGGCTCGCCGACGGTGCGGGTACAGGGGCCTGCCTCGCCAGGGCCCTTCGTGCAGATCACGCCGGGACGCACGAGGTGCCACTGACGGCCGCTCATCGTCAGGACCTCGGCGAGCTCCCGGAGGCTGTCAGCGCCGAACTCCGCCTCGCCCCGCCGCATGCGGGCCCATGCCACCCCCTCCGCCACGGGCGCCGCGGCCGGACCACTCGTAGTCCCGGCGAGGGTATCGGCCACCGCTTCCTCCGCGAGGGCCACGGCGGCTTCCTCGGCAACGCGGATCGCCTCTTCGGCGATCTTCGGATCCGAGAGCATGTACGTCAGGGTCATCTCGATGTCGGCGTGCCCGAAGAGGTCCACCAAAACTGAAGGCGCCTCGATGACGGATAGAGTTACGATGCGGCCCACGGTATGCCGCCATCGATGAGCATGGGGCTTGGCCGGCCCTGCGAGTTCCGTCAGGCCAAGATGCGCCACGGTATCGATGAGGGATTGAGTGGGATGGCAGAGGGGAGAGCCGAGCGGCCGAAGCTTCGTCCCCCTTGTCAGGACCCATAGGTGCCTCCCACCCTGCGGCCGGACCCTTCGGGCCAGGTCGTGCTGAACGTTCAAGGCCCGAGCTGCGGCGGGGTGCAGGGGCCAATCCCGCACCCTTCCTTCGACCTCGTCGGCGAGCTTGAACGTCCGGGCCACAAGCCTGCCAAACGCGAGATTCGGCAGCGAGTCGTCAGTAGCCGAAAGGATTTCGCTTGAACGCGCACCGACGCAGAACGCCACCGTGCCGAAGTTCAGGGCTTGCAGCACGCTGACCAGTAAGTTCACGGTGCGCGGGTTCTCGGGCGGCCACGCAGCGGTCCGTACGAAGCGGTTTCCCACAAGTTGGGTTACTTCGAACGGAAGTCGTTCGATGACGTTGCCGTCCGCGTCGCGCCAAGTAATCGCGTCGATCAACCGCCGCCCAGCCTCGACCACCGAGGGATGTCGGGTACTGCGGCCCTGTGCAAAAGCCTGAGCTGCGAGATCCTTCAAGTGCGACCAGCAGTCCAGCAGCTGATCCGCGAGATGGCGCTGCATCCAGAGGGCACGCCACAGCAGTTCCGTGACGAAGCGTCCATCGAAGGGTAGCCACGACCTCTTTTCCTGATGCATGGCGCGCACCAGTGGGTCACCCCTGTTCGAGGTTTCCGCCTCCGGGAGGGCCCCCGCGAATACATCAAGCCGGGGAAAATCGCTGAGGATGCCACGCTGGCCCGCATCATTGAGGTTGCGGATGAGGATGCCAAACTCCGCGCGACGACACCCGCTACTGCAGAGATGGTCCTCCATGGCTCGTAGGTCTGCAGGCGTCAGGTGACGCCACACGCTACCATCGTCCGACGGACGGGTGTTGACCTGCCATGCTACAGCTCGGAGCAGCCTCCGGGCGTGCTGCAACCAACTGTTCGGCTTATAAACCCGGGTTCCGCTTCCGGTGCGTCGCGGGAGCCAAAGGGCGAGCAACGCTCGTCGCACGCTCTCGTCGCGAACCGCCACCAGGTGTGCTCTGCCCTCACCGAGGCGGCCGCCGAGGCTTGGGTCGAGCGTCCGAAAAGAAGCCAGGCGCGTGGCACCGGGTGGCAGCCAGGCTTCGGGTACGACCAGTAGGGCGTCGCCAAGCCTCACTCCAGGGAAGATCTCGGTGCGGCGAACCTCGTCCCAGGGACGCTCGGCCAGGGCGCCACGGACCGCATCTGCCTGCGCCGCCTGTCGCCAGAGTGTCCCCTCCGACTCTCGCGCTGAATTAGATGGGGTAGGTGTCATGGACCGCGACCTCCCCTGAACCGAGCTTGGCTTGCCATTCCTCCGTTACGGTCCTGACTTGCTCTGGATCGAAGTGTTCGAGGGTCAGCGCAATGGACCGGAGTTCGTCGCCGAACGACGACTGCGCCCACACAGCGAACGGAAGCGACCGCTGCAGGTGCAGCAGCTCCGCTTGGCGGCGTGCAAGCGGCCGGAGGCTCTCCTCAAAGACGACTCCCAGCTGACACCCCGTGCAGCGTTGGACCCGGCACAACGTGCCCTCGCGATGGTTTGGGCTCACATGCCGCGGGGGATGGCTAGGATCGAGGCACCCCATACCCAAACGGGTCCGCATCCGGTGATCGAGCAGCCGCTTTTCCTGCTCCGGGGTCACACCACCCGATTCCACCAAGAGGCGGAGCCTCGTCGCATCGAGCGGACGGCCCGCTTCGATCTCGGCAAAGGCGGCATTCTGGACCCGCCGCATTGCAAGCTCCGAATGCGACCGGTATCGCCGGCGACGGAGATAATGGAGAAGGCTACGAGCGTCAGAGTGCTGCCCGGCGAGCTGCGCCATGATCACGCTGTAGCCGGACTGTTCGTAGGCGTGGGCCATCCAGCCGTCCCGGGCAACCGCGGTCGTCATCGCAGCCAGGGCGGGGTGTTGCTCCAGCAGACCCGCCCTCTGAGCAGTAATCCGGGCGATCTTGTTTAGCCTCGTGTTGTCCTCATTCGTGATGACTTCGACAAAGCCTACCCTGTTCAGGGTCTGGTAAAGCCACGGGCTTCGGATCGCTCCGCGGAGGCGCGCGATCTCCGCCTCGCTGGCGTGGGATGGCTTGGTCGCGCAGCGCCTCTCCTCAGCCGCCAAGCGATGCCTCAGGGTCTCGCGAAGTGGCTCCGTTCGCGCGATGATGAACTGCAGGATTTGATAGGGATGGAACTCTGGGCGGACAGCACTGAACGCGAAAACCTGTCGGCCAGCCCGCGACTTATAGGCGTGCAGAAGCTTAGCGTCAGTCTTGTAGGGATGGTCGTGGACCCAAGCTGCCTCCTCACTCACATCGAGGCTGAGGCAGGTCGCCAAATTCCAGCCGGTCGCCAGTAGGAAAAGCCATAGGTAGACGGCGATGTCTTCATAGGCTGGGTGGAACCACCGCAGCTTCTCGAAGACTCCTCTGGAACCCTGCCCGCCCATACCCGGCGGGAGATACGCCGGCCCAAGGTGCGGACGCGCCACACAATTTGTCTTGTACAGGCTTTGGCCGCCCTGCTCACGGATCTCGGCCTTCGAAAGAAGCCGGCGTCCCGTCAGGTGCCGCACCAGCCACGCTTGATCGCGCCGGTTATGCCATCCCGGCGTTTCCGGGCCGGCTTCGTCGGTCCCGCCGCGCGGATCCTGGCCTGAGTTCGCTAGCTGCTCGCCTTCGGCGAACATTCGCTTAACGGCCCTGGCTTCGTGTCTGAAGGCATGGAAGAGCCTGCGTAAGCCCTGCTGATCAACGTCGTCGAGGAGCGGCGGCCTGTCCGGCTTGCGCGCCGGCCAGAGCAGTGGCGCTTGTCCGCCAAGTTCACGCATGCGTCCGACCGCGTTCAGCAGAAAGACGTAGTGATGAGAGGCGCCGACGGCTTCCGCCCAGCGTCGGAACTCAAGACCATGCGCATCCGTCAGGTCGCCGACGGCACGCACGCATCCGTCCGGGTCGACGACGTCGAGGAAGCGCAAGAGGCACCGCATCGCACAGCGAAGCCTGACGCTCTTTTGGCTTGAAGGGGCCTCTAAGCGAAACAGCTCTGCGATCTGCGCAGCGAAACCCGGCCGTCCGCGGAAGTCGCCACCCCAGGTCTCTCGGTTGAAGCAGCGCACCTCATCGGCGCGCCCGCCCCGTGCGAACTCGACGAGGTCCACCTCGTAGTGGAGGCCATCGGCGGCGGTGACCCAGAACCGGAGTTGTGGCGAGTCGAGGTCCGGTCCGGCGCCAGCACCTCTTCCGAGCGCGCTCATCGAGCAGCCTCCGTCGCGCCAGCGAGGCCGCCGAGCGCCTCCTGCCAGCCCGACGCAAGGTCGGCGATGCCGACGGCGGTCACGAGCCACCGCAGGTACAGGTTCGTCGTCTCGACGCTCAGGTGCCCCAATTGCCGCCTGAGCATGTCGAGCCAGAACAGGCCGCGGGCCCGTACCCACTCCGCGCCCATGGCGGGAACCGGACCTCCCGCAACCGCTGCCTCCTTCTGCAAGGCGTGGAGAAGGAAGTTGCACGCGAAGGTGTGACGGCCCAGGTGCGGCGACCAAGCCGCAGGCCGGGGCCCGACCTCCTTGAACACACGTTGCACGGTGCGGTGACGCAGTGGCGTGCCTTCGTGGCCGCGGGCATCCGAGAGGAAGAGCAGGTCGCCGGCGGTACCCCCGGTTCGACGCCGATAGCGGGCGGCTGCAACCATCCGCCGGGTGTCGATCCAATTTCGCAGCTCGGACGCGAGGGCAAGCGGCACGTCGATGGTCCTGGGCCGGCCACCCTTGGTCTCGATGAGGTGGACCTGCGCCATCGCACGCCCTGCCTGACCCAGGGCAGCCAAGACTTCGGTTGACGGGATCTGGGTCGTCGTCAATGCCAGCACTTCCCCGAGCCGGACACCGGTCAATAGGATCGACTTCCCGATCAGCGCCTTGGCATGGCCTCGGCGCCGGAGGACACTGTCGAGCCACGCGGCGGTTTCCGCAGCCGTCGGCAATTGGAGGACACGGCCGGCTGTATCGGGATGCCCGACCTTGGCGCGGCCGGCGCGCGTGTGGACGACCCCTGCGGTGCGTCCCTTGAACACCGCGTTCCGCCGCAAGGTCACCCGCGGGTACGGGAAGGGCTGGCGCAGGTCGACGGCGGCGGCCCATTCAAGGAAATGGGTCGCCTCGTCGGCTCGCGCGTTAGCCGTTCCCGGGTGCAGGCGACGTCCCTTGCGCGCGGCCCAGAGCCCCCTGATCTGCTCTCGCTGGTAACGCAGGACATCGTCGTAAGCGGCCCCATGCCAATCGACCCCGCGCGCGACGCACCAGTTCAGGAAATTGGACAGGGCGTAGGCGATGTGCCGGAGCGTCGAGGGGCGAGGGAAGTCCCGCCCCCCGCCGCCCAGCTCGTCCCGCGATGGATGCCATTGGAGCGTCGCCCGCTCCCGCAGGTACCGGGCCGCCGGACGGAGATATCGCCCGTGGCCGTCGAACAGGACCGGAACCGCCGCGACGCGTCCGAAGCCGAGCTTGGTAAGCCCAGCCGCGTTCGGCCAGAAGACCGTCACTCGCCCGGACGCCGCCGGCGCCTGGGCGTGATCGGCTCGCCGCCGCTTTCTCTTCTCCCGGGTCCGGGGTGCCTGTTCCTCGTCGCCAGGTCCAGCCGGCCTGTCCTCGAACGTCATGGGTTTCGCCCTGGGGTGGGGCGCGACCGCTTGAGGCAGGGGACTGCGGTCCCGCCCTTGTCAGAAAAGGGCGAGTCGGGCAGGGTCACCGGGCTCTGGCTGTCGCGCCAGTCGCAGATTGCTCGGGCAGCCGGCAAAAGCGCACGAGCGGTCGATTGGGGCGTCCCGAGCCGCTAACTCGGGGCGCCCTTTCCTAATGCCGGGCGGTCCGGCTTCCTCTTCCTGGCCTCGGCGAGATGGTCGGAGACCGTCCCCACGAGAGCTCATCAAACCAGGAATCGCGTTCGAGTCCATGCGCCGATGGGCCGGCCAGGGACCTGATGCCAAGCACCATATCTTTCCGCTTGACAGTCCGATCCGGTTCCCGGGTGACGGAAGGTAATCCTAGCTTGAGCGGGTTCACTAGGCTGGACAGAATTCCTGGCCTCGCCACTTCGACGCGGCGCCCGCGGATTGCTGCGCTGCCGCGAATCGCAGCCGGTCGGCCTCGCCCGGTCTCATCACTTTTTTGTGAAAGCCATCCGTTCCTTGCCTTGCGGCGCCCTGGCCGCGCGTCCGCCGGCTTGCCGAAGATTTCTTCAGGGCCCGTGCGATCTGAGCCAGCCACCCCCTGCGTTCGGTGTAGCGCGGTCATGGATCAGCGTCTCCAGAGGTCGCGTCCGGCTGCCCACCGGCGCGACCATGGATCTCGCCGTCATTGCCCCCGCAAAGGCGGGTCGGACCGGGGAAGGGGATGAGGTTACCCTTCGGCTTGCGGCGATAGGCGGCTTCCAGAGCGGCTTCCGCCCCTTGGTCAATCTCGACCAGGATGGAGCCCACGAGGTCGCGGAAGGTGGCGGGGTCGAGCACCCGGCGCACCCGGATCAAGCCGACGACGACCTCGGCCACCGCGGTGTCCATCTGGTTTTCATCCATGGGCGCCTCCCACGACCACGAGGCCCGCCTCGTCCGCGGCGGGCGGGTCCCCCGGATCGCCGATGATCGCGCGGATCTCGGCTCCCGAGAGGATGCGGGAGCTGACGAGCCTCCGGGCGATGGTCTCGACGATGCCCCCGTCCTGCGCGATCAGCAGCCTGCTGACCTCGTACAGGCGCCGAAGGTCCTGCTCGACCACGGCCTTGAAGGCGTCGTCGCGCTCGATCAGCGACGCGACGGCTGCGGGACCGGCCCGGTAGGTGAGCGTCGCCCCCAGGCCGTAGCTTCCGTGCTTGCAGGCGACCAGGTCGGTGGCGATGGCGAGGTCGCTGCCCGGGCCGCCCGCGGCACCGGAGGTCGCGGAGCCCCAGCGCTCGTCCGCGGCCCTGCCGCAGAGCACCGAGACGACGAGGGCGTCGAGTTCGTCCGCGTTCATCGCCTCGACGGCCCGGAGCTTGGCGTTGGTCTTCCCCGAGTAGCGTCCGCGGCCGACGATGGAGACGGCTTGGACCGTTCCTACTCCTAGGACTTCTGTCGCATAGGCGTGCGCAGATTCGTGAAGCGCCACCGCCATTTGCACGGCCGGCGGGCGCGTGTCGGGTGGGGCGAGGCGGGCCACGAGGTCGGCGAAGACCATCGGGCGCCGCTCGGCCAGGGCCGCGCTCCGGGCGCCCTTCACCCAGGAGGCGATCTCGGCGCCGGTCGCGCCGAGGCCGACGATGGCGAGCGGCGCCAGGTCGGCGTCTGGGATGTCGTCGCTGAGGTGCTGCCGGAGGATGCCGGCGATGGCGGCCGCGTCCAGAGGGGGGATGGCGATGACCCGGTTGAGGCGCCCGGGCCTGATCAGCGCCTCGTCCAGCTTTTCTGGGAAGTTAGTGGCACCGATGACAATTAAGGACGCAGTCTCTCCCGAGACCGCAGAGTCCAGAGCCAGCAAAACCCTTGAAACCAGGGTATTGAAATACTCGGCGTTCCGGCTATCCAGCGAGGCGCGGCGGGGGATGGTGTCGATCTCGTCTAGGAACAAGACCGCCGGTCCCACGGCGATTGCTTGCGCGAGGACGGCCTCGAACTGCCGGATGACCTGGTCGAGGTAGCCGCCGGACGAGAACCACGACGCGACCGACGTGGAGACGATGGGCATGCGCAAGGTCTTGGCGAGACTGCGTGCCCAGGAGGACTTGCCACTTCCGGCCGGGCCCGAGATCACGGCGCAGCGCTCAGGCAGGTCCTTCCACGCGCGAAGCCCCTTCCTCCAATCCTCAATGCCGGCGGCCAGGGTGAGGCCCCATTCGGTCGCGGGCCCCATCCCGTAGAGGCGGTCGAGGGTCGGCACGTCATCGAGGGCCGGGTCACCGGCGAGCTTGGCCTTGGAGGCGGCCACGAGCCTGCGGACGCAGGCGGAGGGCTTGGTGCCCCGGCGCAGGCAGGCGGCGGTCTCGTCGAAGGCGAGCCCGCGCGCGGCGTCGTCCGGCATCCGGCCGCAGCGCATGCCGGTGACGAGTTCGATGGCGGCGCGCAGCACCCGGGGCCCGGGCGGCCGCAGGTCGATGCGGATGTCCGCCGTGGCGACCAGGGAGGCCGGGAGGTAACGGTCCGGCTCCTGGGATACGCCTAGCGCGTTCAGCCCGTGCCCGAGGACGTTGGCGGTCTCGTCCGAGCCCGTCAGCGCCGTCTCGGAGGTCTTGCCGCCCTTGCGCCGGAAGGTGATGCCCCAGTTCCCGATCCGGGACAGGGCCTGCGCGACGGGCTCGACCCAGTCGGGACCGGGCACCGCGACCACCAAGGCGGTGCCGGCGGGTTGCGCGATCCGCTCGCGCTCCGCCGGCGACAGCGCGTCCTGGACGAGCGTCATGGCGAGGATCATGCGGACGCAGGAGTTGGCTAGGTCCTCGTCGGGCGCCGCGGACTTCGAGAGGAAGTCGTCGATGGAGCCGACCTCCCGTCGGCTTGGGGGAAGGGCCTTGAGGGTCTGCTTGGGGGTCTTGGTCACGGCAGCCTCCGCCGCGAGGCGGCCGGGCGCTCAGGCGCCGGGGCAGACCTCGGGGATGCGGGAGTCGGGGTGCGTGGGGACGCGCGGCATCCTTCCAGGGCGCGCGTGGGCCGTGCCGCACGCGGGCGGCACGGCCCGGGCCGCCGCGCCGCGGACGCGACGCTGGTGCGCGCGTGGCGCGCGAT
>CAXDNE010000105.1:0-21981 GCA_963990595.1 uncultured Methylobacterium sp.
AGTCGGTCGCCGCCAGACCCGCACAACGCAAATCCAGCCTTCCCTCGACACGATCGACGACGCGAACAGGCCGCTCCTCAAGGGGGCGGCCTGTTCGCGTTTGCGCGTTCGATCCGGCGCCGGCCGCGCCTTACCGCGAAGTCATCTCGCCGCGAGCATCCCGTAATCGGCGGCTCGACAGATTATCCGGGTCGCCGACCGTCGGGTCGCGCGGACGAAGCCGCCGGCAGACCTCGCGCCCTCCGGGGATCCTGTAGCGCCGCTTCGGAACGGGCCGGGCTCCGCGCATCGCGAGCCCGGCCCGTTCATCCGCCGAGAGGGGAGGGGAGCGGCGCGAGCATGTGGTCGGAGGCACGTTCCCCAGAACCGCGCGGCGCGGTATGGACCGGGTCCATGCGACTTCTCATCATCGAGGACGACCGGGAGGCGGCCGCCTATCTGGTGAAGGCGTTCCGCGAGACGGGGCACGTCGCCGACAGCGCCTATGATGGCCTCGACGGCTACGCGCTCGCGCGGGAGGGCGGGTACGACGTCCTCATCGTCGATCGCATGCTGCCCAAGCTCGACGGCCTGTCGCTGATCCGCTCCCTCCGGGAGCAGAAGGTCGCGACCCCGGTCCTGATCCTCTCCGCGCTGGGCCAGGTCGACGACCGCGTGAAGGGCCTGCGCGCCGGCGGGGACGATTACCTGCCGAAGCCGTACGCCTTCTCGGAGCTGCTCGCCCGGACCGAGGCGCTGGCCCGGCGGCAGATCGGTTCGGGCGCCGCGGAGGAGACGCGCTACCGGGTCGGCGATCTGGAGCTCGACCGCCTGTCCCATCGCGTGACCCGCGCCGGCCGCGAGATCCCGCTGCAGCCCCGGGAATTCCGCCTCCTCGAATATCTCATGCGCCATGCCGGGCAGGTGGTGACCCGAACCATGCTGCTGGAGCACGTCTGGGACTATCACTTCGATCCGCAGACCAACGTGATCGATGTCCACGTCTCGCGCCTGCGCGGCAAGCTCGACAAGGGCTTCCCGTCCCCGGTCATTCACACGGTCCGGGGCGCCGGCTACGTGCTGCGCGTCGACGAGGGCGGCGCCGGGTGAACGGGTTCCCGGCGGAGGAGCCGTTTCCGCGCGAGACGAGCGGCGCGCGCTTCCAGAAGCTGTTCCGCACCACCGCGTTCAAGCTGTCGCTGGCCTATCTGGCGATCTTCGCCCTCTGCGCGTTCCTGGCCCTCGGCTATGTCGCGTGGAACGCCCGCGCGGTGCTCGACGATCAGATCGTCTCGACCATCGATGCCGAGATCAACGGTTTGTCGGAGCAGTACAATGCCGGGGGCCTGCGCCGGCTGATCACTGTCGTGGAGCGGCGCTCGCGCGAGCCGGGCGCCTCGCTCTACCTCGTGACCACGGCCGGCGGCGATCACGTCGTCGGCAATGTCGGCTATGTTCCCGCCGCCGTGCTGGCGACGCCCGGCCAGAGCGAGACGCGCTACGGCCGCAACGATTCGGATGCCGAGGCGCACCGGGCGATCGTGCGGGTCTTCACCCTGCCGGGCGGCTTCCGGCTTCTCGTCGGGCGTGACACGGAGGAGCGCGACCGCCTGCGCGCGGTGATCGGCCGGGCCTTCGGAACCTCGCTCGCCGCCGTGGTGCTCCTCGGGGTGATCGGCGGCTGGCTCGCGGCGAGCCGCGTCCTGCGCCGGGTCGATGCCATGACCCAGACCACCCGGGCGATCATGGCGGGCGACCTCGACGGGCGCCTCCACGTGGCCGGCAACGGCGACGAACTCGACCGGCTCGCATCGAGCCTCAACCAGATGCTCGAACGCATCGGCGAGCTGATGCGCGGGATGCGGGAGGTGTCCGACAACATCGCCCACGATCTCAAGACGCCGCTGACGCGCCTGCGCAACCGCGCCGACGAGGCCCTGCGCCGGGCCTCCTCGCCGGAGGAGCTGCGGGCGGCGCTCGAAGCCGTGATCGAGGAGGGCGACGGGCTGATCCGCGTGTTCAACGCCCTGCTGATGATCGCCCGGCTCGAAGCCGGCAGCGCCCGGGAGATCCTGGTGCCGCTCGATATCGGCGCGACGGTGCGGGGCGTCGGGGAACTCTACGAGGCGCTCGCCGAGGATCAGGGCCTCGTTCTCGACGTGCGCGCCGAGGAAGGCCTCATCATCGCCGGCAACCGCGAGCTGATCGGCCAGGCCCTGGCCAACCTCGTCGACAACGCCCTGAAATACGGGGCCGCGCCCGACCGGGCCGAGGCCCGGGTGACGCTGGAAGCGTGGCGGGCCGGCGATTCGATCCGACTCGCCGTCTCCGATCACGGGCCGGGCATCCCGGAGGCAGAGCGCGCCCATGTGCTCGACCGCTTCGTCCGGCTGGAGGATGCCCGCTCGCGACCGGGCTTCGGGCTGGGCCTCAGTCTCGTCAACGCCGTGGTGCGCCTGCACCAGGGAACGCTGCGCCTCTCCGACAATGCCCCGGGCCTGCGGGTCGAGATCGCCGTCCCGGCCCAGGCGCGCGCCGGGGCGGAGACCGGTGACATCCGGCACGCCCCGCAACCGGCTGGGCCTGTGCCGGCGCCACCTTCAGGCGCTAGTTAGGTCCGCGACCCGATCCACCGCGAAGGCGGCGCCCGCCACCCGAACGACGGCGCGCCCGCGTGCCAGGAGGCTCCATGACCCTCAAGACCAAGACCGCCCTCGTCACCGGCTCCACCAGCGGCATCGGGCTGGCCATCGCGCGCGCCCTGGCGGCCGAGGGCGCCAACGTCGTGTTGAACGGCTTCGGCGACGCGAACGCCATCGAGGCGGCGCGGGCCGAAATCGAGAGCACCTACGGGGTCAAGGCCCGCTACTCGGCCGCCGATATGAGCAAGCCCGAGGCGATCACCGCCATGGTGCGCGAGGCGGAGGAGGCGTTCGGATCCGTCGACGTGCTGGTCAACAATGCCGGCATCCAGTTCGTGTCGCCGATCGAGGAGTTCCCGTCGGAGAAATGGGAACAGATCATCGCGATCAACCTGTCGTCGGCGTTCTACGCGATGCATGCGGCGATCCCGGGCATGAAGGCGCGGGGCTGGGGCCGGATCATCAATACGGCCTCGGCCCACTCGCTGGTGGCCTCGCCGTTCAAGTCGGCCTACGTGGCCGCCAAGCACGGGATCGCGGGCCTGAGCAAGACGGCCGCGCTCGAACTCGCGCCGCACAAGATCACGGTGAACTGCATCTCGCCGGGCTACGTCTGGACGCCCCTGGTGGAGGCGCAGATCCCCGACACGATGAAGGCCCGCAATCTGACCAAGGAGCAGGTGATCCAGGACGTGCTGCTGAAGGCGCAGCCGACGAAGGAATTCGTCACCGTCGATCAGGTGGCCGCGCTCGCCGTGTTCCTGTGCTCCGAGGCGGCGAGCCAGATCACCGGCGCCAATATCAGCATGGATGGCGGCTGGACGGCGCAGTAGCGGTGTCCGGCGCTGGCGGCGACCGCAGCCGGGTGCGGGCGTGAATCGGCAAGTCCGAGACAGGTCCGCATTCTGAGGCGCCCGCGCCAGCGGGCCTCAAAGGAGGGCTTCGGGGATCGCAGCGATTTCCGGAGGCCACCTTCGCGGCGGCTCCGCCGCACCTCGGGATGAGGTGGGCGGGTCGGACCACCCTCCGCTCTCGGTCGCCGAAGCGGCCTGACCGGACGCAGTCCCGGTCTGGCCCCGCCTCGGTTGAGGCGGGGCCAATCCCGATCAGCGGCGGCTGTGGATCAGCAGCGCGAGACCGTAGCCCACCGCTCCCGCGATCAGCAGCGCGACCAGCGGGTTCTCCTCCACCCGGGCGCCGACCGCGGCGCGCCCGTCGCGCAGATACGCGCGGCCATCGCGCAGGTAAGAGCCGCTCTGCTCGTAGACATCGCCCGCGCGATCGTAGGCGTCGCTGGCGTAGTCGCTCGCCCGGTCGGCGAGGTCACGCGCCTTGTCCTTCACCTGCCCGTAGACGTTCTGGGCCTGGCCCTGGGCCTCGCGGAAGCGCCCCTCGACCGAGTCGCGGTTCGAGCCGACGAAATCGCCGGCCGCGCCCTGAACCTTGCCGGCCGCTTCCTTGGCACCGCCGACGATCCGATCCGTATCAACCATGGCACTCTCCTGAACGTGAGCGCGGCGCCGAGACAGGGGCGCCGCTCGATACGCCGTCGTCCACCGAACGCGCGAGAACGCGTTTGAGCCCCGTCCCATCGCGATTTTATGCGCCCCGGCCAGTGCCGGTGCCGGTGCCGGAGCCGTCGCGGCGCGGCGATGGCGGCGGCGCCGGCGGCCGGGGAGGTCTCGCCCCGGGCCACGCCCGCCTCGGCCTCGGCGGTGCGGCGCCGGACCTCCGGCGCGCCGACGAGGCGCTGGTGCAGCCGTTCGTCCACCAGGGCCCACATCCATTTCACATCCTGCGCCCGGCGCTTCGCCTGGATCTCGCCGGTGGCGGTGAGCTTCTCCCGGTGATCGACGATCTTCGCCCAGAGCGCGTCGAGCCGCAGGTTGTGGAATCCCGAAATCGTCACGACCGGCGGCGTCCAGGTGGCGGAGGCGGGCGTGAGGATGTGCAAGGCGGCGCGGTATTCCGAGGCGGCGGCGTTGGCCCGCTGCTCGGCCTCGCCCGCATCGGCCTTGTTGACGGCGATCATGTCGGCGAGTTCGAGGATCCCCTTCTTGATGCCCTGCAGCTCGTCGCCCGCGCCGGGCAGCATCAGCACGAGGAAGAAGTCGGTCAGGTCGGCGACCGCGGTCTCGGACTGGCCGACACCCACCGTCTCGACCAGGATCACATCGAAGCCCGCAGCCTCGCAGAGCAGCATGGTCTCCCGGGTCTTGGCCGCGACCCCGCCCAGGGTGCCGGAGGAGGGGGAGGGGCGGATGAAGGCGTTCGGATCGTGCGAGAGCCGGGCCATGCGGGTCTTGTCGCCAAGGATCGAGCCGCCGGTGCGGGAGGAGGACGGATCGACCGCCAGCACCGCCACCTTGTGGCCGGCCTCCGTCAGATTCGATCCGAGGGCATCGATGGTGGTCGACTTGCCGACGCCGGGCACGCCGGTGATGCCGACCCGGATCGCCTTGCCGGTCTGCGGCAGCACGGAGTCGATCAGGCCGGCCGCCAGCGCCCGGTGATCGGCGCGCTTCGACTCGGCGAGCGTGATGGCCCGGGCCAGGGCGGCGCGGTCGCCGCGCAGCAGGCGCTCGCGCAGGCTCTCGATGTCGATGGACGGCGTCATGTCTCCTTCATGGCGGCGGCGAGGGCCGCCGTCGAGAGGCGAGAGGTCGAGCCCTGGGGGCGGCCACCCTGTGGCCCGTTCACCACAAGCCGCGCCTTGCCGGGACTCCATGGCGGCTGACGAGCGGCGTGCCCCGCCATGGTCATGATCCTGCGCGACGGAAGGCGCCCCGCCCGAGCGCACCCGGATCATGTCGAGCCAGATCGTCTCACGTCGCATCCTTCTCCGGTTCGGCGCCCTCGCGGGCGTCGCGGGTCTCGCACCGTCGCTCGGGGCCTGCGTCACCGACGATCTCGGCACCGGGCCGGCGCTGCCCGAGAAGCAATCGGCGCTCGATGTCATGCCGGTGCTGCTGGTCGCCACGACCCGCAAACCCGTGGGCAACCCGCCCCGCGCGCCGTATTTCAGCAGCGACCGCGGCCGGGGCCTGAGCTTCGCGGAGGTGCGCCTGTCACCCCCCGACCGATCGCTCCTGGGCAAGGTCTCCTCCGTCATCACCGGCGACTGGACGATCGGGGCCGTGCCGAAATCCGAGACCGGACCGGGGGCCGCCGAGGCCTTCGCGCAGGCGGCCCTGGGGCGCGACGTGCTGATCTACGTCCACGGCTATCGCGAATCGTTCGAATCGGCCGCCGTCAGCGCCGCCCGGCTCTCCGACGGGATTCGATTCCGCGGCGTCTCGGGTCTGTTCACGTGGCCGTCGGCGGCCGCGACCCTCGATTACAACTACGATCGCGAGAGCGCCCTGTGGTCGCGCGATGCCTTCGAGGACCTGCTCAAGGCCCTCGCCGCCTCGCCGAGCGGCGGCCGGATCAACATCGTCGCGCACTCGATGGGCACGCTCCTGACGCTGGAGACCCTGCGCATGCTGCGCGCCGAGGCCGGCGAGGCCGCGATGTCGCGGATCGGCGCCGTGGTGCTCGCAGCGCCCGACATCGATTTCGACCTGTTCTCCAACGGTGTCGCCCGGCTCGGGCCTGACGTCTCGAAGATCACCGTGATCTCGGCGACCAACGACCGCGCCCTCGAGATCTCGGCCGCCCTCGCGGGGGGCGTCCGGGCCGGCGCCGCCGACCGCGCCAAGCTCGAAGCGCTCGGCGTGCGCGTCGCCGACGCCTCCGATTACGGCGGCGGCCTGATCAACCACGACCTGTTCCTGTCGAATCCGGAGGTCCAGGGCGTGGTCAAGCGCGCCATCGCCCGCGGCGCCGGTGTGTGAGGCGCGCCGGGGCCGTCAGGGCTCGTCGGTGGTCGGCGTGATCACGGGCGCTGCCGGGGGCGTGAAGGCCGTGACGTCGTCCATCACCAGCTGGTTGATCGCGCAGATGAAGGACGACAGCATGAAGCCGTCGTGGCGCGCCAGGGCCGTGTCGAAGGCGCGCATGTTCCAGAACGGGTCGCGGGCACGGGTGATCGCGGCAATCCCGGCCTTCTCGAACCCGTGGATGAACTGGAGTGCGGGCGCGTCCGCGCCACCGGCATCGCTCGCCCAGTAGGTGCCGTGGCCAGAGGGATCCTGCGCCAGCTGGCGGGCCAACGCCTCGGATAGCCACATCTTCGCCACCGGGCAGCCGGCCTCGGCTCCGAGAACCTCGCGATAGTCGACGGGCACTTCGCGCGCGCGGGTCGAACCCGGGCGGGTCACCCATTTCCGCTTCGGTGCGGTGGGGCTCTCGGGCAGGCCGCGCAATTCGTGGGTCGTCCCGAAGGGACGGGTCGGAAAGACGTACGTCGACAAGCCACCCTGTGCCGCCCGCGACGGGTCGAGATGTCCGATCGTGTGGGTCTCCTCGGGGTTCGTCTGCATGAACGGCAGGACGCGCAGGGTCCGCGCGAGACCCGCGCCCAACGGTCCGAACAGCCGCTGTGGCAGGGTCAGGCCGACGCTCCCGAGGCATTGATCGTGCGGATCCCGTCCCGAGCTCAGGCGGACCAGCGAGTCGGCGATCGGGCGGAAGTCGCCCTTGAAGGCCGGAAACATGTCGTAGGTCGCCCAATCATACTCGACGCCTTCCTTGACGAGGGTTCGGCTTTCCCCGAGGGCGGTCGTCCCGACGGGTTTCGCCGGCGCGCAATCGGCCTCGGACCGGCCGCCGGGCGGCCAGTCCAGGGCCGCCGTCACCGACAGGACGATCGGGCGCTGTTCCGACCGGAAGAAGGCGTGGCCGGCGGCGTAGTCGGCGCCATTGGCGCGCTCGCCGCGACTCATCGGGATGCGCTGCCAGACCGCCCGCTGGACGGAGATCCACTTCGACGCCTCGGCGGCCGGATTGATCAGCACCACCAGATCGCCGACGACCGGCAGCATGTAGGTCCCGGGCCGGTGGCGGGACACCTTCTTCACGAGATCGTCCTCCAGGGCGGTGGCGAGCATGTTGCCGCCGAGCGAGTGGCCGAACACGATCATGCGGTTGGTGTTCGGCGCCGGGAGCTGATCGGGATCCGGCAGGGCCGCGTCGATGCCGAGCCGGTGCTCGATGGCCCGCAGCGCCGAGAGCGCGGCGGGCGCGACCGCCTCGCTGACGGGCTTCCGGTCGAACAGGGTCGGCAGGGCCGAGAGGGTCCCGAGCCATTCGCCCAGGCCGCCGAGCCGGCGCTTGGCCCAGGTCTCGTCCGTTCGGGCGCCGCGCCAGCCGATATAGACGGCGGTCACCCGCGGCTCATGGTCCGGATCGTCGGCGAACCGGTCCTTCAGGAAACGCGCCACGTGGGCCGCGTAGTGCCGGAAGTCGCCGACATTCGAGTCGCCGATATCCGCGTTGTGGCGCCAGCCGTGGATGAACACGATGACGTAGTTGGGCCGGCGCGGATCGAGGCGGTCCAGGATCGCCTGGACCTGGCTCTTCCGGTCGCGCACCTTGCGCACGAGACCGGACCCTTCATCCGTGCAGGCGCTCCGATCGTTGTCGCAGGGCTCGCGCAGCACGTAGGGCTTGCCGTCCTCCTGCAGCTCGATGAAGGCCAGATCGTAGGTCAACCGGACGGTCCGCCCGTCGCCGAGCCTGTAGCCCGGCAGCGCGTGACGCTGAATGGCGCAGGTCAGGCGCTGACGGGTGTCGGGGCCTGCGGCATCGATGGCGGCCCACTCGTCGTTCCCGATCACGCGCTTCGGCGTTCCCGCCTCGCTCGCCAGGAGATCCCAACCGGTCTCCGCATCCTGCTCGCAGGCCGCGTTGCGCGGATCGAGGGCGCGATAGGGCAGGTTGCGGGCCGTCGCGAGCAACAGGTTGCCGGCCATCAGGAAGATCAGCGTGGCCACGACGAGGCCGAGCGACAGATAGGCGCTCCCGCGGCCGAACCCGCGGAGGCGACGGCGGCGCCCGGACGGGCCGCGCCCGCCGCGCCCGTCCAGTCGCGCGTTGCTCTGATCTCCGGCGGGCATGTCCGGTGACCCGTCTCAATCCACGAATCGAGTTCGAGCGGATCACGAAATCTGCATTGAAGCAATATAGCGCAGACTAATATGCCGGGATCATCCGGACAGTATTGGGTGATCCCGCGCTTCTCCGCGAGGCACATCACGCGGCACAGCCGGCGGAGGCTTGGGACGGCGACGAGATCCATCCCGCGTCCCGCCGAAGCGGGCGCTCCACCGTCGCACCAGCCGCCCTCTCTATTCGTGGCCGGCGGGCTTGGCGGGCGTCCGGTTCGCCCCTACAGGATCGGCGCGGCGCGATCCGGCCGACCGGGCGCGCCAGAGGACGGTTACGAGAGGGATGCCGGCCATGTTCACGCTCGAGATCGACGGCACCGCCGTTGCGGTGATCAACAGCGACGAGGCGTCCGCCAAGGACCTCTTCACCTGTGAGGGCTTCAAGGAAGACATCCGCACGATGACGAGTGACGGAAAGCCGCTCTGGAACGGCACCTCCGCGCTCAAGGTCCGTGCGGCCACCGAGGACGAGATCGAGATCTTCGAGGACGCTCTGGCCGAGGATGACGGGGAGGGCGATTTCACCGACGACCCCCACCACGCCGATGCCGATGCGGACGACGAGGACGAGGCCGACATCGTCTTCCTCGTGGATATCGACGAGGACGACGATGAGGACGAGGCCGACGCCTGAGCGCGGCTGAACCCGATCGCCTCCCGGACGGTTTCCGATCGGATTTGGAAACCGCGACCGGGAGGACGGCATGGCTGACAGCAGGCGAATCGTCGATGCGCTGGTGCGCGCCAGGCGCGGCGGGGTCGCTGCCGGCGCGGCGCTCGGCGGGCTGGCCCTGATCGGCGGACTCGCCTTCCGCGCCCTGCGCGGGACCGCGCCCCCCGCGACGGGCGGCCCCGATTTCACCGCTGTCGGCGAGGACGAGGCCCGGCTGATGCTCCGGGCCATGGTGGCCGCCACCACGGCGGACGGGATGACCGACGCCGCCGAGCGCAAGCGGCTCGACGCGGCCGTCGCCGAAGCCGGAATCGACGCCGATGGACGGTCCTGGCTCGAGCGCGAACTCGCGAGCCCGGCCGAGATCGACGAAATCGCCGAGCGCGTCGCCGGCCCCGAAGCGGCGGCCCGGATCTACGCGGCGGCCCGGCTCGCCATCGATCCCGACACACTCCAGGAGCGGCAATTCCTGAAGATGCTCGCCGAAGCCCTGGATCTGCCGGCCGAGGCGTCCGACCGGGTCGAGCGTGACATCGCGGCCTGAACACGATGCGATGCGCGCTTCGGACTTCCCATGGCCGTCGCGCTTCGTGCTAGGCTTCGCGCAAGAAACGCGGCCCGCGGCGGGCTCGATCGCGGAGGGCCGGGACATTTCATGGCCGGAACGTCAGTGCCCGCGCTGTCGCGCGCCCGCCAGATCGTCTGTGCGGCGGCCGCTTCCATGCTGATCCTCGGCGGGGTCGCCCGGGCCGCCGAGCCCGCCCCCGGGCCGCTCACCATCGCCGAGCAGGGCAGCTTCTTTGTCGGCGGCCGCGATGTCGCGTCCGACACGCTCTCGACGCTGCCGGCCTACGCGCCCTCCGGCACGATCAGCGTCGACCAGATCTATGTCCGCTACCAGATCCCGGTCGCGCCGTCCCGGCCGCCCCTGGTCCTGATCCACGGCTGCTGCCTGACCGGCAAGACCTGGGAGACGACGCCGGACGGCCGCATGGGCTGGGACGAGTATTTCGTGCGCCACGGCTTCCCGACCTACGTGATCGATCAGGCCTGGCGCGGCCGGTCGGCGGCCAGCCCGGCGCAGATCAACGCGGTGAAGACCGGCCGGTCCGATCCGAATGCGCTTCCGACGGTCTTCTCGGCCGGGCGCGAGCCCGCCTGGGCGATCTTCCGGTTCGGCCCCGAATACCCGAATGTCTTCCCGGGCATGCAATTCCCCCTGGAGGCCCAGGGCGAGTTCTGGAAGCAGATGGTCCCGGACTGGTCGGCCACCCTGCCGGTGCCGAACCCGACCGTGCCGGCCCTGTCGGACCTCGCCAAGCGGCTCAAGGGCGCGGTGCTGATCTCGCATTCGCAGTCGGGGATCTACCCGTTCCAGACCGCCGCCCTCGACCGTTCGGGGATCCGCGCCATCGTGGCGATCGAACCCGCGGCCTGCCCCGAACCCGGCAAGGACGACCTCGCGCCCTACAAGGATATGCCGATCCTCGTCCTGTTCGGCGACTACGTCGATGCCTCGCCCCGCTGGGCGCCGCGGCTCAAGCAGTGCCGCAGCTTCGTGGCGGCCGCCAACGCCGCGGGCGGCAAGGCCGAGCTGATCCTGCTGCCGGAGATCGGCATCCACGGCAATTCGCACATGCTGATGCAGGACAAGAACAGCCTCGACATCGCCGACTGGCTCGCCGGCTGGATCGACAAGCGGGTTTCGGGAAAGTCGTGAGGCGGAGCGCGGCCGACCGCGCTCGTCCGAGCCAGACCCGCAGCCTGGGGCGCCGGAGCGCAGCGGCGGCCGCGAAGGAGGCCTCCCGCCGTCCGCAAGATCCGCCGCACGATCCCTGGAACTTCCATCGAGGCCCGCTCACGCGGGCTCCCCAGGATGCGGGTGCCGGGATGCGAGTCCGGCCGACTCAGCCGGGCTTCCGCTCGCTCAGGAACCGGCCCATCCGCTCCAGCGCCCGGCGGATGTTCTCCGCCGAGTTGGCGTAGGAGAGGCGGATGTAGCCTTCGCCGTGGACGCCGAAATCCGGGCCGCCGATCACCGCCACGCCGGCCTCCTCCAGAAGGGTCGAGGCGAGCGCCTTCGCCTTCCAGCCGGTCCGGGAGATGTTCGGGAAGGCGTAGAACGCCCCCTTCGGGGCGATGCAGGACACGTCCGGCAGGGCATTGAGCCCGTCCACCACGATCGCCCGGCGCCGGTCGAACTCGGCGACCATCTCGGCCACGCAATCCTGCGGGCCGTCGAGCGCCGCGATGCCGGCCCACTGGGTCGCCGCGTTGACGCAGGAATGCGCGTTGACCGCGAGCTTGCGCGCGGCGTCGTAGAGCGGCTTCGGCCAGACCGACCAGCCGAGGCGCCAGCCGGTCATCGCGTAGGTCTTGGACGCGCCGTCGAGATAGACCAACCGGTCGCGGATCTCGGGATAGTTCAGCAGCGAGTGGTGCCGCTCGCCGTCATACGTCATCGTGCCGTAGATCTCGTCCGACAGCACCGCGACGTCGGGGTGATCGGCGAGCCCCTTCACCAGGGCGTCGATCTCGGCCTTCGGCGTGACGCCGCCGGTGGGATTGGCCGGGGAGTTCACGATCAGCAGCCGGGTCTTGGGCGTGATCAGCGCCAGGGTCTCGGCCGCCGAGAAGGCGAAGCCGTTCTCCTCGCGGATCGGCACCGGCACCGGCGTCGCGCCGGTGAACTCGATCATCGAGCGGTAGATCGGAAAGCCGGGATCCGGGTACAGGATCTCGGCGCCGGGCTCGCCGAACATCAGGATCGCCATGAACATGGTGACCTTGCCGCCCGGCACGACCATCACCGAGTCGGGCGAGACCTCGACGCCGTGGCGGCGGTGGATGTCGCGGGCCACCGCCTCCCGGAGCGGCGGGATGCCCACCGCCGGCGTGTAGCCGTGGTGGCCGTCGCGCAGGGCCTTGATGCCCGCCTCGACCACGTGGGCGGGCGTGGGCATGTCCGGCTGTCCGATGCCGAGATTGATCACGTCGCGGCCCTGGGACGCGAGCGCCTGGGCGCGGGCCAGCACCGCGAAGGCGTTCTCCTCGCCGATGCGCGAGAAAGCCGGGACCACGTGCAGCATCGCGCCCTCCGTCGGCGGGATCTCAGAGCCTGTCGGGACCTACGGTCTCAGGCCAACGATGTTCCGGATCCGCCGGATCGTCCGCGTGCCCCGGCTCCCGGGGCGCGCGCGCAGCGCGAGCCGCGACGCGGGAGCCTGCGCGGCCGGGACGTTCCGAAGCGGACAGAGCCTCAGTGCTTGGCGCGCTCGGCGAGCTTCATCGCGCCGAACGACATCGCCAGAGCGATCGCGCCCAGGATCACGAAGGTCTTCACCGAGGCGTAGAACAGGTCCGGATTGATGCCCTCGTCGGTGTAGAGCACGAGCCCGATCGCGGTGAGCGGCAGAGAGAGCAGGATGAAGAGGGGGACGAGCGGGTTCATGTTCGACACTCAAATCCGGCGCGCGGTCATCCGCGGCTCATAGGCAGCGGGCCTGCATATCATCCCGCTGCGCAGCTTGGGACCCCGCAGGCTGCAGTTTTTCTCCGGACCGGCGGCACGCAAACCGATACGCAATCATTTGATCCGACACTGCCGGTCCGGGAGGAAGGACCAGCATGTCTCGCGCGTCGGTCACGTGGAGAGGGAGGGCGCCGGAGCGATCCGATGTCGACCTGCTCACCCTCTACATCGGCAAGCTCCTGCGTCATCCTGCCTATCGGCGCGAGAGCGTCGTGAGCGCGTTGCTGCGGCGCCATCTGCCGCACGAGGCCGGCTATGACTGGAACGGCGAGGCGAGCCTGCGCGAGCGTCTCGCCCACGCGGCCCTCGACCCGGCGAGCCTCGACCATCTCCTCCGCAACGTGCAGGCCGAGTTCCTGCGCCTGCGCCGACCCGCCGACGGCTGAGCCGGCTCACGCCGGAACCCGGACGGTGGCCCGCAGGCCGCCCAGCGGGCTGTCCTGCAGGGTGATGTCGCCGCCATGGGCGCGGGCGATGTCCCGGGCGATGGCCAGACCCAGTCCCGAGCCGCCGGCATCCTGCCGGGCATCGTCGAGCCGCACGAAGGGCTTGAACACCGCCTCGCGGCTGTCGGGCGGGATGCCCGGCCCGTCATCGTCGATCGACACGAAGAAGGCGCGGGCTTCCAGCCGGCCGGAGATCGCCACCGTCTCGCCGTGGCGGGCGGCGTTGGCCGCGAGGTTGAACAGGCAGCGCCGGAAGGCGCCCGGCCGCACGGTGACCTCCGGCGCGCCGGCGAGGTCCACTTCGGAGACGTGTGCGCCGAGCCGCTCTACGTCGGTGCGCAGATCCTCCAGCAGGGCGCGCATGTCGGTGGGCGTCGCGGGCTCCGCCGAATCGCCGCGCGCGAAGGCGAGATAGCCCTCCAGCATCCGGCTCATCTCGTCGACGTCGCGGCTGAGATCCTCGATCTCGCTGGTCTGCTCGACCAGCGCCAGGGAGAGGCGGAAGCGGGTGAGGATGGTGCGCAGGTCGTGGCTGACGCCGTTCAGCATCGTGGTGCGCTGCTCCATGGCCCGCTCGATGCGCCGCTTCATCTCGATGAAGGCGTGGCCGGCCTGGCGCACCTCGCGGGCGCCGCGCGGCCGGAACTCGATCTCGCGGCCCTTGCCGAACCCCTCCGCCACGGCGGCGAGCCGCAGGATCGGCTTGATCTGGTTGCGCAGGAACAGGATCGCGACGCCGAGCAGGACCAGCGAGGAGCCGATCATCCAGACCAGGAAGATGTGCGAGTTCGACGCGTAGGCTTGGCTGCGCCGGGCGGTGATGCGCATCACACCGTCGGGGATCGCCACCCGGATCTCGATCAGGTTCGAGCGGCCGACCGTGTCGATCCAGAAGGGCCGGCGGATCTGGCGCCGGATCTCGTCCGAGAGGGCCTCGTCCAGGATCGAGAAGAATGGCCGCGGCCCCGGCGGCGGCAGCTTGGCGCCCTTCAGGATGTCGAGGTCGAGGTTGAGCCGCTCGCCGGCGATGCGCGAGAGGGTCTCGGCATCCTTGTCCTGTGGGTAGCTCTCGTAGATGTCGATGAGCGCGGCGACGTCCGCGGTCACCGCCGCCGACAGGCGCTTGGTCACCAACTGCCAGTGCCGCTCCATGAAGGTGTAGGCGATCACCGACTGGAGCAGGACGACGGGCGCGATGATGATGATCAGCGAACGGGCGTAGAGACCTTTCGGCAGGGCGTCGCCGATCGGCCGGGTCAGGCGCTTCCACAGCCGGTGCGCTGCCGAACGCGGCGGATCCTTCCGGAGAGCTCGGGCGAGGACGGGATCGGGGGCGTTCATGGCCGCGCCCGCCCGTGCCGGGCCCGTCCGGCGGCATGAGTCCCGGTCCTTCCCGAACCGCTCACCTCCGCCCTCATCCTGAGGCGCCCGCGCCAGCGGGCCTCGGAGGAGGGGTGCGGGGATCGCGCGGCCGGCGGGAGGCCTCCCGCGAGGCTGCTGTGCAGCATTTCGGGATGAGGGCGTGGATTGGACATGCCCGACACTTCTCTGGACGCCATCTCCGCTCGGTTCCGCCGGCCGCGCGCGCGGCCCCGTCCCGCACCCGGCGCCGCAATCCTGGATGACGGGCCGGGACGACACGCTACAGAATGCGACGCCGGAATCCGAATACACGGCCGTCAGCCACGACGGCAGTGTATTGACGGGCGCCGCCTTCCGCCATCGCTCCCTGCTGGGGAGGCGGAGGTCCGCGCGCCTTGCACCGCGCCGCTCGGGGCATACCTGAAGGGTGCGGGGGGCGCCCGCCGGCCGAAAGTCCACGAGGCCATGCTCAGCACCGATACAGACATCCTGGCCGCCGCCGAATCCTGGCGGCGCGACGGCCGCGCCGTGGCGCTGGCCACCGTGATCGAGACCTGGGGTTCGGCCCCGCGACCGGTCGGCAGCCATCTCGTCGTGGATGGCGAGGGCAATTTCCTCGGCTCCGTCTCGGGGGGCTGCGTCGAGGGCGCGGTGATCACCGAGGCGGTCGAGGTGATCGAGGCCGGGGCGCCGCGCGTCCTCGAATTCGGCGTCGCCGACGAGACCGCGTGGCGGGCCGGCTTGTCCTGCGGCGGCCGGATCCGCGTCTTCGTCGAGCGGGTCGACTGATGCGCACCGAACTCCTGGCGGATCTCAACGGCGAGCGGGCAGCGCGCCGGGCCGCGATCCTCGTCACCGACATCGCCGATGGCACCCAGCGCCTCGTGCGCGAGGCTGAGATCGCCGCCGATCCGCTCAGCGCGGTGCTGGGCCGGCATCTCGCCTCCGGCAAGAGCGGCCTCGTGGAGGCCGAAGGACGGACGCTGTTCCTCACCGTGCAGGTGCCGCCGGTGCGGCTGGTGGTGATCGGCGCGGTCCACATCTCGCAGGCCATGGCGCCGATCGCGGCGGGGCTCGACCTCGCGCTCACGGTCATCGACCCGCGCACCGCCTTCGCGACGCCCGAGCGCTTCCCGGGGATCGAGCTCGTGGCCGCGTGGCCGGACGCCGCGCTCGGGCAGAGCGTGCCGCCGCTCGACCGCTACTGCGCGCTCGCCGCCCTGACCCACGATCCCAAGATCGACGACCCCGCCCTCGAGGCGGCGCTGACGGCCGGGTGCTTCTACGTGGGCGCGCTCGGATCGCGGAAGACGCACGCGGCCCGCGTCGCCCGGCTCGAGGCGGCCGGCTTCTCGCCGGAGCAGATCGGCCGGATCCGCGCGCCGATCGGTCTACCCATCGGGGCGGTGAGCCCCGCCGAGATCGCCCTCGCCGTGCTGGCCGAGATCGTGGCGGCGCTGCGCCGCGCACCCCGCCCGGAGGTCGCGTGAGGTTCGGTCCCGTCCCGGTCGCGGAGGCGGCCGGGCTGATCAGCGCCCACACCGTCCGGCGCGAGGGCATCACCCTGCGCAAGGGCGCGGTGATCGCCCGCGAGGCGGCGGCCGGCCTCGCGCGGGCCGGCCTGTCGGAGATCGTCGCCGCCACCCTGGAGCCCGGCGATGTCGGCGAGGACGCGGCCGCCGCGCGGCTGGCCGGCCATCTGGCCGGTGCGCACCTGCGCGTCGAGGCGCCCTTCACCGGCCGCAGCAACCTCTTCGCCGAGGTGGCGGGGGTGCTGATGCTGGACCCCGCCCGGATCGACGCCGTGAACGCGATCGACGAGGCCGTGACGGCGGCGACCCTGCCGCGCTTCAAGCCGGTTGTCGCCGGCGAGATGGTCGCGACCGTGAAAATCATCCCCTACGCGGTGCCGGGCGCGGTGCTGGACCGCGCCTGCCTGGCGGCCGGAAGCGGGGCGCTCGCGGTGGCGCCCTACCGCCGCCGGCGCGTGGGCGTGGTCTCGACCCGTCTGCCCAGCCTCAAGGAGACGACCATCGACAAGACCCTCCGGGTGCTGGCCGAGCGTCTGGCCCCCGCGGGGGCCGAGATCGTCGCCGAGACCCGGGTGCCGCACGCGGCCGAATCCGTGGCCGCTTCCCTCGCGGAGGCGATCGACCGCGCCGGGGCGGAGCTCGTGGTGGTGTTCGGCGCCTCGGCCATCGCCGACCGGCGCGACGTCATCCCCGCCGGCATCGCGGCGGCGGGGGGCCGGGTCGCGCATCTCGGGATGCCGGTCGATCCGGGCAACCTCCTCCTGATCGGCGACCGGGGTGACGTGCCGGTGATCGGTGCGCCGGGCTGCGCGCGCTCGCCCAAGGAGAACGGCTTCGACTGGATCCTGCACCGCCTGCTGGCGGACCTGCCCGTCACCCGGGCCGATATCGTCGCGCTGGGCGTGGGCGGCCTCCTGATGGAGATCGTCTCGCGTCCGCAGCCCCGGGCCGGCGGCGAGACCGCCGGGGAGGAGGCCGAGGCGGATGGCTGAGATCGGCACGGTCCTGCTCGCCGCGGGGCTCGGCAGCCGCTTCGGCCCGGAGCCGAAGCTGCTCGCGCGGCTCGACGGCAAGCCTCTGGTGCGCCACGCGGCCGAGGCTGCGCTCGGCGCCCGGCCGCGTCCGGTGGTCGCCGTGCTCGGGGCGCATGCCGAGGCTCTCCGGGCGGCGCTCGACGGGCTCGACCTGATCCGCGTCGCGAATCCGGATTTCCGCGCCGGCCTCGCAACCTCGCTGCGCGCCGGCCTCGCGGCCTTGCCCCGGACCTGCGCCGCCGCCGTGATCGTGCTGGGCGACATGCCACGGGTCCGGGCCTCCCATATCGACCGTCTCGCGGCGGCCTTCGCGGGCGCCGCGCGAGAGCCGGCCGCGGTGGTCCCGGTTCAGGACGGCCGGCGCGGGAACCCGGTGCTCCTGAACCTGCGCCGCCTCGGCCCCGACATCGCCCGGCTCGGCGGCGACCACGGCGCCGGGCCGCTCCTCAGGGGGCGCACGGACGTGCTGGAGATCCCGGGCGACCCGGCCACCGCCTTCGACATCGACACGCAAGCGGGGCTCGCCGCCCTGCGGGGCGATCCGGCCTGACGGATCAAGCCCGCGCCGCGCCGCCCTTGCGCGCCGTCCTGGCCTCGGCCCGGCACCGGTCGGAGCAGTAGCGGACCTCGTCCCAGACGCGTTCCCACTTCTTGCGCCACGCGAACGGCCGGCCGCACTGCGCGCAGACCTTCTCCGGAAGGTCGCCCTTGCGACGCATCGGCGGCATCGTCCCTCCTGCCTGTCTCGATCCCGCCGGCGCTCAGCGTGCAGCCGGGTCCGTCGTCCTGCGGAGGCGGGCATCCAGGAGATGCGCGAGGCCCAGCATCGCCGCGAGCCCGCCCAGATTGACCGCGACCTGCAGCGGCCATGTGGCGTCGAAGGTGCGATAGAGGATGCGGCCGATGAGCGCCGCCAGGCAGCCGGCCGCGAAGATCTCCAGCGAGTGCCGGCCGCAGGCATCGATCAGCCGGAGCGGCCGCCACCGGCTGGCCCGGAGAACCGCCGGGGCGCTGAACAGCAGGTAGCTCAGCGCCAGGATGTCGAGCAGGCGCAGGGGGCCGACATGGCTCTTGTCCGGGACGCCGATCGCCAGCGGCCTGAGATCCGGCAGGCCCCACTCCGCCCAGGATCCCCCCTGCAGCAGCGCGAAGGCGAGATAGGCCCAGGCCGCGGCCACCGCCCAGCCCCGCCACGGCAGAAGCCCGTCGCTGGCGCGGACCGCGCGGGCGAGGGCGGCGCCGATCACGAACAGGAACTGCCACGCGAACGGGTTGAAGTACCACCCGTCATCCACCGCAGCCGCGTTGGGCAGGTTCAACCGGTGATCGACATTGGCGGCGAGCCACAGGGTGCCCGACAGCGCCAGCACCCCCCAGACGCCCCGCTGCATCCCGAGATAGACGAGCGGGAACAGGGCGAGCAGCAGGATGTAGAGGGGCAGGATGTCGAGGTAGTTCGGGAGTGCGTTCAGCGCGAGGCCCCGCAGGAGTCCGGGCAGCAGGCCCATCTGCAGCAGGGGCGCGACGCCGAAGCGCGGCGTCAGGCCGGTGAGATCCATCCAGACGCGCACGATCACCAGGGTCGCGAGCAGCAGGCCCGCCTGGAACAGGTAGATCCGGACGCAGCGCCGCAGGATCCGTTCGAGCGCGGTCCGGATGCCGGCGCGGCGGAACAGGCCGCCATAGGCGATCATCGAAGAGTATCCGGCCAGGAGCACGAAGATCTCGGCCGCATCCGAGAAGCCGAAATTGTGTAGGGTAAGCAGGGCCGGCCCGTTGCGCGGGATGTGATCGACGAAGATCGTCAGCAGCGCGACGCCGCGCACCACGTCGACCCGCGCGTCGCGGGCCGGCTTGGCCGGCGTCGGTCCGGCGGGCGGCCGGCCGGCGGCCGCGGACCGCTCAAGTTCCTCGATGCTCGCCACTGAAGTCGTCACCGCGCCCTTCGGCAGCCGCCCTGAGCAGCCGCGGGCTGCAGTGCAGCATAGCGCATTGGCCCGCGCCTGCCGCAGAAGACGGCGCCGATCACGTGCCTGTGTTCAGGCGGGGACGGGGGCAGGGCCGGGGCGCCCGCGCGCCGCCCCACACGCGTGGCCGGACGTGTCTCGTCACGCTCGGGCCCTCGCGTCGTGGCTGAGCCCGATATAGACGCAGCGGATCGAGCCGGCTTGCGTCGTCAGCGCCGGGCAGGGGCAGGGTTCATGCGCGTCCTCGTCACCGGAGCGGGAGATTACCTCGGCCGCCGCCTGCTCGAAGCGCTGCGGCTGCAGCTGCCGGCCGGCAGCCGCATCCTCGGCATCGACCGGATTGCGCAGCCGCCCCTCGACGGCGTGGCCTTCCTCGACGTCGACCCGTTCGAGGCCGGCAAGCTCGCCGAGGCGGTCGCGGCCTTCGATCCGACCATCGTCTTCCACCTCGCGGCCCTGGCCTCGGTGGCGCAGTCGAGCGAGACGCCGTCCTATGCCTGGCGGGCGGATCTGCTCGGTACCCTGAACCTCGCCGAGGCGGTGGCGAAGACGCGCGCGGCTCTCGTGTTCCTGAGCTCGACCGTGGTCTACGGGGAGGCATTCCGGGATCGGCCGCGCCCGGACGAGAGCGTGACGCCGCGGCCCGACACCATCTCCGGGCGGACCAAGAATGCCTGCGAGTACATCCTGCGCGACGTGCTGGCGAATGCCGGCGTGAAGCATCTCGTGCTGCGGCCGTCGAACTATATCGGGCCCGGGCAGAGCGAGACCTTCGTGGTCGCCTCCTTCGCGGGCCAGATCGCCCGCATCGAGCGCGGACTGGCCCCGCCGAACCTGGAGGTGGGCGATCTCTCGGCGGGCCGCGACTTCTTCGACGTGGCCGACTTCACCGCGGCGTGCCTGCGCGTCATCGCGCGGATCGACGATCTGCCCGATGGCGGCATCTTCAACGTCGGCTCCGGGACCGTGACGCCGGTCTCGGAGATCCTGGAAGCGCTCCGCAGCAAGACGGATGCGCGGTTCACGCTTCAGGTCGCGGCCGATCGCGTTCGCCCGGCGGGCGTGCGCCTCGAGGGCTGCGATCCGGCCGCCTTCACGGCGGCCACCGGCTGGACGCCGACGATCCCGCTCGCCCGGAGTCTGGCGATGATCCTGGCCGAGGCGCGGGCAAACCTCGACTGACGGGCCGATCGGTCAGGGCGCGGGGACCCGACCGGCTTCCGCGCGGGTCGGCGATTCCGGATCCCGGGCGACGCTGCGCGCTCCCCGGACGCCGACGCGGTGCGCGGGCGAACCCGCCGCAAGTCCTACGCGTCCCGCCGAGCCTTGAAGGATCCCGACGGGACGCGCGGGGATCAGCGCGAGAACTTCTTGTACTTGATCTTCTTCGGCATGATCGAATCCGCCCCGAGCCGCCGGACCTTGTCGGCCTCGTATTCGGAGAAGTTGCCCTCGAACCACTCCACATGGCTGTCGCCCTCGAAGGCGAGGATGTGGGTCGCGATCCGGTTCAGGAACCAGCGATCGTGGCTGATGATCACCGCGCAGCCGGCGTAATCCTCCAGCGCATCCTCGAGGGCGCGCAGGGTCTCCATGTCGAGGTCGTTAGTCGGCTCGTCGAGGAGCAGCACGTTGGCGCCGCCCTTCAGGGTGCGGGCAAGGTGCACGCGGTTGCGCTCGCCGCCCGAGAGGGTGCCGACCTTCTTCTGCTGGTCGGGCCCCTTGAACGCGAAGGCCGCGCAGTAGGCGCGCGAATTGATCTCGCGCTTGTTGAAATAGATGATGTCGTTGCCGCCCGAGACCTCCTGCCAGACCGTGGCGTTCGGATCGAGGGCGTCGCGCGACTGGTCGACGTAGCCGAGCTTGACCGTCTCGCCGATCTCGATCTTGCCGCCGTCCGGTTTCTCCTGTCCGGTGATCATCTTGAACAGCGTGGTCTTGCCGGCCCCGTTCGGACCGATCACGCCGACGATGCCGCCGGGCGGTAGCTTGAACGACAGATCCTCGATCAGCAGCCGGTCGCCGAACGCCTTGTTGAGATGCTCGAACTCGATGACGTTGTTGCCGAGCCGCTCGTCGATCGGGATGACGATCTGGGCGGCGGCGTCGATCTTCTGCGCCTGCCGGGCGACCAACTCCTCGTAGCGGGTGATGCGGGCCTTCGACTTCGACTGGCGTGCCTTCGGGGAGGCCGCGATCCACTCCTGCTCGCGGGCGATGGAGCGCTGCCGGGCCATGTCCTCGCGCCCCTCCTGCTCCAGGCGCTTCTGCTTCTGCACGAGCCAGGCCGAGTAGTTGCCCTCGTAGGGGATGCCCTTGCCGCGATCGAGCTCCAGGATCCAGCTCGTGACGTTGTCGAGGAAGTAGCGGTCGTGGGTCACGATCAGGATCGCGCCCGGATACTGGCGCAGGTGACCTTCGAGCCAGTTCACCGTCTCGGCGTCGAGGTGGTTGGTCGGCTCGTCGAGGAGGAGCAGCTCCGGCTCCCAGAGGAGCAGGCGGCACAGCGCGATGCGGCGGCGCTCGCCGCCCGACAGGGTGGCGACCGGCTGCTCGTCGCTCGGGCAGCCCAGCGCCTCCATGGCCTGATCGACCTTCGAGTCGAGTTCCCAGAGACCCAGCGACTCGATCCGGTCCTGGAGCTCGGTCATCTCGTCGGCCGTCTCCTCCGAGTAGTTCATGGCGAGCTCGTTGTAGCGGTCGAGCATGGCCTGCTTCTCGGCCACGCCCTCCATCACGTCCTCGCGGACGCTCTTGGTCGGAT
>CAXDNE010000106.1:0-21751 GCA_963990595.1 uncultured Methylobacterium sp.
ATTGCCTCTTGTCTCGTGGGCTCGGAGATGTGTATAAGAGACAGACAGGGCACCGTCCGAGCGCACAACCCGGTGGCACGGAATCGCGACCGCGATGGCGTTCGCGCCGCAGGCCTGCGCGACGGCCCGCATCGCCGCCGGCGCACCGATGGCCTGGGCGATCTCGGCGTAGCTCGCCGTCGAGCCCACCGGGATCTTCCGCAGCGCCTCCCAGACCCGCTGCTGGAAGGCGGTGCCGCGGATGTCGAGCGGCAGGTCGAGCCCGTCCCCCGGCGCCTCGACGAGGCCGATGACCCGCGCCATCCAGGTTTCGAAGGACGGATCGCCGCTGACGATCTCCGCCCCCGGGAAGCGCGCCTGCAGATCCCGCATCAGGGCGTCGGGCTCGTCGCCGAGCAGAATCGCGCAGACACCCGCCTCGGTGGCGGCGACGAGGATCGCCCCGAGGGAGCAGGCCCCGATGCCGAACCGCATGCGGATGCCGGCCGCTCCCTTGCGATAGGCGTCGGGCGCCATGCCGAGGCGCGGGGCGCCCCCCGCGTAGAAGCGGCTCGCCGCGTTGTAGCCGGCACCGTAGAGGGCCTCCGTCACCGTGGCCGCTCCGGGCAGCTGTGCGGCCAGGGCCTCGGCACGGCGGGCCGCCGCGTAGGCCTTCGGGGTCACGCCGGTGGCGGCCTTGAACACCCGGTGGAAGTGGTAGGCGCTCATCCCGGCGGTGCGGGCGAGGTCGGCGAGCGACGGTGTTGTCTCGGCCGCCTCGATGGCGCGACAGGCGCGGGCCACGGCCTCGGCGCGGCGCTCGGCCAGACCGGCCTCGTTCGGCCGGCATCGCCGGCAGGGCCGGAAGCCGGCCGCCTCGGCCTCTTCGCAGGTCGCGTGAAAGGTGACGTTCTCGGGCCGGGCCGCCCGTGCCGCGCAGCTCGGGCGGCAATACACGCCCGTGGTGCGGACCGCGTACACGAAGGTGCCGTCCGCCCGCCGGTCGCGGACGGTCAGGGCGGTCCAGCGCGCGGCGTCGCCGGGATCGATCCGTGGGACATTGCTCATGGCGACGCCACTATGCGGATTGGCGCGGGCGATGGGGAGGGGCATGACGGAACCTGACGGACGGGTGCTGGTGTTCGCACCACACTGACTGTCCGCCGCCGGTCCGGCATCCCGCTTCTTGCTGCCGAATCCGTCCCCGGGGCGGCCGCCGCTGGAGCGGGCGCTCAGTCTCGCGAGAGCACCATGGTTTCGAGCAACACCGACCACATCCATGTCGGGAAGGACGGATGGCTGTTCCTGAAGACCGGGACGAACGACGTCCTCGGCCAGTACGAGCGGCCGGAAGAGACGACGGAACTCGTCTGGCACTGGCGGAGCCTCGTGGCCACGCGGGAGCGGCGGCTGCGGGCGATGGGCATCCTTTACCGGCACGTGGTCGCGCCGGAAAAGCTGATGGTCTACGATCACCGGCTCGACGGGATCACCATCCGGCCGACCGCGTCGCCGGCCTACCGGCTGCTGCACAGCGAGCCGCCGCGGACCCGCTTTCGTCTGGGCCTCGGCGGCCTCTATGCCGACTGGAGGCGGCGGAAGCGCTGGCGGGAGACCTGCATCGATCTGGTCGGGCCGATGCGGGCGTCGCGCGATGCGGCCGAGCTCTACTGCCGGACCGACACCCACTGGACCTTCGACGGCTGCTATCTGGCCTATGCGGAGATCTGCCGGGCCCTCGGGGCCGAGCCCCGGCCTGAACTCCGGGACCGGCCCTCCTTCGAGACCGACCATGACGGCGATCTCGGGAGTGCGTTCGATCCCCCGCGCCGGGCACGGTCACGGACGGTGCTGATGCAGCAGGACGCCGTGCGGACCTATGCCAGTCCGATCGTCGCCGCGCGGGAGCAGGCAGGCCTCCTGCACACGCTGCATGTCGGCGCACACGTGGTCTACGGCAACGCCAAGGCCGCGGATCCGCGCCGGCTGGTGCTGTTCGGCGATTCCTTCTCGCACGTCATGCCGTACATGCTGACGATCATGATGGCCGAGACGTTCCGGGAGGTGCACTTCGTCTGGAGCACCTCCCTCGACTGGTCCTACATCGCGCGCGTCCGGCCGGACATCGTCCTCACCGAGGTGGCCGAGCGCTTCATGGCCCAGCTGCCCGACGACAGCTTCTCGCTGGACGCCTACGTCCAGGAGCGGTTCGGCGCCGAGCTCGCGGCCGCCCGCGCCTGAACGGCGCCGGCCGCCGCCGCGGCTCAGGCCTGCAGCTTGGCCATCAGGGCCTCGGAGAGGGCGAAGTTCACGTAGACGTTCTGCACGTCGTCCTGATCCTCGATCACCTCGACGAGGCGGATGAGCTTCTCGCCGGTCTCGTCGTCCACCGTGATGGTGTTCTGCGCCTTCCAGATCAGGCCGGTGCGGCTCGGATCGCCGAACCGGGCCTCCAGCGCCTTGGCGACCTCGCCGTAGGAATCCTGGGCGCAGATGATCTCGTGGCCCTCCTCGCCGGAGCTCACGTCGTCGGCTCCGGCCTCGATGGCGGCCTCCAGCATCGTGTCGGCATCGGCCACCGAGGCCGGATAGGCGATCACCCCGACACGGTCGAACATGAACGCCACGGCGCCGGTCTCGGCGAGGCTGCCGCCGGACTTGGTGAAGGCCGAGCGCACGTCGGAGGCGGTGCGGTTGCGGTTGTCGGTCTGCGCCTCGACGATCAGCGCGGCACCGCCGGGGCCGTAGCCCTCGTAGCGGATGTCCTCGTAGTTCTCGCCATCCGCCCCGGCCGCCTTCTTGATGGCGCGCTCGATATTGTCCTTGGGCATGTTCTCGGCGCGGGCCGCGAGGATCGCCGCCCGCAGGCGCGGGTTCATCGCCGGGTCCGGCGTGCCGAGCTTGGCCGCCACGGTGATCTCGCGGGCGAGCTTGCCGAACACCTTCGAGCGGACCGCGTCCACCCGGCCCTTCCGGTGCATGATGTTCTTGAACTGCGAATGGCCTGCCATGTTGCGTGAGACTTTTGTTCGGTGGCGAGGGCGGGCGTTCGGGACCCCGCCGTCGCGGCTGTGAGGTCGCCGCGTTATAGGCTGCCGGCTTCCGACGAAGCAACGCGGCCCCCGATCCGCGGGGCTGCCGGCCCAGGCGGCTGCACATGATCTTCGCAAAGCCGTGAGCCTGGAAAGATCGACGGCGCCGGGCGTTGGCGCAGGCGATCTCTCATTCGGAAGCCCGATGTCGAGCCGGAACGGATCCAGAAGCACGGTGATGGTGACGGGGGCGAGCGCCGGCGTCGGCCGGGCCATCGCGCATGAATTCGCCCGGCATGGCTGGAATGTCGGGCTGATCGCCCGCGGCGAGGCCGGGCTCGAGGGCACGATCCGCGACGTCGAGCGCGCCGGCGGGCGCCCCCTCGCCTTCGCGGTCGACGTCGCGGACGCGGAGGCCGTCACCCGGGCCGCCGATGAGCTGGCCGACCGGTTCGGCGGCATCGACGTCTGGATCAACAACGCGATGGTGACGATCTACGCCCCCGTCCAGGAGACGAGCCCGGAGGAGTTCCGCCGCGCCACCGAGGTCACCTATCTCGGACAGGTCCACGGGACGCTCGCCGCCCTCAGGCACATGGTGCCGTGCGATCGGGGGACCATCGTGCAGATCGGCTCGGCCCTCGCCTACCGCTCGATCCCGCTCCAGGCCAGCTACTGCGCCGCCAAGGCCGCGGTGCGCGGCTTCGTCGATTCCCTGCGCAGCGAGCTGCTGCACGACGGCAGCCGGGTGCGGCTGACGATGGTGCAGCTGCCGGCGGTGAACACGCCCCAGTTCGACTGGGCGCGCTCGCGGCTGCCGCGCAAGCTGGAGCCGGTGCCGCCGATCTATCAGCCCGAGGCCATCGCGCGGCACGTCTTCCGGGCGGCGCACGAGGCGCCGCGGGAATTGTGGATCGGCGCCTCGGCCTGGAAGGCGATCATCGGCAACATGCTGATCCCGGGCTGGATCGACGGCTACCTCGCCCGGCACGGCTATCGCGGGGAGATGACCGACGTGAAGGCTCAGAAGAACCGTCCGGACAACCTCTACGCCCCGGTCGACACCGATCCCGGGGCGCACGGGCGCTTCGACGCGCGCGCGCGCGCGGACGTGACCGCGGCCGACCCGCGCTGGCTCAAGTTCGGGATCGCGGCGGCGCTCGGCGTCGTCGCCGGCACGATGCTGTTCGCCACCGAGGCCCATGGGCGAAGCGAGGGCCGCGCAGGTCGCCGGCTGGCTGGACGCTGACCGTTCAGGCCGCGATCGGACGGACCCCGCCTACCGGTCCGACCGGTCGGCGCCGTTCGCCCGAGACGGTGGATTCCGACCCTGCCGGCCCTCGTGCCACCGGACGAGGCCCGCAAGATCCACGACGCCGCCCGGCCATTCCAGCCCGGCGATGTGGCGATGGGGGCGCTCCGGCTCGCCGAGGTCCGAGACCGCCGAGAAGGCGCCGTCGAGCTGATGGCTCTCGGTATAGCGGCTGCGGGTGGCGAGGACCGGCAGGCCGGCGGCGCGGGCCGAGCTGATGCCGGCGGCGGAATCCTCGAAAGCCACGGCCTCGGAGGCCGCGACGCCCAGGCCGGCGAGTGCCAGAAGGAAGATATCGGGCGCGGGCTTCTTGCGGTCCGCCTCGTCGCCGGCCGCGATCACGTCGAAGGGCGTGGCGTCCGGCGGGAAATTGACGGCCAGGAGCCGGTCGACATTCGGCCGGCTGGTGGTGGTGGCGACGGCGAGCCGGATCCCGGCTGCCCGGGCCTCGCCGATCAGCCGGGCGATGCCCGGGCGCAGCGGCAAGCCGGTCTCCGTGACGAGGTCGCCATAGGCAGCCGTCTTGCGGGCGTGGATCTCCGGGGCCAGCGCGTGGAGCGCCGCGGCCTCGGACGGATGCTGGGTGTCGATGTAGTGGGCGAGCCGCTCCTTGCCGCCCATCACGGTGAGCAGGTCGGCGTACAGCGCCGCGTCCCAGTGCCAGGGCAGCCCCACCTCCGCGAAGGCGCGGTTGAACGCCTGCCGGTGCAGATCCTCGGTCTCGGCGAGGGTCCCGTCGACGTCGAAGATGAGGGCTTTCAACACGAGAGGTCGCGACCGGAGGCGCCCTCCGCGCCCGCGCGGATCGCCGCGATGCGCTCCGCATAGGCGCCCGGACCGCCGCCGAAGACCGCGTTGCCGGCCACAAACGTGTCGGCGCCGGCGCGGCTCGCGGCCCTCACGGTCTCGGGATCGATCCCGCCGTCGACCTGGATGCGGATGTCGCGGCCCGCCACCAGGGCGCGCACCCGCGCCACCGACTCCATGCAGCTCCTCAGAAAGCTCTGGCCGCCGAAGCCCGGATTGACGGTCATCACCAGCACGAGGTCGACGAGGTCGAGCACCGGCTCGACCATGGCGGCCGGGGTGCCGGGATTGATCGCCACGCCGGCGCGCTTGCCCAGGTCGCGGATCGTCTGGAGCGAGCGGTGGATGTGCGGACCGGCCTCGGCATGGACCGTGATCCCGTCGGCGCCGGCCTGCGCGAAGGCCGCGAGGTAGGGATCGGCCGGCGCGATCATCAGATGCACGTCGAAATACTTCTTCGTGTGCGGGCGCAGCGCCTTCACCACCGGCGGCCCGAACGTGATGTTGGGCACGAAATGGCCGTCCATCACGTCGAGGTGGATCCAGTCGGCTCCGGCCGCGTCCACGGCGCGGGTCTCCTCGGCGAGCTTCGAGAAGTCGGCCGAGAGGATGGACGGGGCGATGACGGGTGGAAGCATCACGACTCTTTCGACGATTGTTCGGTCCAAGCGGGGTTCGGCACGCCGGCCGATCCGGCTCCGCCCCCCATCCCGAGGTGCCGGAGCGCAGCCGGGGCCTCGAAGGCGGGCTCCAGGGATCGCGCGGCCGGCTGGAGCCCGCCTTCGAGGCCGCTGCGCAGCAGCTCAGGATGAGGGTCTAGATGGGATCGACGTTCCCTCTCGTCCAAGATGCGCTCCCATCGTCACGCCAGCCGTCGGCGGCGCTCGACGAGCTGCATGATCATGGGTGTCAGGATCAGCTGCATGGCCAGATCGAGCTTGCCGCCCGGGATCACGATGGAATTGGCCCGGCTCATGAAGCTGTCGTGGATCATGGAGACGAGATACGAGAAGTCGATCCCCTTCGGATCCTTGAAGCGGATCACCACCATCGACTCGTCGGCGGTGGGGATCCAGCGAGCGATGAACGGGTTCGAGGTGTCGACCGTCGGCACCCGCTGGAAGTTGATGTCCGTGAAGGAGAATTGCGGGCAGATGGTCTGCACGTAATCGGGCATCCGGCGCAGGATCACGTCGGTGACGGCCTCGGTGGAATAGCCGCGGAACGACCGGTCCCGGTGCAGCTTCTGGATCCATTCGAGGTTGATCACCGGCACGACGCCGATCTTCAGGTCGGCGTAGCGGGCGATGTCGACATCCTGATCGGCCACGCAGCCGTGCAGGCCCTCGTAGAACAGCAGGTCGGAATCCGGCGGGAATTCCTCCCAGGGCGAGAAGCTGCCCTCGGGGATGCCGTAGGCGCGCGCGTCGTGCTGGTCGTGCGCGTAGTGGCGGGTCCGGCCGGTCCCGGATTCCGCGTAGCTGCGGAACACCGCTTCCAGCTCCGGCAGCAGATTGGCCCGCGGGGCGAAGTGGGACAGGGTCGGCTCGCGCGCCATCATGGCCCGCATCGTGTCCCGGTCGAAGGCGTGGAAGCCGTCGCCCTCGATGAACACCGCCCGGACATCCTCCCGGCGGAAGATCTGCTCGAAGGTGTTGCGCACCGACGTGGTGCCGGCCCCGGAGGAGCCGGTCACCGAGATGATGGGGTGCCGCGCCGACATCGTCCGGGAGCCGGGCCCGCGCCTATGAGCGCATCAGGCCGCGCTGGCCGAAGAGCGGCGAGCGGCCGGCATCGGGCTTGCCGCCCGCGTAGTAGGCGGCCACGCACTCGACCTCCTCGGTCGAGCCGCAGACCAGCGGCGCGCGCTCGTGGATCCCGGTGGCCACGATGTCGAGAATGCGCGTCTGCCCGTCCGTGGCGGCCCCACCCGCCTGCTCGACCAGCATCGCCACCGGGGCGACCTCGTAGAGCAGCCGCAGCCGTCCGCGGGCATAGTTCTTCCGGGCATCGCCCGGATAGAGGAAGACGCCGCCGCGGGTCAGCACGCGCTGGATATCGGCCACCAGGGAGGCGAGCCAGCGCATGTTGTAGTCCTTGTCGCGCGGCCCCTCGGTGCCGCGCTGGCAATCCTCGATATAGGCCTTCACGGGGGCGTCCCAGTGCCGGGCGTTCGAGGCGTTGATGGCGAATTCCTTGGCGGAGGCCGGGACCGCCATGGCCGGGCTCGTCAGGCGGAACACACCCTCGGCACGGTCGAGAACGTAGGCCTGTGTGCCCTGGCCGAGCGTCAGGATCAGCGCGGTGGCCGGCCCGTAGGTCACGAAGCCCGCGGCGATCTGGGCCGATCCGGGCGTGGTGAAGGAGGCGACCGGGTTGGCCGGATCCTTGATCGACGGCCGGATGCCGAAGATCATCCCCACCGCCATGTTGACGCCGATATTGGACGAGCCGTCGAGCGGGTCGATGGCGACCGCCAGCGGCGCGTCCGGGTTCAGCCGCATCACCTCCTCGGCTTCCTCGGAGGCGACCTCGGCCACCGGGGCAGCCCGCAGGGCCGCCGTCACACTCTCGTGAGCGATCACGTCGAGGGCCTTCTGGACATCGCCGTCGCTGTTGTGCTCGCCCGCCGCTGCGAGATCGCCGCCGAGCGCGCCGCGCCCGATCCGCTCACTGATCTCGACCGCCGAGCGCGCGATCGCCGCGATCACGGCGGCAGCGTCCTTCAGGGCCGGGTTGGCGTCCACGGCCTGCGCGAGGCAGGCCTCGAGAGGCGTCCCGATCGCCGCTGAAATTGCCATCGGCTTGTCCTTCCTACTCGGATCCCGCCCGTCGGGATCGCGCCGTCCGCGCCGGCTCTGTAGCGGCGGCTTCGCTGTCAAGATAGCGGTCCCGACCGCTGGATCGACAGGAACCGCTTGCACGGGCGTTCAAGATTTCTGTGCGATCTTGTGCCAAAGGGCAAAAAATACGAGACCTGCGCCATGCGCAACCTCTCCCTCAAGCAGCTTCAGGCGGTCGCTGCGGTGGCCCGTCTCGGCACGATGACCCGGGCGGCGCAGGAGTTGAACGTCACCTCGGCCGCCCTCTACGCGCGCATCCGCCAGCTGGAAGAGGAAGCCGGCCTGCTGCTGTTCGACCGGACGCCCGGCGGCCTCAAGCCGACGGATGCCGGGCGCGAGATGCTCTGGGCCATCGACAGCATCAACACCGTGCTGGAGACCTGCACCGACCGGCTGCGGACGCTCCGCGGCGCCGAGGGCGGCCGGGTCGCGCTGGGCGTCGTCTCGACGGCCAAGTACTTCGCCCCCCAGGTGATCGCCGGATTCGTCAAGAAGCATCCCGGCGTCGAGATCAGCCTGTCGGTGCGCAACCGCGGCCAGACCGTGGAGGCGCTCCGCGGCTACGAGATCGATTTCGCCCTGATGGGGCGTCCGCCCCGGGACTTCCCGATCGAGGCCGCCACGTTCGGGCCCCACCCGATCGTGCTGATCGCGCCCCCGGGTCATCCTCTGGCGGGCAAGGGCGGCCTGAACCGCGAGGATCTCGCCGACCAGCCCTTCTTCCTGCGCGAGGAGGGCTCGGGCACCCGCATGGTCTTCGAGGAATTCATGAGCGGCGTGCTGGTCAAGCGCGCGCCGCTCGACATCGACACCGGATCGAACGAGACCATCAAGCAGGCGGTGATGGCGGGGCTCGGGATCGCCCTGCTCTCGGTGCACTCGGTGGCGGCCGAGCTGGAGAGCGGCCGCCTGGTGCTCCTCGACGTCAAAGGCCTGCCGATCCGGCGCGACTGGTACGCGGTCCGGCGCGCCGACAAGGTCCTGGGCCCCGCAGCCTCCGCGGTGTGGTCCTATCTGATGTCCGACGGTGCGCGCAGCCTGCCGGGCGTCGCGCAGAGCGGTCTCGCCCTCTCGGGAGCCAAGGCGTGAGCGCGGCCGGGATCGTCGTCGCCGGCGCGGGTCAGGCCGGTTTCCAGCTCGCCGCCTCCCTGCGCGAGGGCGGCTTCCGGGATCCGATCACGCTGATCGGGGACGAGACCGCCCTGCCCTATCAGCGTCCGCCCCTCTCGAAGGCGTATCTGGCCGGCAAGACCGACCAGGAGGGCCTGTTCCTGCGCCAGCCCGGCTTCTTCGCCGAGCACGCCATCACCCACCGGCCGGGCATCCGCGCCACCGGGATCGACCGGAGCGAGCGCCGCCTGCACCTCTCGGACGGGGAGAGCCTCGGCTACGACCACCTCGTGCTCGCCACCGGCGCGCGCAACCGGACCCTGCCGGTGCCGGGCGCCGAACTCGACGGCGTGCGCCAGCTGCGCGGCCTCGCCGACGCGGACGCCCTCAAGGCGGCGATCGCATCGGCCCGCGACATCGTGGTGGTGGGGGCCGGCTTCATCGGGCTCGAATTCGCGGCCGTCGCCGCCGCGCGCGGCCTGTCGGTGACGGTGATCGAGGCGGCCGACCGGCCGATGGCCCGGGCGGTCTCGCCGGAGATCGGGCAGTTCTTCCAGGGCGCCCATGAGGCGATGGGCGTGCGGTTCGCATTCGGGGCCGGCGTGGCGGCGATCCTCGGACGCGACGGGCGCGTGGCCTCGGTCGCGCTCGCGGACGGCCGGGAACTGGAAGCCGACCTCGTCCTCGTCGGCATCGGCGTGCTGCCGAACCGGGAGCTCGCCGCGGACGCGGATCTCCCGGCGGAGGACGGCGTGCGCGTCGACGCCTTCCTGGCCACGCCGGATCCGGCCATCTCGGCGATCGGCGACTGCGCCCGCTTCCCGAGCCCCTTTGCCCACGGCCTCACGCCCGACGGGACGGTGCGGATCGAATCCGTGCAGAACGCCATCGACCAGGGCCGCTGCCTCGCGGCCCGGCTCGTCGGACGGCCCGCCCCCTACGGGGCGCTGCCGTGGTTCTGGAGTGACCAGGGTCCGCACAAGCTGCAGATCGCGGGACTCGCGGGCCCCGGCGATGCCAGCGTGGTCCGCGGGTCCGGCCCCGCCTTCTCGGTGTTCCGCTTCCGCGACAGCGTCCTGAGCGCGGTGGAATCCGTCGACCGGGCCGCCGACCACATGATCGCCCGGCGCCTGCTCGCCGCCAGGACCGCCCTGACCCCGGATCAGGCGGCCGATCCGGCCTTCGACCTCAAGGCCCTGGCGATGGGGCGGTCCTGAGAGCGGCCGGGCGTCCGCTCAGCCCGGGAAGGTGACCGGCGTCGGCTTCTGCCGCAGGGCGAGCGCCGTGCCGATCCCGAGCGCCAGGATGGTGACCGCGCAGGCGATGAGCGCCCCGAACTGGCCGAGGCGCATCAGGGCCTGGCCCAGCACCGCGACGCCGAGCGCCTGCCCGCAGAAGAACGAGAAGGCGTGCAGCGCCACCGCGGAGGCCCGGGCCTTCGGCGCCACCTCCGTGACCTGGGTCTGGTAGGTGTTGTGCAGCATGTAGAAGCCGAGGCCCATGGCGGTCAGCGCGGCGCAGTCGACCTGCCACGTGCCGGCGAGCCCGACCACGGTGAGCGAGACGGCGCAGATCAGGCCGCCGCCGATCAGCATCCGGGGCAGGCCGAGCAGCCGCACCAGCAGCCCGACCAGGGCCGAGTAGAGCAGCCCGCCCACCGCGAAGCCCGCCAGGACGAGGCCGGCCTCCCGCGGACCGCCCTCCCCGCGGGCCTCGATCAGCGGGGCGAGGTGGGGGAAGACGCCGAAGACCGCGATCGCCTCGATGAAGACCGCGGAGAACAGCACCCGGGCCCGCGGATTGGCCAGGATCGCCCGGTAGCGCTTCACCGCCTCCCCGAAGGCCGGGCGGCGCGCGGGGGCGCGACCGGTGCGGTCGAAGCCGAACAGGGTCGCGGCGCACGCGAAGGCCGCCACCGCCGCGGTGACGGCGAAGACGCCGCGCCAGCCGATCGCCGCCTCGATGAGGCCCGCGAAGGTCGAGCCGGAGAGCTGACCGAGGATCACCGCCACCAGGAAGCGCCCGATCGCCACCTGCCGCCGGTCCATGGGCACGCGGTCACCCAGCAGCGCCAGCGAGAGCGGGATGCAGCCGCCCGCGGCCGCGCCCGCCAGCATCCGCAGGCCGAACAGGCTGCCGATGTCCGGGGCGATGCTGCACAGGGTCAGGGCGGCGGCCAGAACCGCGAGGCAGGTGCTCATGACCCGCTCCTTTCCCAGCGCGTCGCCGATCGGCCCGAGCACCGGCTGGATGAACGCGTAGGGCAGCGCGAAGGCGGTGGAGAGGAGCGCCACCGTGTTGGCGTCGCTCGCGAGGTCCCGGGCGAGCACACCGACCAGCGGTTCCACCGAGCGCAGCGCGAAGGTGCTGCCGAACCCGGCGCAGGCCAGGACGACGATCAGGCGCGGGATCGAGGTGGTCGGCTCCGCGGCCAGCGGCGCCGTGTGCGTGAGAGCCGGCTCTGGGCTGTCGGTCATGGGAAGGGTTCGCGACGCGGGCGGGGTCCGCTTCGCCGAATCGCATCTCCCCGGCCGGAGCGGAACCCCGTGCCCCCTGACGAACGCCTGTTGTCGTCAGGAGGCAGGGCGCGGGGCGGACTTTCCCTCGGCTTCCACAGGGCGGAGGACGCCGGAAAGCCGCTCAGGCCGTGCCGGCCTGGACCCCCGCGGCCGCGGCGTGCTCCTCCGCCAGCCGGGCATCCGCGGCCGCGACCGTGCGAGAGGCCGGGCGGGATCGGATCCGCTCGACATAGGCGGTCAGCACGGGATCCGGCGCGACGAGGCCGAAGCCCATCGTCCAGCCGAGGGCCCCGCCCCACAGGACGTCGGCGGCGCTGAAGCGCGCGCCGAGCAGGTACGGGCCGGGCGTCAGCGCCTCGACGACCCGGGCGATGACGGTGTCGTAATCGGCATAGGCCGACAGACCGCGGGGCCCGGGCTCGCGCTGCAGGTGGCGGTCGATCACCGCGGGCTCGAAGCAGGATCCGTAGAACACCATCCAGCGCAGATAGGCCGCCCGCGCCGGATCGGTGGCGGCCGGGGCGAGGCCGGCCTCGGGGAACAGGTCGGCGAGGTAGAGGTAGACGGCCGCCTGCTCGGTCACGAGCGCCTCCCCGTGGCGGATCGCCGGCACCTTCGCCATCGGGTTGATGGCGCGGTAGGCGTCCTGGAGATGCTCGCCGGCGCGCATGTTGAGCGCGTGCAGGCGGTACGGGACGCCCAGCTCCTCCAGGAGCACCCGCACCCCGGTCGAGCGGGTGTTGGGCGAATGGTAGAACTCGATTCCAGACAGATCCGCCATTCTGTTTCCTACCCAGCATTGTTGATTCGTGGGGCGGCACGCTCATACCGGCGGCCGGCCGGGTCAACCGCCGCTCAAGGCGTCCCTTCTCCAGGGACCGGAATCGCGGCAAGGACGTTGGGCGATTGTGCGTTGCCGCGCGTTGGGGTGACGGCCGGCGCGACGCGACCCGGGGGTTCGAGTTCTGATGGCGAAGATACTGCTGGTCGAGGACCACGAGGAGATCTGGGACTTCCTGTCCCGCCGCCTCAAGCGGCGCGGCTACGAAGTCCTCCTGGCGCATGACGGCGAGGCCGGCGTCCACCAGGCCCGTTCGGGCCAGCCCGACGTCATCCTGCTCGACATGAACCTGCCGATCCTCGACGGCTGGTCGGTGGCCCGCACGCTGAAATCCGGAACCGACACGCGCGCGATCCCGATCATCGCGCTGACCGCCCACGCGATGTCGGGAGACCGGGACAAGGCGATCCAGGCGGGCTGCGACGACTATCATCCGAAGCCCGTCGATTTCTCGAAGCTGCTCAGCCAGATCAGCGCTGCGCTCGGCGAGACCGCGCAGGCCGGCTGATCCGGGTCAGGGCGCGCGAGCGGACGTCCCGCACGCCGCCCCGCGCGATCGACCATCAGACCCGAGTAGAGTGGAGCGCGCCCGTGAGCGAGGATCCCGTCACCGCCCAGCGCCTGCGTCAGGGCCTGCCGATCTTCGTCGCGCTGGCCTCGATCCTCCTCGTCGTCGCCACGATGGCGGCCCTGTATCTCGGGCGCGAGATCCTCGTGCCGGTGACGCTCGCGATCCTCCTGAGCTTCGTCCTTGTGCCGGCGGTCCGGATGCTCCGGCGGCTGCGCGTGCCGCGGGTCCCCGCGGTCATCCTGGTCGTGGTGATCGTGTTCGGCGCCCTCTTCGGGCTCGGCAGCCTGATCGCCAGCGAGGCGTCGCAGCTCGCCTCCGACCTGCCGCGCTACACGCAGGTGATGCGCACCAAGATCAAGGACCTGCGGGGGGCGACCGCGGGTTCCGGGACCCTGTCGCGGATCGTCGACATGGTCCAGGACCTCAGCGCCACCCTGCAGCCGCCGCCGGCCGCGGAGCTGCGGGGCGAGCCGGGCTCGCGCACGCATCCGCTCACCGTGGAGATCAGCCCCGCCCGCGCCAGCGTCGTCGACACGCTTCAGACCTTCGCGGGCCCGATCCTGCACCCGCTGGCCACGACGGGCCTGATCCTGATCTTCACGATCTTCATCCTCCTCCAGCGCGAGGACCTGCGGAACCGGGCGATCAAGCTCGCCGGCGGCTCGGGCGACCTGCGCCGGACCACGGCGGCGATCGACGATGCCACGAGCCGGCTCAGCCGCTTCTTCCTGGCCCAGCTCGCCCTCAACATCGCCTTCGGCGTGGTGATCGGCCTCGGGCTCTGGATTATCGGGGTGCCGAGCCCGACGCTGTTCGGCGTGCTCGCGGCGATCCTGCGCTTCGTGCCCTATATCGGCGCCGCGATCAGCGCGCTGCTGCCGCTGATCCTGGCCGCCGCCGTCGATCCCGGCTGGGGCATGGTGATCGCCGCCGCGGCCCTGTTCCTCGTGGTCGAGCCGATCTGCGGCCACGTGATCGAGCCGCTGCTCTACGGCCACTCCACCGGCCTGTCGCCGGTCGCCGTCATCCTGGCGGCAACGATCTGGACGTTCCTGTGGGGGCCGATCGGCCTCGTGCTGGCGACACCGCTCACCGTCTGCCTCGTGGTGCTCGGCCGGCACGTGGAGCGGCTCTGGTACCTCGACGTGCTGCTGGGCGATCAGCCCGCCCTGTCGCCGCCCGAGATCTTCTACCAGCGCATGCTCGCCGCCGACCCCGTCGAGGCGATCGACCAGGGCTGGCAGTTCCTGAAGGAGCGCGCCCTCGTCACCTACTACGACGAGGTCGCCCTGGCGGGCCTGCTGCTGGCGCAGGAGGATCTCTCGCGCGGCACTCTGGACCGCGCGCGCCAGGAAGAAGTCGGCGCGGCGATCCGCACGGTGGTGGACCGGCTCGGGACCATGCCGGTCGCGCGGCGGACCCGGCGGGGCACAGCCCGCGCCCCCGATATCGAGACCGCGGCGGCCCTCGCGGCCATCGGTCCGGACCGGCAGGTGGCGGGCATCGTCCTCGCCCGCGAGGATCTCGCGCCCAACTGGCGGAGCGCGACCCCGGTCCTGTGCGTGTCGAGCCGCGGCCCGTTCGACGAGGCGGCGACACTGATGCTGAGCCAGATCCTCGCCCGGCACGGGCTGGCCTCGCAGATCCTGTCGATGGCGGCGATCCGCTCCGGCGAGCGGCCCGAGAATCCGGAGGGCCTCGCGCTGATCTGCTTCTCCTACCTGGAGCCGGTGAGCCTGTCGCAGATCCGCTTCACCGTGCGGCAGGCCCGCGCCGCGGTGCCGGGGGTGCGCATCCTCGTCGGCTTCTGGCGCGAGCGCGACCCGGCGACTTTGGACCGCCTGCGCCGGGCGACGTCCGCGGATTTCCTGGTGACGTCGCTCAACGAGGCGCTCTCGGCCGTCCTCGGCGCCTGCCGCGAGCCGGCGCCCGCACGAACCGTCTCCGCGCCGGCAGCCGCGATCGCCGGGCCGGCCCGAACGGCGCCCGCATGAGGCGCCGGACGTGCCCGAGGTTTCTCCGCAGCGCGACACAGCCGGCCGAGCTGTGCGGTCGACATCGCAGATCAGACCACTAGAGTCGCTGACGCACGCCGTGTTCGGCCGCGCGTAACCTGTTTCCACGGGCTGGAGGGTGAAGACCACTTCGCATGTCTGAGAGTCCGGAAACCCCGCCGACGGGGTCGAGTCCTCACGTCAGGGACAGCGCGCCGAGCGACGTCACCGACCGCAAGAGCGACATCTTCTTCGCCGCCGTCGAGACGACGCGGATGCCGATGATCGTCACCGATCCGCGCCAGCCGGACAACCCGATCATCTTCGCCAATCGGGCCTTCCTGGCGATGACCGGCTACACGCCGGAGGAGCTCGTCGGGCGCAACTGCCGCTTCCTGCAGGGGCCCGAGACCGACCGCGAGACCATCGCCCAGGTCCGCAAGGCGATCGCCGAGAAGCGCGAATTCGCCACCGAGATCCTGAACTACCGCAAGAACGGCTCCACGTTCTGGAACGCGCTGTTCGTCTCGCCGGTCTACAATGCGGACGGCGAACTCGTGTACTTCTTCGGCTCGCAGCTCGACGTCTCGCGCCGCCGCGACGCCGAGGAGGCCCTGGGCCAGGCGCAGAAGATGGAGGCGCTGGGCCAGCTCACCGGCGGCATCGCGCACGATTTCAACAACCTGCTCCAGGTCATCGTCGGCTACGTCGACATCCTGGCGGCCGGCCTGGAGAAGCCGGATGCCGACCGCGCCCGGCTCGGGCGCGCCACCGAGAACATCCGGCAGGCGGCCGAGCGGGCGACGACGCTGACGCAGCAGCTCCTGGCCTTCGCCCGCAAGCAGCGGCTCGACGGCCGCGCGGTCAACCTCAACACCCTGGTGGAGGGGATGGGCGAGATGGTCGCCCGCTCGGTCGGCGAGGCCGTGAAGGTCGAGCTCGATCTCGCCGAGGATCTCTGGAACTGCCGGGTCGATCCGACCCAGGCCGAGGTCGCGATCCTGAACGTGCTGATCAACGCCCGCGACGCGATGCCGGAGGGCGGCACGGTGCGGATCTCCACGGAGAACAGCGAGGTCGCCTCCAGCAACCGGGAGATCGGCCCGCTGCGCGATGGCCGCTACGTCAGCATCGCCATCCGGGACACCGGCACCGGCATCCCGCCGGCCGTTCTGGCCCGGGTGATGGATCCGTTCTTCACCACCAAGGAGGAGGGCAAGGGAACCGGACTCGGCCTGTCGATGGTCTACGGATTCGCCAAGCAATCCGGTGGCGCGGCCCAGATCGAGTCGACCGTCGGCGAGGGCACGACGGTGAGCCTCTCCTTCCCGGCGACCGACGGCGACGTCAATGCGCCCTCGAAGGTCTCGCTCCGGGCCGTGGACCGGCAGGGGACCGAGACGATCCTCATCGTCGACGATCGTGAGGACGTGGCCGAACTCGCCCGGACCATCCTGCGGGACTTCGGCTACACGACCCTGACGGCCAGCAATGCCCGCGAGGCTCTGGAGATCCTCGATTCCAGCGAGCGGATCGACCTGCTGTTCACCGATCTGATCATGCCGGGCGGCATGAACGGCGTGCTGCTCGCCCGGGAGGCGCGGCGGCGCCAGCCCAAGCTGAAGGTTCTGCTCGCCACCGGCTACGCGGAGGCGAGCCTGGAGCGAACCGATATCGGCGGCTCGGAGTTTGATCTTCTCAACAAGCCCTACCGGCGCACGGAGCTGGTCCGCCGCGTGCGCGCCATCCTCGACGGTCCGACCGGGGTGGGCTGATCTTCGGGAGACGCGCCATGTCTCAGGGCGACAAATCGAAATACACCGACAAGCAGAAGCGCAAGGCCGAGCACATCGCGGATTCTTACGAGGCCCGCGGTGTGCCTGAGAAGGAAGCCGAGGCCCGTGCCTGGGCCACCGTCAACAAGGACGATGGCGGAGGCAAGAAGCCGGGCGGCTCGGGGCGTGGGAAGTCCACCGGGCATCCGGCGGCCCACAAGGGCGGGGAAGCCGGCGGGCAGGCGTCTGCGGGGCGGACGGCGGCCGAGCGCTCAGCCTCCGCCAAGAAGGCGGCGGCAACCCGGAAGGCCAACGCCGCGGCGCATGCCTGAACTCAGGCCGGCTGCTCGGCGAGCTTGACCAGCGTGTGCAGCATCCGGTTCGCCGGCGTCGGGATCCCCAGCGCGGCGCCTGCCCGCACCACGTAGCCGTTGAGGTGGTCGATCTCGCTCGGCCGGCCCCGGGCGAGATCCTGCGCGGTGGAGGAGCGCTGATCGGCCATGGTCACGCTGAGGCCGAGCACGGTGTCCAGGATGTCGGACGGCACGGAGACCCCCGCGGCGCCGGCCACGGCCACGCATTCCTGCACCACGTCGGTCATCGCCGCGACCACGCCCTCGCCTCGGACCAGGCGGCCGTACGGAAGCTGCGTCAGGGCCGAGAGGGCGTTGTAGGCGCAGTTCAGGATCAGCTTGCCCCAGAGCGCGTCCAGGGCGCGCTCCGAGACGGTGGTCGGGATACCGGCCGCCGACAGGACGGCAGCGATCCGGTCGCTTGTCGCCGAGGCGCCGAGGATCAGGTCACCGCGGCCGTTGTGCCGGACATGGCCCGCCCCGACCATCTCGGTGGCGACGTAGACCGCCACCGGCACGACGGGCCTGCCCAGGACGCCAGCCAGGCGCTCCGCGTTGTCGACGCCGTTCTGGAGGCTGAGGATCGTCGCGGAGGAGCCGAGATGCGGTGCGATCATCGCGCCGGCCGCTTCCGTGTCGCCCGACTTCACGCAGACCAGGACGAGGTCAGCGCCGGCGACGCCGCGCCCGTCGGTCGTCGCCGTGACGGGAACGGAGCCGGTTCCGGTTGCGCTCTCCAGGATCAGACCGGCCGACTGCACGGCCTCGACCAGGGTGGGCCGGCCGATCACCGTGACGGCATGGCCGGCCCGCGCCAGGAGGAAGCCGTAATAGCAGCCGACCGCGCCGGCCCCCATGACGGCGACGGTCATCACAGCCCGGCTCATCGCGCCGAAGCCGCCGCGCGCTCGGGATGGAACGGGGCCGCGCCGGCGGCGCCCGTGCGGACATGGTCGAGAAGGGCCTGGACCGGGTGGCGCAGCCGGACGCCATCGACGAGCTTGGCCTGGGACCGGCAGGAATAGCCGTCGGCCAGCAGGGTGCAGCCGGGCGCCTCGGCCACGTGGCGCGCCCAGCTCAGGCCATAGATCGCCTCGGAGGTGGCGCGATGGCGGGCCTCGTGCCCGTAGGTCCCCGCCATGCCGCAGCAGCCGGCCGCCGGCACGTCCAGCCGCAGGCCGAGATGCGCGAACACGGCCTGCCAGTCCCGGACCGCGCCCGGCGCGTTGGTGCGCTCGGTGCAGTGGGGCAGCAGCCGCAGCGTCCCGCCGCCCTGAAGCGGCGCGATCCGGTCGAGCCGGGTGGCGAGCCATTCCTGCAGGAGCTGGACCTTGGGAAGCTCGGACCCGCCGAGGGCCTGCGCGTATTCGGACCGGTAGGTCAGCGTCATCGACGGGTCGATCCCGACGAGCGGGAGGCCCTGGCGGCCCAGATCCCGCAGCATCGCGGCGTTGGACCGGGCGACGGCGGCGAACCGGGCCAGGAACCCGTGCACGTGCAGCGGCTTGCCGTTCGGCCGGTAGGGTACCAGCCAGGGCTTGAAGCCGAGGGCGATGAGCAGCGCGCACGCGTCGGCCACGACCTCCGCGTCGAAGTGGCTGGTGAAGGCATCCTGCACCACCAGAACCGCCGCCTCGCGCGCACGCGGGTCCAGCCGGGCGAGCGCCTCGGGCGTCGCGACGGCGACGCCGAGATCCGCCAGCCGCGCCGCGAGACCGGTGGGCGACAGGGTCGGGATCGCGACCAGCCCGGCCTTCGCCAGGGCCAGCTTGGCCACCGGATTGGTCAGGAGCGCGTTGCTCAGGCGGGGCAGCCGCGCCGCCAGCGGCAGCAGCGGCTCCAGGGCCGCCACGAAGTGATCCTTCAGCGGCCGCGCGTAGCGGGTGTGATAGAGCGCCAGGAACTTCGCCCGGAAGGTCGGCACGTCGACCTTGATCGGACAGGAGCCCGTGCAGGACTTGCAGGCGAGGCAGCCGTCCATCGCCTCCTTGACGGCGTGGGAGAAGTCATCCGCCTCGGATCGCCGCCGGAAGCCGCTCCGCAGGGTGGCGGCCACGTCGCGGAGCCATCCAGCGTGCTGGCGGCTCAGCTCGGCGGCCGGATCGACGCCGTCCGCCGCCGCGCGGCGCAGCCACTCGCGCATCAGCGAGGCGCGCCCCTTGGGCGAGTGTCGCCGCTCCCGGGTCGCCTTCCAGGACGGGCACATGGCCTCGTCCGCGTCGAAGCTGAAACAGGCGCCATTGCCGTTGCAGTGGAGCGCCTCGTCGAAATCCTTCCGCACCGGCGCCGGGATGGTGCGGTCCCGCTCGCCCCGGCGCGGCACGCCGTCGATCCGGGTGAGGCTCCGCCCCCGCGCCGAGGCGATCTTGCCCGGGTTCATCCGGTCGTCCGGGTCGAAGGCACGCTTGACCGCCTCCAGCGCCGGCATCAGCGGCCCGAAGGTCTCCGGCACGAACTCCGAGCGGAAGCCCTTGCCGTGCTCGCCCCAGAGCAGGCCGCCATACTTGGCGGTGAGCGCCACGACGCCTTCCGTGACCTCGCGGATCAGGCCGTTCTGGTTCGGATCCTTCAGGTCGATTGCCGGGCGCACATGCAGCACGCCGGCGTCGACGTGGCCGAACATCCCGTAGCGCAGCCCCTTGCCGTCGAGGAGCGCCCGGAACTCGGCGATGAAATCGGCGAGCCGCTCCGGCGGCACGGCCGTATCCTCCACGAACGGGATCGGGCGGGCATCGCCCTTGGCGGCGCCGAGGAGGCCGACGGCCTTCTTGCGCATCGTCCAGAGGCGCTCGATCGCCTCGCCTCGCGCAATGGTGAAGCCGAGGCGCTTCGTGTCGGTGCCGCGCTCGGCCTCCAGCCTTCCGACGAGCCGGCCGAGCGCGGCCTCGACGGCCGCGGCGTCATCGCCGACGAATTCCACGAGGTTGATCCCGTCGGCCGGACGCCCGGCCGGATCGTCGGGGAAGAAGGCGCGCACCTCGGCCCAGATCGGATCCTTGCGGGCGAGGCCCAGCACCGTGGAATCGATCGTCTCCACCGAGGCGGCGCCGAAGGGCAACAACGCCTGCGCGTCGCGGAGCGCCGCATCGAAATCGATGTAGGAGAGCGCCACCAGGACCGCGGCCTTCGGGATCGGCAGCACGTTGAGCCGCGCCTCGGCGATCAGCGCCAGCGTCCCTTCCGAGCCGCAGAGCACGCTCTTGAGGTCGAACCGGCCCGCCGGGTCGCGGAGATGGGCGAGATCGTAGCCGGTGAGGCAGCGGTTCAGCTTGGGGAAGCGCGCCTCGAGCAGCGCCGCGTTCTCGGTGGCGACGGCATCGATCGTGCGGTGGATCGCCCCGACCCGGTCGGTCCGGGCCTTGGCGGCTTCGAGGCCCTCGGCGTCCAGGGGCTCGGCGGTCCAGACCGTGCCGTCGGTGAGCACGCAGGTCAGCGCGAGGACGTGATCCCGGGTCTTGCCGTAGAGGCACGAGCCCTGCCCGCAGGCATCGGTGGAGATCATGCCGCCGAGGGTGGCGCGGTTCGAGGTGGAGAGTTCGGGCGCGAAGAACAGGCCGTGCTTGGCCAATTCCCGGTTGAGCTGGTCCTTCACCACCCCCGGCTCGACCCGGACGGTGCGGTTTTCGACGTCGAGCTCCAGGATGCGGTTCATGTGCCGCGAGGTGTCGACCACGAGGCCGTGGCCGAGCGACTGGCCGTTGGTGCCGGTGGCCCCGCCCCGGGGTCGGATCACGATCTCGGCGAAGCGCGGATCGCCCAGAAGCTTGGCGATGCGCACGAGATCGGCGCGGGAGCGCGGGAAGGCCACAGCTCCCGGCTCCACTTGGTAGATCGAGTTGTCGGTGGAGAAGACGGTGCGGTCGGCCTCCGACAGCGACAGGTCGCCCTCGAAGCCGCGCAGGCGCAGCTCGGCACAGGCCGCTGCGTAGAGCGGCACGGCCTCGATGGGGCGGGTCAGGACCGGGATCATCGGCGCCTTCTACACCCGGCGGTACGCGAGGGAAGATCGGCGGTTCTGTCACACGGGGCCGCGGCGGACTGGCATCCTGCTTGCCACGTGTCCGGGACCATCGGAACGGATGCCCATGAACGCGAGCGTGGAACGGGTCAGGGATGCCCTGGCCGAGCTGGTCAAGGCGGCCCTCCTCTCGGACGACGCGGCGAGCCTCGCCTGCCGGGACGCGGGGCGCGCCAAGCTCGCGGCGCTCGCGGGGGATCCGCCCGACCCGGCGCGCCTGCGCATGGACGGGGCCTGGACGCTGGCGGTCCGCGACGCCGAGACGCCCGAATTGGCGCCGCAGGAGGGACAGGTGAACCTGACCCTGCCGCGGGCCTGCCCGTTCACGCTGGACGAGATCGTCGCGCCGGGCTTCGACGTGGATCAGGCGGTCGACCGGATCCGGAAGATCGCCTCCACCGGCTGATCACGCCTGTTGAGGAGCGCCGGCGCGGCGTTGCCGTGGGCGGTCCGGGCACCCATCTTAGGATCACAGGATCGAGGTCTCGATCCCGGGCCCGCAGGGGCTTCGTCTTCCGAGAATTGTCCGGCACCCCCCTTTTGGCACGTCTGTCTCTTATACACATCTCCGAGCCCACGAGACAAGAGGCAATCTCG
>CAXDNE010000107.1:0-21668 GCA_963990595.1 uncultured Methylobacterium sp.
CCAGGGCTCGACCGATTCCGGCACCGCCGAGCGCTGGCTGAAGCCGGTGGCGGCGACGAGCGCCAGGACGGCCAGCATGGCCAGGATCGGCCCCGACGCCGCCAGGAGGCCGCCGCCCCGGCGCTCGCGCGCCGCGCCGGTCATCCGGGCCGGATCGAGCGCGGCGTTCGGTTGCGCAGGCATCATGCGGGATCCCGAGCCGGGCGCGGCGTCCTAGATGCGGGGTCGGCCCGCTCAGCGGAGCGGGCCCGATCACCGCCAGCCTGGACGGCCGGCGCGATCCTACCGCGCCTCGTAATGGTCCCGGACCAGCCGGTCGAGCAGGCGCACGCCCCAGCCCGCGCCCCAGCTGCGGTTGATCTCGCTGGCATTCGACGACATCGCCACGCCGGCGATGTCGAGATGCGCCCACGGCACGTCCTCGACGTAGCGCTTGATGAACGAGGCCGCGGTGGCGGCGCCGCCGTGACGGCCGCCGGTGTTCTTCATGTCGGCGAACTTGGAATCGATCGCCTTGTCGTAGGCGGGGATCAGCGGCATCCGCCAGACCTTCTCGCCGGTCGCCTCGCCGGCGGCGTGGATGTTGTCCGCGAGCGTGTCGTCGTTCGAGAACATGCCGGCGATGTCCTGGCCCAGCGCCACGATGATCGCGCCCGTCAGCGTCGCGAGGTCGACGATCGCCTTGGGCTTGGCGCTGCGGATGACGTGGGTGATCACGTCGGCGAGCACGAGCCGGCCCTCGGCGTCGGTGTTGATCACCTCGATGGTCTGGCCCGACATCGAGGTCAGGATGTCCGAGGGGCGGTAGGAGCCGCCATCCGGCATGTTCTCCACGATGCCGATGGCGCCGACCACGTTGCAGCGCGCCTTGCGGGCGGCGAGCGCGTGCAGGGCGCCGACCACGGCGGCCGCCCCGCCCATGTCGCCCTTCATGTCCTCCATGCCGCCGCCCGGCTTGATCGAGACGCCGCCGGAATCGAAGACCACACCCTTGCCGATCAAGGCCAGGGGCGCCTCGCCGGCGGGGCCGCCGTTCCAGCGCATGATCACGAGGCGCGGCTCGCGGGCCGAACCCTGCGCCACGGCCAGCAGCGCGCCCATGCCGAGCTCGCGCATCCGTGCGGGCTCCAGCACCTCGATCTCGACGCCGAGCTTGGTGAGCTCCGAGGCGCGCCGGGCGAATTCCTCCGGGAAGAGCACGTTCGGCGGCTCGTTCACGAGATCGCGCGCCAGGATCACGCCGTCCGAGAGCGTCCGGGCCGCCTCACCCTCGCGCGCCGCCGGGCCGTGCTCGGCCAGCAGCAGGGTCAGCGCAGTCCCGGCCTTGTCGTCGGCATCGGGCTTCTTCTTGGTCTTGTAGCGGTCGAACGTGTAGGTGCGCAGGCGCGCGCCCAGGGCGAATTCGCCGGCCTGCGCCGCCGTGACGGTCGCGCCCGGCCAGTCGAGCACCACCCGGGCCGAGCGGCCCGCGACCTTGCTGGCGGTGAAGCCGCCGAGCGCCGGCCAGTCGATCTTGGCGCGGTCCTTGTCGGAGCCGAGGCCGACCACCACGAGGCGATCCGCGCTGATCCCCGACGGGGCCGGCAGGGTCAGGGCGGTGAGGGAGCGTCCCTTGAACTTCTCGGACCCGGCGGCCCGGGCGACGAGATCCGCCCCGGCGGTGCCCAGCGCGTCGCGGGCAGCCCGTCCCAGGGCGAGATCGTCGCCGACGAAGACCACGAGATCGCCCGCTCCACCAGGGCCCTGGCCGCTCTGCTCCAGGGGGCCGAAACCGATCTCGATACCGTCCGCCATACCCGTCGCCCTGCCCGTTATCCCGGAGCTGTACTACGCACCTGCGCGCCGCACAGGCCCTCCGCCCTGTGTAGCCGCTGAGGCGGAGAACGCAACGCGGCGCGACAGCCCTGGAATCGCCCCTTTTATCGCGTCCCTGCCAGCCCGAGGGCGCGAGAGGACGAGCGGAACTGCCGGGCCGATGAGGCAGATCGAACGCTATATCTTTCGGATCGCCCTGGGCGCCACCATCGCCTGCTTGGTCGGGCTGACCGGGACGATCTGGCTGACGCAGGCCCTGCGCGAGCTCGACCTCGTGACCGCCAAGGGGCAGACGCTGCTGGTCTTCCTGTTCGTGACCGGCCTGTCCCTGCCGACGCTGCTCGTGGTGATCGCGCCGGTGGCCCTGTTCATCGGCACCGTCTACGCGCTCAACAAGCTCAACGGCGATTCCGAGCTGATCGTCATGTCGGCGGCCGGGATGCCGCCACGCTCGCTTCTGCGGCCGTTCCTGACCCTGGCGATGATCGTCAGCTTCGTGGTCGGATTCCTGGTGGTGGTCGTGATGCCGGCGAGCTTCCAGGAGCTGCGCGACGTGATCACCCGGGTCCGCGGCGACTTCATCGCCAACGTCGTCAAGGAGGGGCAGTTCACCCAGCTCGACAACGGCATCACCTTCCACTTCCGCGAGCGCGGACCGGGCGGCGCCCTGAAGGGGCTGTTCATCCAGGACCGGCGGGAGGCCGGGAAGACCAAGGTCTATCTCGCCGAGCGGGGCAACGCCGTCGATGTCGACGGCCAGAGCTACCTGATCCTGGAGAACGGCAGCGTCCACCAGCAGCAGAAGGACTCGCGCGATTCCTCGATCCTGACCTTCGAGCGGTACACGATCGATCTCGCGGCCTTCGCGCCCCCGGATTCCGACACGATCTACAAGCCGCGGGAGCGCTCGACGGCGCAGCTGCTGTTCCCCGACCAGACCGAGGGCTACTACAAGCTCCAGAAGGGCCGCTTCCGGGCCGAACTGCATGACCGGCTCTCCGCGTGCCTCTATCCCCTGGCGCTCGTCTTCATCGCCTTCGCGGCGCTCGGCGACCCCCGTACCACCCGCCAGGGCCGCGGCCTCGCCGTCGCCGGGGCGATCCTCGCCGTGGTGGGGCTGCGGATCGGGGGCTTCGCGGCGGTCAGCGCCGCCGCGCGCAGTCAGGGGGCGGTCATCGCCGTCTACGGCGTGCCGCTCCTCGCCATCGCGCTGTCCTGCCTCCTGATCTTCTTCGGGCCGCGGGTGCGGGCCTTCAACGCCGCCCTGGCCCGCGGCGTGCGGGGGCTGATGCGCGGCCAGCGCCTCGCGCCGGCGGCCTGATCCGGCCATGCTGATCGGTCCAACCCTCGGGCGGTACTTCGCCGCCCGGTTCGCCCGCACCGTGCTCGGCGTGTTCGTCACCGTCTTCGCGCTGGTCTACACCCTCGACTTCGTCGAGTTGCTCCGGCGCGCCGGCGAGGCCGAGGGCGCGACCACGGGGCTGATGGCGCAGCTCTCGCTCTATCGCACCCCCGCGGTGGCCGAAGGCGTTCTGCCCTTCGCGGTCCTGTTCGGCTCGATGGCGGCCCTGCTCCAGCTCTCGCGCAAGCTGGAGCTGGTCGTCGCCCGCGCCGCGGGGATCTCGGCCTGGCAGTTCCTGCAGCCAGGTTTCTTCGTGGCGCTGGCGCTCGGCGCGGCGGCGGTGGGGATCTACAACCCCGTCTCGGCGATGCTGAAGCAGCGCTCCACCGAGATCGAGGCGAGGATCTTCGCCAAATCGACCAAGGCGAGCTCCGGCAAGGACCTCTGGATCCGCCAGAGAGGCCCCGACGGCGAGGCGATCCTGCGCGCCGAGACCGCCGTGGAGGGGACTACGACCCTGTCGGGCGTCGCGGTCTTCACCTTCGACCAGGCGGGCAAGTTCGCCGAGCAGCTGGTGGCGGCCCGCGCCACGCTCCACGACGGCTTCTGGGAGCTGTCCGATGTGCGGGTTCTCACACCGGACGCGCCGCCTGAGTCGTTCGACACCTACCTGATCGCCTCGAACCTCGATCCCGGTCAGGTGCGGCAGCGCTTCACCCCGCCGGAATCTGTGCCTTTCTGGCAACTTCCCACAACCATCGCGCGGACCGAGCGGGCCGGTCTGGATGCCACCCGCTATCGCCTCCAGTACGATGTCCTGTGGGCAAGACCGGTCCTGTTCGTCGCCATGGTCATCGTGGCTGCAACCGTTTCCTTACGGTTCTTCCGCTTTGGTGGTGTTGGCAAACTCGTCCTCGGTGGTGTCGCGGCCGGCTTCGCCCTCTACGTGGTCCGACAGGTCATGGAGGGGCTGGGCGCGTCCGGACTCGTCGCCGCACCGGTGGCGGCCTGGTTCCCGGCCGTGGTAGGCAGTCTTCTCGGTACGCTCACGCTTCTGTACCAGGAAGACGGCTGACCGCGCGATCCTTCGCGGGCAGGGAGACGGGTGGTTGAGGTTCGTGGCGGCAAACGTCACAGGGGTTGGGACGCGCGTTGCGTAAGGTCGCCGACATCCTGCGGAAGGCGGGCCTTCTGGCCGCGCTCGCGCTCGTCGCTCCGCTGGCGCCGGGGGTGGCTGCGCATGCCCAGGGCCTGCCGGCCGTCAAGGCCGGGAAGCCCGGCGACAAGCTCCTCGTCGAGGCCGACGAGCTGATCTACGACAACGACCACAGCACCGTGACGGCGCGGGGCAATGCGGAGCTGCATTACGGCCCGCGGACCCTCCAGGCCGATCGTGTCCGTTACGACCGCGACACCGGGCGCGTCTTCGCGGAGGGCAATGTCCGCCTCACCGAGGCCGATGGCGGCGTCGTGACCGGCGAGCGCATGGAGCTCACCGACGACTTCAAGACCGGCTTCGTCGATGCCTTCCGCGGCCAGCAGACGGTCCAGCGCAAGTTCGAGACCGTGCGCACCCGCTTCTCCGCCCCGCGGGCCGAGCGCCTGAACGGCGAGCAGACGAGCTTCGAGTCCGGCAGCTACACCGCCTGCGAGCCCTGTAAGGACAATCCCGAGACGCCGCCGCTCTGGCAGATCAAGGCGAAGAAGATCATCCACGACAACCAGACCCACACGGTCTACTTCGACGATTCCACGCTGGAGATCGCCGGGATCCCGGTCGCCTACCTGCCGTATTTCGAGGCGCCGGACCCGACGGTGAAGCGCAAGACCGGCTTCCTGACGCCGCGCTTCGTCACGACGACCGCGCTCGGCAACGGCGTGTCGCTCCCCTACTTCATCAACCTCGCGCCGAACTACGACCTGACGCTGACGCCGACCCTGCTCAGCCGGCAGGGCCTGCTCGCGCAGGGCGAGTTCCGGCAGCGGGTCGACAACGGCTTCTACAATATCCGCCTGTCGGGCATCTCGCAGACGACACCCTCGGCCTTCCTGCCGAGCCCGCTCGGCGCCGGCGATCGCGACTTCCGCGGCTCGGTCGAATCCCAGGGCCGGTTCTACATCAACCCGCGCTGGCGCACCGGCTGGGACCTCGTCGGCGTCACCGACAAGTGGTTCCTCGACAATTACCGGATCCGCAACCAGAACATCACCACGGACTACTTCCGTGAGGCGACCTCGACGGCGTTCCTGATCGGCCAGGGCGACCGCTCGTGGTTCGAGGCGCGGGGCTACTACTTCAAGGGCCTGTCGAGCTTCGACTGGCAGAAGCAGCAGCCGATCGTCGCCCCAGTCATCGACTACGACAAGCGCGTCAACGGCCCGGCGGAGATCGGTGGCGAGGTGCGCTTCCAGGCGAACATCACGAGCCTGAACCGCGAGACGACCCAGTATCAGGGCCTGCCGCGCACTCTGAGCTACGTGTTCTCGCCGAGCATCAACGGTATCAGCTTCCCGCTGTACCAGACCTGCACGGTGTTCCAGCGCGGCACCTGCCTGATCCAGGGGCTCGCCGGCAACAACACCCGCGCCTCCGCGGAGCTGTCCTGGCGGCGCAGCTTCATCGACGATTGGGGCCAGAAATTCACGCCGTTCGCCTATCTCCGGACGGACGCGTTCTTCACCAATCCGAGCTTCTCGGGCTACCAGAACAACCTCGCGCCCCAGGTGGCGACGATCGACGACGGGTTCGCCGGCCGCGTGATGCCGGCGGTCGGCCTCGATTACCGCTATCCGTTCGTCGCCAATTTCGGGGCGCTGGGCGTCCACACCCTGGAGCCGATCGGGCAGGTCATCGCGCGGCCCTCCGAGACCCGGATCGGCCACCTGCCGAACGAGGACGCGCAGAGCCTCGTCTTCGACGACACGTCGCTGTTCGAGTGGGACAAGTTCTCGGGCTACGACCGGGTCGAGGGCGGCGTGCGCACCAATCTCGGCGGGCAGTACTCCGTCGTCACCCCGTCCGGCTGGTACGCGAACGTGCTGTTCGGCGAGTCGATCCAGCTCGCCGGCGTGAACTCCTTCCGCCGCGGCGACATCGCCAATGTCGGCCTCGATTCCGGCCTCGAGACCCAGCGTTCCGACTTCGTCGGCCGCTTCCAGGTGTCGCCGAACCAGAACATCACCTTCATCAGCCGCGCCCGGTTCGCCCAGTCCGACTTCCACGTGGCGCGGTTCGAGACCGGGGCGACGGCGCGGTTCGCACCCTTCCTGCCGCTGACCCTGTCGGCCTTCTACTCTTATTACGAGGCGCAGCCGCTGCTCGGCTACAGCCACTACCGCGAGGGCATCACCGCCACCGCCACCTACAACATCACGCCGAACTGGTTCCTCTCGGGCTCGCTGCTCGTCGACCTCACGCACTATCTCGACGTGCGCAACACCTATCAGGACGCGCTGGCCTCCTATCTGGCGAACCCGGTCGGCCTTGTTCCGGTCTACCAGAACCCGGGGCGGTTCTATCTCTCCGGGGCGAGCTTCGGCGGTGGCTATCAGGACGAGTGCACCACCATCTCGCTGAACTACATCAACTCGCCGATCGCCACCGCCACGGGCGTGCGCGAGCGCAACCAGACCGTGCTGCTGCGCGTGGAGCTGAAGACGCTGGGCGAGGCGGATCTGCGCCAGAACGTCGGCACCGCCAACACGGCGGACGGCATCGCCGCGGTGCGGTAATCGTCTTCGGGGGTGTCGGCGAGGATGCGCCCGGGTCGCGGGGGCGCTATAGACCCGTCCATGCCGCCTCTCGCCCTCACCCTCGGGGACCCTGCCGGGATCGGCCCGGAACTGGCGCTCAGCGCCTGGCTCGGGCGCGGCGGCGCGGATCCGCTGCCGCCGTTCTTCCTCGTGGGCGACCCGGCCTTCGTCGAGCGCCTCGCGCACCGCCTGGATCGTCCGGTGCCGGTGGCCGAGATCGACCCCGAAACCGCCGCCGCGGTGTTCCCGCGCGCCCTGCCGGTGGTGCCGCTGCCGAGCGGCGCCACCGTCACGGCCGAGCCCGGCGTGCCGGATTCCGCCAATGCCGGCGCGACCATCGAGTCGATCGCGGCCGCGGTGGGCTTCGTGAAGGCCGGGCGGGCCAGCGCCGTGGTGACCAACCCGATCGCCAAGTTCGTTCTGACCCGGGCGGGCTTCGCCCATCCCGGCCATACCGAGTTCCTGGCCGCCCTGTCGGTCCCGGCCGGCCGGACGCCGCCGCGGCCGGTGATGATGATCTGGAGCGCGGAGCTCTCCGTGGTGCCTGTGACGATCCACGTCCCGCTCAAGGATGTGCCCGGCCTGCTCACCCAGGATCTCGTCGAGGAGACCGCCCGCATCGTGGCCTGCGATCTCCGGGAGCGTTTCGGCCTGCCGGAGCCGCGCCTCGTCCTCGCCGGGCTGAACCCGCATGCGGGCGAGGCCGGGACGATCGGCCACGAGGACCGGGACGTGCTCGCGCCGGCGGTGGCGCGGCTGCGCGCCGAGGGCATCGACATCCGCGGGCCGCTCCCCGCCGACACCCTGTTCCATGCTCGTGCGCGGCGGACCTACGATGTCGCCCTGGCGCCGACCCACGACCAGGCGCTGATCCCGATCAAGACGATCGCGTTCGATGACGGCGTCAACGTCACCCTGGGGCTGCCCTTCGTGCGCACGTCGCCGGATCACGGCACCGCCTTCGACATCGCCGGCGCGGGGATCGCGCGGCCCGCCAGCCTGATCGCGGCGCTGCGCCTCGCGGATCGGCTCGCGGCCAACGCCGCTGCCCGCAGCGCGGCCGTACCCGGCGGGGCCGACGTCATCCCGTTCAGCGTCTATGCCGGCAGGCCCAAGCCCGCCGGCGCCCGGCACTTCGACCCGGAGGACGAGTTGTGAGGGCCGAGCCTTGAGCGCCGGCGACGGGCTCCCGCCGCTGCGCGAGGTCGTGGCGCGGCACGGCCTGGAGCCCAAGAAGGCGCTGGGCCAGAACTTCCTGTACGACCTCAATCTCACCGGCCGGATCGCCCGCGCCGCAGGGCCGCTCGACGGCGTGACGGTGGTGGAGGTCGGTCCCGGCCCCGGCGGCCTGACCCGGGCGCTCCTCGCCGAGGGGGCGGCGCGGGTGATCGCGATCGAGCGCGATCCGCGCGCCCTGCCGGCGCTCGCCGAGATCGCCGCGCATTATCCCGGCCGGCTCGACGTGATCGATGCCGACGCCCTCGCCTTCGACCCGCGTCCGCTCGTGGGATCGGGCCCGGCTCGGATCGTCGCCAACCTGCCCTACAATGTCGGGACGGCTTTGCTCACCGGCTGGCTCGACGGCGAGGTCTGGCCGCCCTGGTGGGACCAGGCTGTGCTGATGTTTCAGCGGGAGGTGGCCGAGCGGATCGTCGCCGGGCCGGAGGAGCGCGCCGATTACGGCCGGCTCGGCGTGCTCTGCGGCTGGCGCACCCGGGCCGACATCCTGTTCGATGTCAGTCCCTCGGCCTTCGTGCCGCCCCCGAAGGTCACGTCGAGCGTGGTGCGGCTTGTGCCCCGTGCGCACCCCCTGCCCTGCCGGGCCGGCGCGCTGGAGGCGGTGACCCGGGCGGCGTTCGGCCAGCGCCGCAAGATGCTGCGCCAGAGCCTGAAGGCGCTGACCCCGGAGGCCGGGGCCCTTCTGGCCGCGGCGGGCCTGGCCGAGACGGCCCGGGCCGAGGAGATCCCGGTGGCGGGGTTCGTGGACCTCGCCAACCTGTGGGACGCGCACAGAAAAGCCGGCGCCATGGTGACGGCGCCGGCCTGAATGAGAGCGCGGTGTCTCCGGCCCGGAGGCCGGAGCGCGTCGCGATCAGCGGGTCTGCTGGATCGCCGAGAGCACCCAGCCGCGGCCGGGCTGGCGCAGGAAGGTCCAGAGCTCGACCGCCTCGGAGGAATCGGTCTGGACGACGCGGCCGCTGGCGCGCTCCACCATCACGTCCTTGAGGGCGTAGCGCATCGCCACGGTCGCGTAGTCGGTGCGATCCTCGCCCCAGGCTTCCGCCAGGTCGCCCTGGAGCAGCTTCACGTCGGAGATCTTGTTCACCACGCCGCGGGCCGCGTTGTTGCGCAACTCCTCGTCGAAGTAGCTCACCATCTCGGGCGTCGACAGATTGCCCAGCGTCACCCGGTCCTCGCGGGAATAGGCGTCCTGGATGTCGCCGAGCAGCCGCTCGAAGGCCTGGTAGTCGGCGGGACCGATCTGCACCGGGCGGGCCTGCGGCGGGCGCTGCCCGCCGGCCATGCCGGCCCCGGGACCGCCGGGCGCACCGCCCATCGGACCGCCCCGGCCCGGCTGGCCGTCGAAGGAGGAGCGCGCGTAGGGCGCGCCGGCGCCGGCGGGCTCGCTCCGACGGCGGAAGAAGCGCAGGGCCAGCATCACCACGAGGACCAGGAGCCCGACCTGGAACAGCAGGCCGATCATCGATGCGAGGCCGCCGAGGCCGCCGAAGAAGCCGCCGCCGAGCAGCGCACCGAGCAGGCCGGCGCCGAGGAGGCCCGCGAAGAAGCCGCCGCCGAACCGGCGGCCGGGCGCTGCCGGAGCCTGCATGCCGGGGCTGCCCATGCCGGGGGACGGTGCGGTCTGCGAGCGCTGCATCGACATGCCGCCGCCCGGGGCGGTCGGCGTGGCGGAGGGCGCCGTGTAGGTGCGCGAGCCGCGGGAACCGAAAGATCCGCCGCCGCCCGGACGGGCTTCGGCGACGGGAGCCGCGACGCTCAGGGCGGCGGCCACCGCCAGGAGGGCGGCCACGCGCCGGCGGCGCGAAGTCTGGGTCAGCATGTACACGCCTCTGAGGACGAGAACCGAACGGCGCAGAGCGCCAGCAACGATATGGGAACGGCCGAGACCGGGTTTTAGTCCGGCCCGGTGGCGCCGAAATGACGTTTGCCGTGAATCCGCCGGGATTCAGTGGAGCGTGCGCTCCGGCGCTGCGGGGAACGAGAGCCGGACCTGGGTGCCCTCTCCGGTGCGGCTGTCGAGGGTGATGGTCCCGTTCTGGCGCTTCATCAGACCGTGGACGATCGCGAGGCCAGCCCCGCGCCCGGCCTCGTGGCTGGTCTGGAACGGCGCCAGGGCCCGGGCCAGCATCTCGGGCGACATGCCCTGCCCGGTATCGCCGACGATGATCCCGACGCTGCCCTCGCCGGGCTGCTGCATCACCCGCTCGCCCGGATCGACCCGGAAGGTCGAGAGGGTCAAGGTCCCGCCCGACGGCATCGCCTCGCAGGCATTGGCGACCAGATGCCGCAGAGCGAACTCGATCTGGGTCGGATTGCTGATCGCCCGCGGCAGGCCGGGTGTCGCCGTCACGGTGAGGCGGATCCCGGGCGGGAGATCGGGGGCGAGGCGCTCCGCGACCTCCGCCACGATGGCGTCGAGATCCACCGCGCGCACCTCCGGGGCGATGCGCCGGGAATAGGCGAGCAGCTGGCGCGTGAGGATCGCGGCCCGCTCGGTGGCGTCGGCCGACCGGGAGAGCGCCCGCTGGATGAACGGCTCCGGGCGGTCGCCGAGCCGGCGTTTCAGCCCGTCGATGTAGCCGATCAGGATCTGGAGGAAATTGTTGAACTCGTGCGCCACGCTGTTGGTCAGTAGCCCCAGCGCCTCGCGCTGGCGGGAGAGCGCGAGGGCGCCCTCCGCCTCGCGGCGCGCGGTGACGTCGAGGATCTGGCCGATGCGGCAGGCCGTGCCGGGCAGCGGCGCCGTGGCGAGGCAGGCCCAGAAGCTGGTCCCGTCGGCGCGCGTGGCCAGGAATGTCTCCTCGCCGTCGTGGTCCGGATCGGGCGCGGCCGCTCGCGGCGCCCGGATCAGGTCGAGGCCCTGCGCGACCAGTTCCGCCGCCGGGAATCCGGTGAGGCGCTCGAAGGCGGGATTGACGTGCAGGATCCGCCCCTGCGCGTCGAGCAGGAGGCTCGGCGCGGGCAGCGCGTCGAGGAGCCTGAGAGCTTCGTCCGTGAGCGGCACGCCTTCGGCGGCCGCGTGATCCGTCCTGGGCTGCGCCATGGTGCGTTCGCGCTCAGCGGATGCGGAAGGCCCGCGACGGGTCACCGATAGCGACGAACGGCGTCCCGGCCAAGCCTCGGTCCGCGATCGGGTCTTCGCGCGCGGCGTGCCGCGCTACTGGCGGACCCACATCACCCGGGCCATCCAGGCCACCTCGCCGAGGTTCAAAATCCGGTCTTCGTGCTCCGGATTGAGCGAGGCCAGCTCCACGGTCCGCGCCGTGCGCCGTTTCAACTCCTTGGCGAGGACCTCACCCCCATGCAGGCGGACCACGACGCGGTCGCCCTTGCGCACGCTGGCCGTGGGCGAGACGATCAGCACGTCGCCGTCCCGGAACAGGGGCAGCATGGAATCCCCCTGGATCTCGAGCGCGAAGGCCCGCTCCTCGCCGAGATCCGGAAACTCGATCTCCTCCCAGCCGGCGCCGCCGGTGGGCATGCCCTCGTCGGTGAACAGGCGGCCGGCGCCGGCCTGCGTCAGGCCGATCAGCGGAACCATCGTGCGGGCCGGGATCTCCCGGGCCTCGATGAGCCGCAGGAACTCGTCCAGGCTGGACCCGGTCGCGGCCAGGACCTTCGAGACCGACTCCGTCGACGGCCAGCGCTTGCGTCCGTCGGCGCCCACGCGCTTCGAGCGGTTGAAGCTCGTCGCATCGAGGCCGGCGCGCCGGGCGAGACCGGAGGCCGAGTAGCCGTGGCGTTCGGCGAGACGGTCGATGGCGTTCCAGATCTGCTCGTGCGACAGCATAGCGGGCTCGGAGGCTCACCCTGGGCGGGCCGGCGCCCCCGTCTCGTCAGCCGGCATCCGGCTGCCTCGGAGGCGAAGAGACGATCTTCCCGCTGGGTACCGTCAGCACCCGCCGGGTACGCGCGGAAATACTAGACATTTCACGATCCGGAGCGGGTCTCCCGGTTCGGACACGGCTCTGTGACGCTCAGCCTAGTCGTAGGAAAGTAGAACTACGGGCCGCAGAATGCAATCGCTCCTCGAATCGGTCGCGGGCCGGGTGTTGCCGCGGGCCGGGGGCGCCTCTATCGACGCGTCGATCGTCTGGGAGTTTCGATGCCGCTCATCTACAAGATCTGTCCCCGCGCGCTGTGGCGCGAAGCCGAGGCCGCCGGCCAATTCGCGGGGGCGCCGATCGACCGGCAGGACGGCTTCATCCACTTCTCCACGGCTGCCCAGGTCGCCGAGACGGCGGCCCGGCATTTCGCCGGACAGCACGACCTGCTCCTCGTCGCCGTCGAGGCGGGCCGTCTCGGGGACGGTCTGCGCTACGAGCCCTCCCGGGGCGGTGATCTGTTCCCACACCTGTACGGCGCGCTGCCCCTCGCGGCCGTGACATCGGTCTCCGAGCTGCCGGTGGGCGCGGATGGCCGCCACATCTTCCCGGCGGGACTGATCCCGGCATGATCGACCTCGCCTTCCCGCTGGTCCGGCCCCTGCTCCACCGGCTCGATGCCGAGCGCGCGCACGACCTGACGTTGCGCGCTCTGGCGCTCCTGCCGCCCGCCCGCAGGCCGGAGGACGACCCGCTTCTCGCGGTCGATCTGCTGGGCCGCCGCTTTCCCAACCCGGTCGGCCTCGCGGCCGGCTTCGACAAGGGCGCACGGGTGCCCGACGCGCTGCTCGGCCTCGGCTTCGGCTTCGTCGAGGTCGGCGGGGTCGTGCCGCGTCCGCAGCCGGGCAACCCGCAGCCGCGGGTCTTCCGCCTCACCGCCGACCGCGCCGTGATCAACCGCTACGGCCTCAACAGCGAGGGGCTGGCCGTGGTGGCCGCCCGGCTCCGCGCCCGGAAGGGCCGGCCCGGCATCGTCGGCGTCAATATCGGCGCCAACAAGGATTCGACCGACCGCCTTGCCGATTACGCGGCCTGCACCGCGACGCTCGCGCCGCTGGTGGATTTCGTGACCGTCAACGTCTCCTCGCCCAACACGCCGGGTCTGCGCGACCTTCAGGGCGAGGCGTTCCTGGACGAACTGCTCGCCCGGACGATCGAGGCCCGGGATGAAGCGGGCGCCTCGGCCGCGATCCTCTTGAAGATCGCCCCCGACATGGCGCTGGACGCGCTCGACGCGGTCTGCGCCACCGCCCAGCGGCGCGGGGTCCAGGCCCTCGTCGTGTCCAACACCACCGTGGCGCGGCCGGCGAGCCTCGTGGAGCAACGGCTGGCGCGGGAGACCGGAGGCCTGTCCGGTCGGCCCCTGTTCGGGCCGGCGACCCGCATGCTGGCCCAGACGCGCCTGCGGGGCGGCGACAGCCTGCCCCTGGTGGGGGTCGGCGGCGTCGATTCCGCGGAGGCTGCCTGGATCAAGATCCGCGCTGGCGCGAGCCTCGTGCAGCTCTATTCGGCCCTCGTCTACGAAGGGCCGGGGCTCGTCGGGCGCATCAAGGCCGGTCTTCTGGAGCGGATGAACCGGGACCGCGTGACGAGCTTGGCCCAGGTGGTCGGCCGCGACGCTGCGGAACTCGCCCGCGCCGCCTGATCGGGCGCCGCCGCAGTTTAGAAAGGCTTTGCGGAGCGGCAGCTTAGCCTGTGCCCCGTGCATGAGGGGCCTGCGCAGGCGCGCCATTGTGACGGCGGCGCGCGCGCGCTTATCTCGCCCCTGCGAGATCGGTCGCATCTGCAAGTTCAGGACGGTTCATGGCCCAGTCTGAGGGGTCTTCCAAGCGCTCATCCGCCGCCGGCGGCTGGGGCGCTCTGAAGAGCTGTGGCAAGCACCTGCTCGGGAGCCGCGCACCGCTGACCGGCGCCCGCGCCCTGCTGAAGGCCAATCAACCCGACGGGTTCGACTGCCCCGGCTGCGCCTGGGGTGACCCGGAGCACGGCTCGTCGTTCGAATTCTGCGAGAACGGCGTGAAGGCGGTCTCCTGGGAGGCCACCGACAAGCGCACGCCGCCCGCCTTCTTCGCGCGTCACACGCTCACGGAGCTGCGGACCTGGAGCGACTACGCCCTGGAGGGCGAGGGCCGCCTCACGCATCCGATGCGCTACGACGCGGCGAGCGACCGCTACCTGCCGGTGAGCTGGGACGAGGCCTTCGCGGAGATCGGCGCGACCCTGCGCGGGCTCGACCATCCGGATCAGGCCGAGTTCTACACGTCGGGCCGGGCCTCGAACGAGGCCGCCTACCTCTACCAGCTCTTCGCCCGGGCTTACGGGACCAACAACTTCCCCGACTGTTCGAACATGTGCCACGAGGCGAGCGGCATCGCGCTCACGGAGGCGATCGGCGTCGGCAAGGGCACGGTCCTGCTGGAGGATTTCGAGAAGGCGGACGCGATCTTCTGCGTCGGCCAGAATCCCGGCACCAACCATCCGCGCATGCTGGGCGACCTGCGCCGGGCCGCCGAGCGCGGGGCGAAGGTCGTGGTGCTGAACCCGGTGCGCGAGCGCGGCCTCGAGCGCTTCGCCGACCCGCAGAACACCGTCGAGATGCTGCGCGGCGCCAGCCGGCCCATCGCCAGCCATTACCTGCAGCCGCATGCGGGCGGCGACATGGCCGCCTTCCGGGGCATCGCCAAGATGGTCTTCGCCCGGGACGCCGAGGCCATCGCGGCCGGGCGCCCGTCGCTCCTCGATCGCGCCTTCCTGGAGCATCACACCGCCGGGCTCGACGCCTATCGCGCGGCCGTGGCGGCGACGTCCTGGGACGCGATCCTCGACCAGTCCGGCCTGACCATGGACGAGATCGCCGCCATGGCGGACGTCTATCTCGGGGCGCAGCGGGTCATCGCCACCTGGGCCATGGGCGTGACCCAGCACCGCCATTCCGTGGCGACCATCCGGGAGATCGCCAATCTCCTGTTCCTGCGCGGCCATCTCGGCCGGCCGGGCGCGGGCCTCTGCCCCGTGCGCGGCCATTCCAACGTGCAGGGCGACCGGACGGTGGGGATCAACGAGCGTCCCCCCGCCTCCTTCCTGGACGCGCTGGAGCAGCATTTCGGGCTGGCCATGCCGCGCCGGCACGGCCACAACGTCCTGGCGGCGATCCGCGCCATGCGGGACGGGTCGTCCAAGGCGTTCATCGGGCTCGGCGGCAACTTCCTGCGGGCGACGCCCGATACCCCGGTGGTGGCGCAGGCGCTGGCCTCGTGCCGGCTGACCGTGCACATCGCCACGAAGCTCAACCACGCCCATCTGGTGCCCGGCGCGATCGGCTACCTGCTGCCCTGCCTCGGCCGCACGGAGATCGACCGGAACGCAGAGGGTAAGATCCAGATCGTGACCGTCGAGGATTCGATGAGCATGGTCCACGGGTCCGGGGGCATCAACAAGCCGGCCTCGAAGATGCTGCGTTCCGAGATCGCCATCATCGCCGGGATGGCGCAGGCGACGGTCGGCGCGTCGGCCATCGACTGGGCCGGGTTCGCGGCCGATTACGACCGGATCCGTGAGGCGATCGCCGCCACGATCCCCGGCTTCACCGGCTACAACAGCCGGGTGCGCAAGCCGCGCGGGTTCATGCTGCGCAACCTCGCCGCCGAGCGGGTGTTCGACACCGGCACGGGCCGCGCCACCTTCTCGGCGGATTCCCTGCCGGCCGAGACCGAGCACCAGATCGCGAAGCGGACGCGCGACACGTTCGTGCTGCAGACCTTCCGCAGCCACGACCAGTACAACACGACGATCTACGGTCTCGATGACCGCTACCGCGGGGTCTACGGCGAGCGCCGCGTGCTCTTCGCCCATCCCGACGATCTCGCGGAGATCCGCGACCGCCTCGGCGAGCGCGTGGACATCGTCGGAACGCATGAGGACGGCATCACCCGGCGGGCCGAGGATTTCCGTCTCGTACCCTTCGACATGCCCCGCGGCGCGCTCGCCGGCTATTATCCGGAGCTGAACGTGCTCGTGCCGCTCTCGACCTTCGGCGAGAAGAGCGACACGCCGACCTCCAAGTCGGTGCTCGTGACCCTGCAGGCGCGCGCGGCGGCGTGAGCCAGGACCCCGACGAGGCGGCCTTCGCCGCCGCCCTCGACCGGGTCTCGGCCGCGCATCCCGGGCTGTCGTCCCTGGAGGCGGGGCTGCTCGCGGCCCTCGATCTCGGCCTGCCCGGGGACAGCCGCGCCTTCGCCCGGACCTTCGGGCTCGAGCACGCCCTCGTCCTGCGGGCCGTGGCTGGGCTCGAAGAGGCCGGCCGCATCGCCGTCACCGCCCGCGACACGCGCACCCAGCGGACGCGCTTCGAGACCGCCGGTTGAGGGTCGCGGTCAGCGTCGCCCTCCGTCAGCGCCGCCGTCGCGGCGAGCGGCGCTGACGCGATCCCGCGAGAGCCGGCTCAGAACCCCTTCGCCTTGATCGCCTCGGCCCAGGTGACGGCGCGGCGGTTCACCCCGAGATGCTGCCGCTCGTAGAGCCGGCCCTCGAGCTTGATGGCGCCGCGCTTGGCGTATTCCGGCCGCTCGAAGGCCTCGATCACGAGCTTGGCCCGGCGCACCTCCTCCTCGGTGGGGGCGAAGGAGGTGTTGGCGGGCTCCAGCTGCGTCGGGTGGATCAGGGTCTTGCCGTCGAAGCCCAGGTCGCGGGCCTGCCGGCACTCCTCGCGGCAGCCCTCGGTATCGGCGATGTCGTTGTAGACGCCGTCGAGGATCGCCAGCCCCTCGGCGCGCGCGGCGGCCAGCGCCATCATCATCCAGGGCAGCATCGGCACGCGGCCAGGCACGATCTTCGCCCAGGTGTCCTTGGCGAGGTCGTTGGTGCCCAGCACGAGGCAGGTCAGACGGTTGCGCGGGTCGCGCTTGGCGCGGGCGATCTCCTGGATGTTGAGGATCGAGGCCGGCGTCTCGATCATCGCCCAGATCGCGATGCCCTCCGGGGCGTCGAGGGATTCGAGCCGGTCGGCGATGCTCTCCAGCACGGCGGGCGACGACACCTTGGGCATCAGGATCGCGTCGGGCTTGGCCTCGATGGCCGCGCCGAGATCGGCCTCGCCCCAGGGCGTCTGAGGGGCGTTGACGCGGATCACCAGCTCGCGGCTGCCGTAGGCGCCGCTCTTGACGGCCGCGCAGACCTGCTCGCGGGCGATCTCCTTCTCCTCCGGCCCGACGGCGTCCTCCAGATCGAGGATGATGCTGTCCACCGGGAGTGTCTTCGCCTTCTCGAGCGCCCGCTGGTTCGAGCCGGGCATGTACAGCACGCTCCGGCGCAGGCGCAGGTCCGTCATCGTTGCCATCGGCTTCTCCCTCGTCGGCCGCCGGGCGACCCTCCGTCGTTGCACCGCACCCTAGTGGACCCGGCCGGGCGCGCCACACCCCAATGGTCGAGGTCGGTGAGTCCGTGGGCGGTTTGATACCGTTGCCGGTCCTTGAAAATCGACGCCGCGGTTTGGTCACGTTCCGCCGCTTAAAGGCCGATCGAAACCGATCCCGATAGTCCGGATTCGCGACCATGTATAAAGGTTTGGTTGTCCTCGCAGTGGCCGGGGCGCTCGTCGCGCCCGGGGCTGCCCAGGCGCAGAGCCGAACGACGCTGGGTGTCGGCTCCGGCGCCGTGGCGGGGGCACTGGTGGGCGGTCCGATCGGGGCGGTCGCCGGTGCGGTGGTCGGCGGGTTCGTTGCCAACTCGGCGGAACGGCGCCGCCATGTCCGGAGCCGGAGGGGACATCGCTACCGCTATGCGGGCGTCCGGCGACCGCTTCCGCGTCGCGCGGAAGCCGACCCGCCGCGCGCCCGGAGCGTCGCCGCCCAGGCCGCGCCGTCGGCCTCGACCGGCACAGGCTGGAAGGATCCGCACTAGGCCGCCGGCTCGAGGGCGGACGGGGCGCGGTCCGGAAAGGTCGCGCGGGCGAGCGCCGGATAGGCGATCGCCTGGCCCAGGCCCCGGGCGCCCAGGAAGCCCACGAAGGCGAGCCACAGCCCGGCATTGCCGAAGCCGAAAGCCTGGACGCCCCCGAGGATCGCGCAGTAGGCCGCGAGCGCGCAGAGCATCAGGTTGCGCATCGCCCGCGTCCAGGTCGCGCCGATATAGACCCCGTCATAGGCGAAGGGGGCTGCGGCCGCGAGGGGCGCGCATGCGGCGAGCGGCAGATAGGCCCGGGCGGTCTCGCGCACCGGTGCGCTCGTGGTCACGAAGTCGATGAAGCCGTGGCCGCCCGCGAGCGCGAGCAGGCTGATCCCGAATCCGAAGCCGAGGCACCACCGCAGGCACAGGGCGGACGCGGCCTGAAACGCCGCCGCGTCCCGGGCACCGACGGCCTGCCCGCACAGGGTCTCGGCGGCCGTGGCGAAACCATCGAGGAAGAAGCCGCCGATCAGGAACAGATTCCACAGGACCGAATTCGCGGCGAGCACGACGTCGCCCTGTCGGGCACCGAGCGCCGAGAACAGGACGATGCCGGTGACGAGCGCGAGCGTCCGCAGGATCACGTCGACATTGACGCTGAGCGTCCGGCGGATCGCCGTCGCGTCGCGCAGGTCGCGCAGGGGGACCCGGAAGGGCCTCGAGCCCAGGCGTGCCAGCACGATCAGCCCCGATCCGAGTCCCATCGCCTCCGCGCCGAGGGTCGCCAGCGCCGCACCCGCCAGGCCCAGATCCAGGCCGAGAACCAGAATCAGCGTCAGGCCGATATGGGTCAGATTGATCGCCACCTGTAGCAGGAGGCCGAGATCCGTGCGCCCGCGCCCGAGCACGGAGCCCAGCACGCCGTAATTTGCCAGAACGAAGGGCGCCGACAGGATCCGGATGTGGAAGTAGATCGCCAGGCCGGCGGTCACGGTGGCGCTCGCTCCGCTGATCGCGAAGGCGGCCTGGGCCAGCGGCCACTGGAGCACCACCAGGGCGAGGCCGATCAGGGCGCCCGCCGCGAGCGTCCGGGCCAGGATCCGGTCGACCTCCGCGACGTCCCGGGCGCCCACCGCCTGCGCGGTCAGGCCCGCTGTCGCCATGCGCAGCGTGCCGAAGGACCAGAAGATCACGGCTCCGAGGGCGACAGCCCCGAGGAGGGCCGCGTCGCCGAGGCGGCCGATCACCGCCGCGCCGACAAAGCCGAGCATCGGCGTCGTGACGTTGGCGAGCGTCATGGGGAGGGCCAGGGCCAGCACGCGGCGGTGCGTCGGGCGGCCGGGCCCCGCGGGGGCGTTCGTCATGCGCCGCGCTCAGCCCCGGCGGCCGTTGGGCGAACCCGCATCGCCGTCCCGGCCTCGTCTAGCGCGAGACTGCGAACAGGCGCGCGATGAGCCAGAGCGGCACGACCACGATCGCTCCGGCGACGATCCAGCCGCCGAAATCGTGCAGCGAGGCGAGTCCGACGTCGATCAGCGCCCGGGCCGAATCGTAGAGGTGCCAGAACAGGCGGCCCGGCGTCAGGCCGAGCATGGACATGAAGGCGCCGACGAGCACCGAGAGGAACAGCAGGCGCGCGAAAACCCCGGCCGGCGAGCCGCCCAGGAAGCGCCGGAGCGCCGAATCCTGCGGACGATAGCGCCCCGTGCCGGAGGCGCCGTCCGGGGGCGCAGCACCCGGCTCGTAGCCTTGCCGGCGTCGGTTGTGATCGACGAGCATGGAATCCTCGTGCAGCCTGAGGCTTTCGGATCGGCGACGAAGCGGGCAGAACCGTGGCCGGTTCACCACACCGCGTCGAAACCCGAGGGCGGATCGAGCGTTGGCGGGTTTCTCCCGCGAACCCCAGATGGCAAGCGGCGCCAGTCTCGCCAAGATATCGGAGCGGGCGATGGATTGAGCACCCCGCGAGACGCCTGCTGCGCCTCCATGGCGCAAGGGAATACTCCCCGTGACCGGGAGTTTTGTGAGAGGCTTTGAGTGCCAACGGGACCAGACAGACGATGATCGACCACGCCCTGTTCGACCCGGCGACGATCGATCCCGAGACGCTCCGGCTCAATGCCGAGATCGTCGCGGCCCATGCCGCCCTGCCCGATCCCTGGTCGCTGTCGATCGCGGAGGTGCGCGAGCGGCGCCGGGCTGGCACGAAGGCGGCGCCCGCGATGCCGCACAGCGCGCGGGCCGAGTGGCTGACCATCGACGGACCGGGTGGTCCGCTCAAGCTCCGCGTCATCCGTCCGAAGCCCGGCACGAAGCTGCGCGGCGCCTATCTCCATATCCATCGCGGCGGCTGGGTCTGGGGCTCGGCCGACGAGCAGGACCCGTGGCTGGAGCGGATCGCCGATTCCTGCGGCTTCATCGCCCTGTCGGTCGAATATCGACTCGCCCCGGAGCACCCCTATCCGGCCGCCCTCCTCGATTGCGAGGCCGCAGCCCTCTGGCTCGCCGGCCCGGGCAAGGCCGAGCTCGGGATCCACGCGCTCACGATCGGCGGCGAGTCGGTCGGGGCACATCTGGCCGTGATGGTGCTGCTGCGGCTGCGCGACAAGCACAACCTCCCGCGGGCCTTCCGGGGCGCCAACCTCAATGCCGGCTTCTTCGACCTCGGCCTGACCCCCTCGGTGCGCAACTGGGGTGAGGAGCGGCTCGTCGTGAACACCCGCGACCTGACCCAATTCGCCGACGACTACGTGCGCGAGGGCATCGACCGGCGCCGGCCGGACGTGTCGCCGATCTACGCCGACCTGAAGGGCCTGCCGCCGGCCCTGTTCACGATCGGCACCATGGATCCGCTCCTCGACGACACGCTCTACATGTCGGCCCGCTGGGCTGCGGCGGGCAATGGCGGTCACACGGCGATCTATCCCGGCGGCTGCCACGTCTTCGCCCGCTACCCGAGCCCGATGAGCGAGCGGGCCCTGGAGCTGATCGACCGCTTCCTGATGGCGCTCGCCTGAGCGACCCGTCGGAGATCCTGCCGGAGACGTTCCGGGCCTGGTTCGCCGGGCGCGGCTGGGCGCCGCGGCCGCACCAGCTCGATCTGCTGCGGATCGCTGGGGCCGGCCGCTCGGCCCTGCTGGTGGCGCCGACCGGTGCCGGCAAGACGCTGGCTGGGTTCCTTCCGAGCCTCGTCGCCCTCGCGGGGCGCGGGCCGCAGACGCTCAAGCCGACGGGGCTGCACACCCTCTACATCTCGCCGCTGAAGGCGCTAGCGGTCGACATCGCCCGCAACCTCGAAGCGCCGATCGCCGAGATGGGCCTGCCCGTCCGGGTCGAGACCCGCACCGGCGACACGCCGGCCCACAAGCGTACCCGCCAGATCAGCCGGCCGCCCGACATCCTGCTGACCACGCCCGAGCAGCTGGCCCTGCTGATCGCCCATCGCGAGGCGACGGACTTCTTCTCGGGCCTGCGCTGCGTGATCCTCGACGAGCTGCACGCGCTGGTGACCTCGAAGCGTGGCGACCTGCTGTCGCTGGCCCTGGCGCGGCTGCACCGGCTGAGCCCGGGGCTCGCGGCGATCGGGCTGTCGGCGACGGTGCGCGAGCCGGACGAGCTGCGGAAATATCTCGTGCCGCAGGGCCCGACCCGCCCGCCCGCATCTGTGGGCGCGCCTTTGAGGTTGCACGAAGAGACGCCAAACACGGCTGCGGGACCGGGCGCGGGTCCCCTCTCCCGTGCGGGAGAGG